>DATGJQ010000012.1:0-53858 GCA_035295105.1 Candidatus Acidiferrales bacterium | reverse complement strand
CGGGAGCCAATTTTCTGTAACCTGAATCCAGCGTGCCTTTCGGGCGGCTTCGCGGCGTCTACGTTAGCATGCTGGAAAGGACCGGTGCGAACTTCGCCGTATCGCGCACTCTCATTGACCAAGACTCGCTCAATCCTGGCTGGATTTCTTTCCGCTGCGCCTATGCTCGTCGCGCTGGCTGCGGTGTTGGCATTCGGCTCCATCGGCATCGCGCAGCAATCCAAGCCTTCCAAAAAGCATGCCAAGACTCCGCCGGCGCCCGCCGCTCCCGTAGCAATTCCGGTTCCATTTCACTCCGGCGAAAATCTTGAGTATCGCGTGCTCTTTTCCAAATACTCGGTGAATGCCGCGAAGATCGAAACCACCGTGGTCGAGCAGCGCAATTTCTTCGGCCAACCTTCGTGGCATTTTCGTGCCGTCGCGCATACCCAGGACACCACGCGAGCGCTGTTTGCGATCGACGACGAGTTTGACTCGTACACCGCGGTGGCTAATTTATTTTCGCTGCAATACGAAATGTACCTGCACGAACAAGGCAAGGCGCAAACGAATTTGTACCGCATGACGACCGGCAATGATCCGGCGCCGGCCGACGTCACCGCGGTGCGGGTGGCGCCCGGAACGCGCGACGCCATCAGTTTTCTTTACAATGTTCGCGCCGCGGACTGGCAGCGCGCGCCGGAGCTAAAGGCCCCGGTGTTTGACGGCCACCGGTTGTACGACGCAGTTGCCCGCGTCGATACGCCGCAAGGAACAGTCACCGTGCCCGCCGGAAATTTTCCCGCTTTTCGCGTGGCGATTGCTCTCTTCGATCACGGCAAGGAACTGACTGACACGCGGCTGTGGGTATGGATCACCAAGGACGCGGCACACACACCGGTTTTAGTCGAAGCCGAGATTCCGTTTGGCACCGCGCGAATCGAACTGACCCATTTGCCCTGAACGCTCCACCGCAAGCCCTTCCGGGCAGTTCAGCGGCCCCCGCCCGCGGTTCTTGCCGCAGTGACGCCTCCACGCATTCACCAGCGCCGAACAAGAATCGCCGACCAAAATTGGCGTCAAGGATTGAGATGGGATTGCAGGAAGCACCGCCTGCGGATCAGGCCGGGCGCAGATGGAATCAGGGTTTATCCGAGGGCGGCGCCGGCTCGGGCACGACCCAATCTTCGGGCGGAAACGAAATGTGCCAGAAATCGCGGGAAGGTTTCAGAAATTCGAGGCCGACCTGAACTTTGCCTGCGGACGCTGCTCCGAGGCTGGCTACGCGGCACAATTGTTCCTGTTGGGTGGCACGATTTGCGATCAGCAACTGCTGCCCGACTCGAACCTGGCCTGCCAGAACAACCAGCGCTCCGTGCGCGTTGACGACCAGGGTATGCGTTTCCTCGACGAACGAAGACTCCTTCGGACGCTCCACGGTGCGAATGGTTATGGCCAGCGTAATGATCACCCGCTGGCTGCGCCGGCGCGTCGCTTGGGCCGCGCCTTTCACTGGATTCCCTGGGGCCATGACGAGTTATGCTACGGGAGTCCGGGTCGGCGGACAATGGTACCCGCGACCAGCCGGTTCAATCAGTAACGGGTAGGGTACGGTACTCGGAAGTGCTGGTAGGGGCCTGTTAGCGCCCGCCTTCCGGCGGGCACCTTTGGGATCGAAGAGACTGCCCGCCGGAAGGCGGGCGCTACATCAACCGCTCTTCAGACCAGCACGATTTTATTGCGATTGCGCGCGATGCGGCGCGTGGCGTTGCGGGTATCGACCACCAGTTGCGAGGATTCCACAATCATCGGGTAATCGTAGGTCGTGTGGTCGGTGGCAATGAGCACACAGTCGTACGCAGCCAGCGACTTGGCGTCAATCGGGGACGACTTCATGCCCTCAAAATTGTAATGGCGCAGCTTGTGAATCTCCGCGAAGTGCGGGTCGTTATAATCCACCTTGGCGCCGCGCAGGGTCAGCTGTTCGATAATTTTCAATGAGGGCGATTCGCGCAAGTCATCCACGTCTTTTTTGTAAGCCACGCCGAGGACCATGACGCGCGAGCCTTTCAGCGATTTCTGCCGCTCGTTCAGCGCGGACGCCACCGAATCCACCACGTGATACGGCATGGCGGTGTTCACTTCGCCGGCCAGTTCAATAAAACGGGTCGCGAAATCGTACTCGCGCGCTTTCCATGACAAATAGTACGGATCGACGGGAATGCAGTGCCCGCCAAGGCCCGGGCCCGGATAAAACGGCATAAAGCCGAAGGGCTTGGTGGCCGCGGCGTCGATCACTTCCCAGATATCGATGCCCATGCGCATGCCCAGCATCTTCAGCTCGTTGACCAGCGCGATATTCACGCAGCGAAAAATATTCTCGAGCAGCTTGGTCATTTCCGCGGCCTGCGTGGAGCTGACCGGAATGACTTTGGCCACGATCTGCGCGTACAGCGATTGCGCGGCGCGCCCCGACGGGGGATTCACGCCGCCCACCACTTTGGGAATCTGCGCCAGGCCGTATTGCTTGTTGCCGGGATCTTCGCGCTCGGGCGAAAACGCCAGGAAAAAATCCGTGGCGATCTGATCGTTGTCCGCACCGTGGGCCACCGGGCACTTCAGGCCGGATTCCTCGAGCACGGGCAGAACCATCTCTTCCGTCGTTCCCGGATACGTGGTGGACTCCAGCACCACCAGCTGGCCGCGCTGCAGGTGCGGGCGAATGGCCTGCGCAGTGGCCTCCACGAAGGAAAGATCCGGCTCGCGCCGCTGGTCGAGCGGCGTCGGCACGCAGATGAGAATGGCGTCGACTTCGGCCAGCCGGGAAAAATCGGTGGTCGCGCCAAAATGCTTGGACTGCACGAACTGCTGAATTTTATTCTGCGGAATGTGCTGGATGTAGGTCTGGCCGCGGTTCAGTTTGTCGACCTTTACCGGATCGGTATCAAAGCCGGTGACGCGGTGCCCGGCTTCGGCGAATCGCAAGCCCAGCGGGAGTCCCACATATCCACAACCAATAATTCCGACGCGGAGTTGCGCGCCCTTGAAGAATTCCGGTCTGCGATCGGTAGGCATCGAGGTTTATCTTTTCACTCCCGTCGAATTTCGATTTCCGCGAACATCGAGCCGACTATAACAAATTACCTTGCGGGCGCAATACCGGATCGCCGCTGCCGTGTGCCCAGTTGCCAATCATGATCCGGGAAAGCGGACCGCGGCGATTCACTTAAGGGGTAGCGCTTCGTTTTTGGTAACACAGCAGGATCAGATCGGCGCGGCGGCGCACGCCGAACTTGTTCAGCAGGTTGGAAACATGAAATTTTACGGTGCGCTCGGAGATGTTGAGTTTGCTTCCGATTTCCTTGTTAGCCAGATTCTCGAGCAGGGAATTCAGAACTTCCTGTTCGCGGCGGCTGAGGTCCGCGGCGGTGTCCACTTTGAAGCGCCGGCTGTGCGTCCCGGCCAGAACCGAATCGACAAATCCCGAAAGCACCGAGCGCGGCACCCAGAATCCGCCGTTGGAAACCAGCGGCAGCGCGCGCGGCAATTGTTCGCGCGCTTCGCTGTAGCTCAGCAATCCCTTCGCGCCCATTTGCAGCAGCGAATAACTTTCCGCGGAATCGAATTTTTCAGCGACCACGATAATGCGTGCTTCATGATTGGTGTCAAGAATATTGGAGAGCAATGCGCCGGCCGCCGGCTTGGCTACGTGCGCATCGACCACGTACACGGCCGCCTTGGGAATTGGCAGGTGGCGCAAATCCGGTCCGAGGGTCGATTCCAGATGCCGAGAAATCGTTTTGAACTCGGGATTTGCGAGCACCCGCTCGAATTCGCTGAGCACCAACGGGTGCGGCGACAGCAGGCAGACCTGCAATGCATTTTTCTTGGCCGACTTTTTCACAGACTTCGAGACTATCGGAACGGCGAACGAGGAGCAAGACTCCATCCACCCAAAGTTGCGTAGATGCACAACGTTAACCGAATGGATGCGAAGCGGCCTCGGAACGCCCGCCGGACGCCTGTCCCTTGGACCAGGTTTGCCGATAGGGCATAGCCGGCACGGGATTCCAGGGCGTGGACCCCCACCCGGATTACGCTATTGGGAGGCCTCTTCGCTTATGCCCTCCACTCAGAAATCCCGGAGATATACACGCGTATCGCTCCCCAAGGGCACGCCGGTGGCTTGGGAACACGCGGGTAAGCGGAAGGTTTCCTCGGTCCGCGTTCTGGCCCTTGGCGGCCTGTTTATCGCCACAGCTACGCCGCCGCCCAAGGGAGATTTCATTACCCTGGTCTTTGAGGTTCCTGGCGGGAGTGTCCGCGCCCGCGCGCTGGTCTGCGACAGCCAGGCCGGCAAGGGCATGGGTATTGAATTCAAGACCATGGGGCAGGATGCGCGCGCCCGATTGAGCCGGTTAATGAATACCCTGACGAGGGTCTGAAACTCCACGCGCACCCGCCGCAGAACACGGCTTAGCGTTGCGGGAAGACGAACGCTTCAAACATGTCGGCGCGGGCCTTGTGGTCGGAGGAAATGACCTGTAGGAGGTCGGCCACCGAGATCATGCCGCGAAACTGTCCCGCTTCTTCGACCAGCAGGTGAAACACCCCATGCTTTTCCATCAGGCGCAGGCACTCATCGAGCGGGTCCCCCGGATGCACCACCAGCAAGTCGCGGGTCATGACTTCGGAAACGCGCATCCATGCCGGGCACTTGTTTTCCGCCGCCACTTTGTCCGAAATATCGCTTTGCGATACAACTCCGGAGAGCTTACCGGCGGCATTCAGCACGCCCACCGAGCGCACCTTGTGGTCGCGCAGGTACCGCGCGGCTTCGTGCACGGTGGTCTCTTCCGGAATGGAATAAACATCCTGGCGCGATTGAATCAAGTCCAGCACTCGCATGGGCGGACCTCCTGACCGGAGCGGGGCTTCTTGAGCCGAATACTAGGCCCACGGCGGGCCGCACGCAACAGGAATCGCGGGTGTGCTAACATGTGCCGGCGATGAACAAGGTGCGGGTGAACCTGGTCGTCGGCGCACTGCTCGTCTTCCTGATCACCATCGAGATTTTTCAGCCCCGGCGAACGAATCCCACCGCCGAGGCTTCCCGGTCCTTAGCCGCTCATGTAAGTGTTCCGGAGGATGTGCAGTCCTCGCTGATGCGTTCTTGTGGCGACTGCCACTCCAACCAGACTCGATGGCCGTGGTATAGCCACGTCGCGCCGCTTTCGTGGGTCATAACCGACGATGTGAACGAGGGCCGGCGGCACATGAATTTCGAGGACTGGGAGGCGCAGCAGGACCCGAAACACGCCGGCGAGCGGATCCCAGAGATTTGCAAGGAAATCCAGCAAAATGGCATGCCGCCGTTCTCTTATAGACTCGCGCATAGGGAACTGCGATTGAAACCAAATGAGATAGCGTCGATTTGCGCCTGGGCAAAAGCCTTTCGTTCAACTTCAAACTGACCCCTATAACCGACTGACCACGAAAAGAGACCAATTCCCGGAAGCTAGGTCTCCTGTAAGAGAAAACATTTTCCCAGTAGCCTAAGTCCGGAAGTCCGGCGGAGTGAACATATTTCCGGCGGTTGGGCTGATCTGCACTTAAATCGATGAAAAGTAAGATGTTTTCCAGAGTTGCGAGGGGGCTCTTATGAGCAAGATTATGCGCATCTCCCACAGTAGTTTGGTTCGCTGTGTGCATTTGATTAATGGGGTGCATCTTTGCCTTTACCTAAATCTCATCCAGAACCAGGTGATATGGCGACCACAGCGATCTCCAGAGCGGGGTTCGGTGACCGGACGGGCGCGCTGCCCCCGGCCAACCTGATCTTCGGACGTTCCGCTTCCATGCAGAAGGCCAAGCAGAAAATTGACAAGGTAGCTCAATCCGGGGTTCCCATTCTTATTCAAGGTGATAACGGCACTGGAAAGGGTCTGCTCGCCAGTTTTATCCACAACCTTTCTCCTGATCCCGATGCACCCTTTATCAAGGTGAATTGCGCGGCCATTCCGGGAGCGCTCCTCGAAAGCGAGCTGTTCGGTTACGAGAAGGGCGCCTTCACCGGGGCGCACAACGCCAAGCCCGGCCGGGTCGAACTGGCCAACGGCGGGACGCTATTTCTCGACGGCATCGATGAGATTGACATGTCCCTGCAGGCCAAGCTGCTGCAGTTGTTGCAGGACGGCCAGTTCTGCAGAATTGGCGGACAGGAAGACCGGCGCGTTCAAGTCCGAATTATCTGCGCGACGAACCGGCGGCTGGAAACGGAAATTGCGAACGGGCGGTTTCGGCAGGATCTTTTCTACCGCATCAACGTGGTCAGCATTGAGCTGCCTCCGCTGCGCTCGCGCACTGAGGATATTCCTGAATTGGTGGCCTATTTTCTACAGGTTCACCGCTCACGCCATAACATGCAGGCGCGACCTTTGTCTCCCGCCGCGCTTCAATTGCTCTGCAAACATTCCTGGCCCGGCAATATTCGCGAGCTGCAAAATCTGATCGAGCGGTACGTGATCCTGGGCTCGGAGGACGCGATTTCCAGCGAACTTCTGAACTGGGAGCAGACCCACGCCACGCCGGAAATTCAGTTGGACGGCCAGATTCATCTGAAGAAAGTGACCCGCCAGGCCGTGCATGACCTGGAGCGCAAAATCATTTTAAGTGTTCTCGAAGCCAATCGCTGGAACCGCAAACGCACGGCCAGCGCCCTCAAGATCAGCTACCGCGCCCTGCTTTACAAGATCCGCAGGGCCGGCTTGCCCCGCAAACGAGGCATGCATCAAACCATGCATCCAGCGAATGATGAAATCGTTCCCCCGCCGGAAGCGAAGGAATGATTCGTAAGTAAGTCTGCGTAACGTCCAAGGAGAGGCCTGCCTCTGAGGCCGGCTGCCATGGCCTATTGAATTAGCTTCCGAATGGGTATTTGTTGAAAAGCTGAGGAACAGTGTGGAAATCGAGTTCCACCAGTAGCAATTTGAGTTCATCCCGCCAAGAACCCTGAGGGCGCCCCGTTTGATGATCTATCTGCTTTGTTATGTTTACAGTATGGAGATCACTCGCTCCAGGACAGTTGCCGAGGGAAATACTTTTCCACAATGTGGTAACCCACCCATTCCATTACGGGAACCCGGAAGCCTTCAGGGTCCTCGGATTCGTCCTGCTAACCTAAACTTATTAAAGCATTTAACTTAATTATCAACAGATTAAGCGGCCGGGAGCCCTCCGTGGCCCGTACTTTGCTCTAGATCACATAGGCACAGATACGAAGTGTGTGTGTCCTTGGCTCCCGTTCATTTTTTGCAGAATTTCGCAAGGTTTAAGTGTCTTAGAGAAGGGTCGAATGGCAACGCGGGCGGATGAAAATCTTTTATCGGTAGGGATACCGGCGTCGCTATCCAGCGGCGACCAGTATTTCGTTCCGGGCTCCAGCCCCGCGATGCGCGCGCTGGAGCGGACCATTGCCGATATTGCCTCCACTGACATTCCGGTGCTGCTGGTTGGAGAAAGCGGGACTGGGAAGGAAGTTCTGGCGCTGGAAATTCACCGCCGTTCGCGACGCCAGCATGAGCCTTTCGTGAAGTATGGCTGCTCCGGGATGACTGGAGATTTGCTCGCGGCGCGAATGCAGCGCCCGGACCAGGATTCATCGGCGGAAGTCGAAAGCAGCGGGTCGTTGTTTCTGGACGGGATCAATCATCTGGAGGCCAGTGCGCAGGAACGGCTGCTACATCTTCTACCCGACGGAACCGGCCGGCCGGCGCAGGGCTGCCACAGCATGCGGGTGATCTCTTCGACCACGCGCAATCTGGAAGAAGAGATGAAGAACGGGCGATTCCGCGAGGAACTTTATTACCGGATCAACGGAGTCCACCTGCGGTTGCCGCCGCTGCGCGATCGCCGGGAAGACATCCCTGCGCTGCTGGAATTTTTCTTCAAGAAATATACCTCGCTGTTCGAGCGGCCGGAGCCGAAAATCAGCGACTCGACGATGCGTTTGCTGTTGCGCCATTCCTGGCCAGGAAACATCCGCGAGCTGGAAAACGTGGCTCGAAAGATCGTGGCTCTGGCGGATGAACATCTGGCCATACACGATCTGAGCGTCGAGCACGGATCACGGACGGGCGATGGCCAGAGTGAAGCGCCCAAGAACTCCGATCCAGCGAGTCCGCAAGTTCCGTCCGGTTCGTTGAAGGAGGCTGCGCGGGCCGCATCACGGGTGGCTGAGCGCGCCATGATCTTGAACCAACTCGAGCGCACGCACTGGAATCGCAAGAAAGCGGCGCGCGAGCTGCAAATCAGCTACAAAGCGCTGCTCTATAAATTAAAGCAGCTGGGCCTGGACGGTACCGACACTACAGACGAGCAGTAGCACAGTAGAGCAACAAGGAGGTTGTTCATGAAGCAAGCCATTCTTCTTCTCGCCGCGGTCTTCGCGTTCACGAGCGCAGGAAACGCGCAGGCGGCACAAGGAAAGAAAACCGACAAGGATGCTCCGGTCACGTCGGCGCGAAATGCCGCCGGGGATGATACGCGGCCTTCGGTCACTCCCGCGACCACCGATCCGGCCTACATCATCGGGCCGGAAGATGTGATCGACATCAACGTGTGGAAAGAGCCGGACATGACGCGCCTCGTTCCGGTGCGGCCGGACGGGAAAATTTCCCTGCCGCTGATCAACGATGTGCAGGCGGCGGGTTCGACGCCGCAGCAACTGGCCGCGGCCGTGACCGAGAAACTCCGCAAGTTTTTGACCGAGCCGCAGGTCACCGTGATCGTCACGCAGATCAACAGCCAGCGCGTGTTTGTGGTGGGCGAAGTGCTGCGCGCCGGCGCGTTTCCGCTCATCCCGGGGATGACCGTACTGCAGGCGCTGGCCAGCGCCGGCGGTTTTACAACGTTTGCCGACATGAAAAAGATTCACGTGATGCGGCTGGTCGATGGCAAACACGTCGAGCTGCCGTTCAATTACCGGGAAGTCCTGAAGGGTGACAATCCGGACCAGAATATCAAGCTGTTGCCGGGCGACACCGTCGTCGTTCCGTAAGACGTTCTGTAAGAGGTGATGCCATGAGATTGCGAAATACATGCGGGGCCGTCGCACTTGCTCTACTGCTGTGCGGCACCGCGGCGTTTGCGCAGGACCAAAAACAGGACGAGCCGGCCTCGCCGCTCGATCCTAACGCTCCGCTGCAGCCGCTGGATGCCAACCCGGCGCCCGGGTACAACCGCGCGCCGATCGGCGCCGCCCGCGGCGTCAATGGGCCGGATCAAACCCAGCCCTACGATCCCGCGCAGGTAGTGCCCGATCACAATACCCTCGCAGGCGCCGCGCCGTTTACGCTCGGCTCCATGCAGCACAATCGGAATATTCTTGACCCCTCGATCTCGCTCTCACAATTGGGGGAGACCATTCCGAACACCACCGGACAGACCACTCTGGCCGGTATCTCCGTTGCCAGCGGCAGCCTGAATTTCAACCGGGTGTGGAGCGAATACAACTTCGCCGTGCTGTACAACGGCGGTGAAACGTTCAACGAAGGATTCGGCGGAGTCGCTCCGGCTGCCGGAATTACCGCGCCGCACTACCAGTTTCATAACTTGATGATCACGCAGGAAGCCAGTTGGGCCCGGTGGCACATCCTGCTGCGCGATACCTTTGCGGCGTCCCCAGGCGCCACGTTCACCGGCCAGGGCATGGGGGGGCCGGGGCTGGTGGCCCAAAATTCGGCGTTGCTGGGATCGTCGCTCAACGGACTGGGGCAAGCGTTCATTCCCAGTGAGACGGTCAATACCGGGAACGAAATGCGCTATGAGAACTCCGTTCTCGGGCAGGCGGAATATTCCTTCAGCCGGCGGTCGGCGTTCACGTTTGCGGGTTCTTACGGCCTGCTGCACTTCACCGGAACGGGATACGTCAGCAGCAGCATGAT
This sequence comes from Candidatus Acidiferrales bacterium, assembly GCA_035295105.1. Lineage (GTDB taxonomy): Bacteria > Acidobacteriota > Terriglobia > Acidiferrales > UBA7541 > Palsa-360. Next base: position 43,935 of record DATGJQ010000012.1, on the reverse strand, counting down.
CAACGGACAGGCAGGCTACGACTACCTGCTCGATCCGGCCAACTCCATCGCCATTCTGGCCAGCTACGGCAAGATTGACTACACCGGGACGTCGATCGCGACGACCGATTACATGGGAGCTCTGGCCTACGGGAGAAAAATCACCGGCCGCCTGGCGTTCCAGGTGTCTGCCGGACCCCAGCGGATTATTTCCTCGGGCCTCAGCGGAGGAAACTCGCAGCTGTGGTTTGCATCTGTGAACAGCGCGCTCACCTACGAGCGGCGCCGCGGCGGAGTTTCCTTCGGGTACCTGCGCGGATTGACGGAAGGTTCGGGCGTGTTCCAGGGAGCGACCGGAAATACTTTCTCCGGAGGCGCGCACTACCAATTCACGCGTTTCTGGACCATCACTTCCAACGGCGGTTATTCGCTGAATGACAGCTTGCCCGTTGCGGGCACGGCCACCGCGCGGTTCGATAACTGGTTCATCGGCGGAAACCTGGGCCGGCGCGTCGGACTTCACACGCAGCTGAATTTCAATTACGGTTTGACCAAGCAGAATAGCCCCACGCCGTGCCCGGTCGTAAGCTGCGGCATCGCGGGCTACGAACAGACGTTCGGCATGTCCGTAAACTGGCATCTGCGTCCGGCTGGGTTGTAGAATCGATTGGGAGCGAAAGCCGGTTTTTCTCAAGTCTTTGGTGCTTAGGGTCTCCATGAGGATCGTGCATGTATAAGAAGTTTTTCGGGCTCAAAGAGAATCCGTTTAACGTTAATCCGGACCCGCGCTATCTCTACCTGACGCCCAACACTCAGGAAGCGCTGGCCTGCTTGACGTACGGCATTGAGACCCGCAAGGGCTTCATTCTCCTCACCGGGGAAGTAGGGACCGGCAAGACCACGCTCATCAACAAACTGCTGGAGTGGCTGCACAAGGAGCGCGTCTACACGGCTTTCGTCTTCAATCCGCGCCTGAGCGTCTCGCAGTTTTTCGATTTCATGATGGCGGACTTCGGCATTCCGTGCGAATCGCACCAGAAGGGCCAGATGCTGCAGAAGCTGAACCAGTGGCTGCTGGACCGCTACCAAGCGGGCGAGCGCGCCGTGCTGGTGGTGGACGAGGCGCAGAATCTTTCGCCCCAGATGCTCGAGGAAATCCGCCTGCTTACCAATCTCGAGACTTCCACCGAAAAGCTCCTGCAGATCGTTCTCGCCGGGCAGCCGGAACTGGAACAGAAACTCAACCAGCCGCAGTTGCGCCAGCTCCGCCAGCGCATCACGCTGCGCGCCAAGACCCGCCAGCTGACGCTGGAGGAAACGCAGGGCTACATCGAAGAGCGCATGCGCATCGCCGGCGCGGACAATCCCGATATCTTCAGTCCGGAAGCGGTTGCTGCGGTGCATCGCTACGCCCGCGGAATTCCCAGGGTCACGAACCTGCTCTGTGAGCACGCGCTGGTCGGTTCCTTCGCTATCCAGAAGAATCCGGTGCCCGCCGAAATCGTGGAAGAAGTGGCGCGCGATTTCGACCTGCACATCATCGACCCGCTCTCCCGTACGGCCCCGCCGGCGCCTCTGCTACCGGTCACGGCGCCCAATGGCACGAATGGCGACCAGCCGCCGCTAATCGAAACGCTCCTCACGGCTCTGAACACCCTGGTGGATCGCCTCAACCAGGTGGAAGCGCAGGCCCACGCCAATTCCCAGGCGCACGCGCAAAACGACCTGGAAGTCGAATCCGACACCGAACAGAAGACCTGAGTTTCCTGTGGCGCATGCTTTAGCTTGCGCCGTCTCATTCAAGACAACAATCGTCCTTCTAAAACTCAGATGACACTTCTACAGTGGTCGCGGTTTTAGGTTTGAGCTTTGGGTGCCCAATCTTCCGGTTTTTAGAAGGGTGGGGATTTTGACTTACGCCCGTATTCTTCGACAGAGACGGACCCGGGTCACTTCTTGCACTCCGCAAGCTAAAGCATGCGCCACAACGGCCCTCAATCGAATAGATTGAACCGAATGATGCACCACAGGGTCGAAAGGCCGTCGCGCCAGGTGATTTTCTTGCCTTCGGCGTAGGTGCGGCCGGCGTAGGAGATGGAGACCTCGTAGATGCGCCAGTTACCCTTGGAGATCTTGGCGGTGATTTCGGGCTCGAATCCGAAGCGATTGGACTTGAGCTTGATATTCCGCAGGACTTCGCGGCGGAAAACCTTGTAGCACGTCTCCATGTCGGTGAGCTTCAGGTTGGTGAAAACATCGGAGAGCAGGGTGAGGAATTTGTTGCCGGCGTAATGCCAGAAATAGTGTACGCGCTGCGGGCCACCCAGGAACCGCGAGCCATAAACCACGTCGGCTTTTTCCTCGAGAATCGGTTCGAGCAGTTTTCCGTAATCGCGCGGATCGTATTCGAGATCGGCATCCTGCACCAGGACTACGTCGCCGGTGGCGGCCTCGAAACCGCGCCGCAGAGCGGCGCCTTTGCCAGCGTTTTGCGGCTGAAACAGGAAACGGATATTGCCGATGGAGAGACGGGCCTTTCCGTTCTGCACCAGTACCTCGCGCTTGCCTTCCGATTGCGCTTTATCAAAATCCTGCAGCAGGGCGCGCGTTCCGTCGGTGGAGTAGTCATCGATCAGAATGATTTCCTTGTCGATCGGAGAAGCCTGCACCCGCAGCAGCACCTCTTCGATAAAGGCGCGCTCGTTATAGACCGGGATGACGACAGACACCTTCATGGGAATCACGCTGCTCCACCAGACATTTTACGCCGGCCGCCTGCGGCTACCCGGCCGCTCCGTGTCCCGGCGAAAACATGATCGGTTACCCGGGATGGGAACGCAACTGAATCAAACGCCGCGCGCATGGCCGGACCCGATTCTGTTTTGCAGCAATTCACGATCTGCGAGCGCGCGGATAGTATCCCCGAATCGCGTTCCAGCGAATCAAGAGCAATTCAAGGAACATGCGGATGCCGTCGGTGGCGACGTTCACCTTGGTGGCCGCATCGTGCGACCAGCGCACCGGCACCTCGGCGACGCGCAAGCCGTTGCGTTGGGCCAGAAACAGGATTTCCGGGTCAAAACCGAATCGCTCGATGCGCTGCTGCTCAAAAATGATTCGCGTGCGCTCGCGGCGGAACGCCTTGAATCCGCACTGCGTGTCGGAAAATTGAATGCCCATGATCCAGCGCACCATGCGGTTGAAGAAGATGCCGGCCTGCTCGCGAAGCATGGATTGGTGAACCTGAATGAGGCTACGGTCCACGGCGCGCGAGCCGATCGCGGCGTCATAGCCCTGCTCCTGGATGCTCGCCAGCAGTTTGCCGGTTTCGTCGATCGGCGTGGACAAATCCGCATCGGAAAACAACGCGATTTCCCCGCGCGCGTCGAGCATTCCATGACGCACGCTGAATCCTTTTCCGCGGTTTCCGTCGTTGGAGAGAAGGCGCAGCCCGGGATATTTTTCGCGCGCGGCGTTCACAAGTTCGGCGGTGCCGTCGGAAGAGCCGTCATCGACCACGATCACTTCCGCGCGATAGGGACGGCCCCGCAGGTAGGTAAAAATGGAATCGAGCGTTTGCGGCAGGCGCCGTTCCTCGTTGTACGCCGGGATAACGATCGAAAGGTCCAGCGTCGGCGAATTCATTTTTAATGGCGCCGTGGAAACTTTCGCGGCATGCCGAACGCCCCCTGGTGGCGCGATTATATCGTTTGAAAAAGAATTCGTCTATCGAGGTGTAAGTGGTGTGCAAGCAGTGAAACGGGGCACGTTTGCGGCGCGAACCCCGAGCAAAGGCGGTTCGCTAGCAAACTCGCATCTTGATTCGCAGGTGACGGCCCGCCGGAAGTGACTGGAAAATTCTACTGCGTCGGAGATTCCGTGCGAATGATTTCGTAGCGCTCGATGACCGCGGCCACGCCGACACGGCTGGATCCATTTTCGGGATGCTTGTCGACGCGCACCACCTTGCCCATCGCGCGAATGAACACTTCGGAACCGCGAGTCACTTCCGCGGGCAGGGTGAGGGTGATGTCCAACTCCGCCCCTGGGCCCAGGTCCTGATCAATGGTGAAGTAAACACCGCGCGTTGAGATGTCACGCGTCTTTCCATTGCGCGAGGACGATTCTTTTTCAACCGGCACCCGAATGATGACCGGCAAAGACAGGTCATATCGGCGCGCAGTTCGACGCTCCGTCATTATTTTTTCCCCCGGACCCCTAAGTCCTCATCGCGGATAAAGTGCGACACTCCCACCCCGAGTACAAAATACGAGCAATTCATGTTCCAAAGTGGTGTCGCACGCCCTCGGTCCAAGTCGTCGCCCGTCTGCTGGCAAAAAAGAACCGGGGCCCCGATTGCCCCGGTTTAATCCTTTGCGTCCAACAGAATTTAGGACGACCTCGCCCAAACATCGCACTGGCCTTCCGATATTCGGCTTCAGCTCCACCCGTCCGGAAGCATTTCACCGTCGCACAAAGCGTGTTTCGGAAGGAAATTAGTCCGATTTAATACAAGATTCCCGTAAATTTTCCATTCCGGCTCGCCGCCCGAGGCGGTGGCTTTCCGGCAAATTGAGGAAAATCCCTCGCCTTCTATGAGCAATGAGTTGCACGTACTAGTGCAACTAGCTATGCCGCCCGGCCGGAGCAAGGTTGGTCGATTCGGAGCCGCCCTTTGGAGTTTCCTCCGCACTCGCGGCGTCTTTTTTGCTGTTGGCACGCGCCGGACGCCCGGTATCCAGCCCGAACTGGCGGATTTTGTAGAGCAGCGCCTTGTAGCTGATGCCCAGCATCTTGGCGGCGTCCTTGCGGCACCAGTGAGTTTTTTCCAGCGCGTCGGCGATTGCTTCCATTTCGGCTTCGTCCTTCAAGCTGCGCACCAGGGCTTTGAGTCCCTGTTCGCGGGCCGGCGCCGCTTCCTCGCGCGGAGAAATTCTCTGGCGCGTGGCGGACATTTCCAGCAGTTCGCGGAAGCTGCCTTCGTCGTCTTCCAGAATGACGTAGCGCTTGACGAAATTTTCCAGCTCGCGAAGATTTCCCGGCCACGGATAGCGCACCGCCGCTTCAATCAAATGCTGCGACGGAACCATCGGCTCCTTGTTGAACTTCTCGCTGTATTTCTGCAGGAAATGGCGGAACAGCAGCGGAATTTCCGTGGCCCGCTCGCGCAGCGGTGGCACATTGATGGACAGAACATTCAACCGGTAATACAGGTCCTCGCGCAGGCGGCCCGACTTCATGGCTTCCTGGATTTCCACGTTGGTGGCGGCCAGAACGCGCACGTCGACGTCGATCAACTGTCGTCCGCCGAGCCGCGAAAACTGGTGGTCCTGCAGCACGTGCAGGAGTTTGGCCTGCAGGTGCGGGCTCATTTCCGCGATTTCGTCCAGGAAAATCGTGCCCTTGGTGGCCTGTTCAAACTTGCCGGGCTTGGCGCGCACCGCTCCGGTGAATGCGCCCTGCTCGAAGCCGAACAATTCCGATTCGAGAAGCTCGCCGGGCAGCGCGGCGCAATTGACCTTGACGAAGGCTTGATTGCGGCGCGTCGAACGCATGTGAATCATGCGCGCGACCACTTCTTTTCCCACGCCGCTTTCGCCGTAAATGAATACCGGCACGTCGACCGGAGCGATTTGCAGAATCTGCTGGCGGATGCGCACCATCTGCGGGCTGGCGGCGAGGAAGCAGAGGTCTTCCGTGATGGTGTCGCAGTATTCGCGCAGCGCCTTGTTTTCCTGGCGCAGTTGCTGCTTCTGTCGGCACTTCAGCATGGCCACGTCGAGCTCGGCCTTTTCAAACGGCTTGGTCAGATAATCCTGAGCGCCGAGGCGAATGGCTTCGACCACCGTGCCCACTTCGTTGGAGCAGGAAAGCATGACCACATTCAGCGAGCGGTCAATCTGCATCAGCTGTTTCAGCGTTTCCAGCCCGTTCAAATCCGGCATCAGCACATCGAGGATGATGAAGTCCGGACGATCGCCATTCTCAATCTTCTTGATGGCGTCCGGTCCTGAGTTCACCGCTTCGACCTGGTAGCCATCCACCTCCAGCAGCGTGCCCAGATACTTGCGTATGCTGGGCTCGTCGTCCACTACGAGGATTCTTTCCTTGTCAGCCATTTGCCCCACCTTCATCTTCCAGAATGCGCTTAAACGTTATCTATCGGCAGCAGGAACGTGAAAGTACAGCCGCGCCGCGGTTCGCTCTCCACCCAGATCTTGCCGCGGTGCGCCTGCACCAGCCGCTTGGCAATTGCCAGGCCCAATCCCATGCCGGATGACGTGCGGTCCACGCGCACGAAATCCTCAAAAATTTCCTGATGGTGTTCGGAAGCGATGCCCGGACCGGAGTCGGACACGGAAACCTTGATGCAGTTGGGCTGCTGCACTCGCTCGCGGCGGCGGTCCTGGGTCTGCAGTTCTTCAGCCGTGCGGCGTTCCCAGAAATATAGTTCGGCGCGGAAGGTGACGTTTCCGCCGGCCGGCGTGTGCTTCAGCGAGTTATCCAAAAGGTTCGCCACCGTCTGCTGCACTTTCTGGTAATCGAATTTGAAGATGGGAATATTGGAGCTCAGAAGGGTATCGAGCCGCACCTGCTTGCGCACAAACGCTTCGTGCCAGCGCGTGGCCAGCTCGCTCAGGCAATCGCGCAGATCGTTTTCGCGCAGGTGCAGCACCAGCTTGCCGCTTTCCAGCGCCGAGTAGTTCAAGAACATGGACACCAGGCGCACCAGGCGCTCGCAACTGTCCTTGGATTCCTGCAGGATGTCGCGCTGCTTGTCGGTCAGTTTCCCGAGCGAGCCCGACAGCAATAAATCGTAATAGCCTTTGATCACCGCAAGCGGTGTTTTCAACTCATGCGCGGCCGACGCCAGGAACACGGTTTTCTGCCGGTTCACTTCCTGCAGGCGCAGGTAAGCAGCCAGCAGATTACGATAGGTGATCTCCCGCTCCTGCAGAAGCTCCTGCACCGTGTGCTGGGTGGCCACGGTCTGGATCGGAACGGCGCGCTTTTCCACTTCTTCCAGCCGCACCACCAGCCAGTCCGCTTCGGGCAGCCATTGGATTCGCGCGACGGACGCGCCATCGCAGCAATCGAACCGGGAATCGAATTGCTGCTCGCCGCCCTCGATTTGTTTGGTGATAACGCCGGGGCTGACGCGCAGCAGATCCGCAAATAAATTCAAGTCGGGTGTAAATGTGACGCCTTGGGCGGCCAATCGCTGCCTGCCGCGCGCATTGGCTTGCACAATCCTGCCAGACCGGTCCGCGATGAGGATAGGCTGTTCGAGCAAGTCGATAAAGCTGGCGATCACGCTCGCGGGAATGGCGTCGGTGGACGGCAACTCAATGACAGGACCGCGTCTCAACTGGCTCTCCTCGGGACACTTGTCCGCTTCGGCGAAGGCGGAAAATTCCATTTGATTCACTTCGGTTTGTGAGCGGGGAACCAACGGGATACTGTCAAAACCCGCCGCACCTGTCAATGGTAAATGGGTTCTATTTTGCACAATTGTAGAAAACCGATGGCCTCTTTCAGAGAGCGACCTGTGGAAAACAAATTCCCTCGCGGTTTAGGCGGCTGTAAGCATAAGTAAATAAGCATGTTATCCAGTCTCGCTTTTTGAGCGTTGCTGGCAATCCATGTGCTGTTCTATTTAAGGTACTAGTGCGAAAGTACTACGGTTTCAATCATGGGAAATTACTTTCCCACACTCGTTTTTGACTTGGAAAGAGAGAGTATGCGCTTAAGCCCCGCTGAGCGCCGGCGATCTCAGCGGATTCATGTACAGATTCCAATGTTCGTCCGCGGGACGGACGCCGCCGGATTGGAATTTCTCGACCTTACAAAAACGCTGGACATAAGCGCAACCGGGGCCTATCTCGCAAGCCCGCGAGCGATGCGCAGGAATCAAGTCGTGAACTTGACGATCCCGGCGCCTTCTTCACCTTCCGCGACGCTGCCCTCCGAGACGCCGCCGATTCAGGCGCGCGTACTTCGCCATCATTCGGGAGATGGATTTCATCTGCTGGGCGTGGAATTTCTGAAGGCCCTGGAGTAGCCGCAGGCGCGCGCGACCTGCGAAAGGGAAACTTCGGTGCCAGTATACCCGCAAAAAATGTGCACTTTTTTGCGTCTTGCCTCTCCGTGTTGCCAGCCGATATGATGCGGCTGGTACCGCGCAGCAGTTAGGTCTGTCAGGCTCAAGCGATTACAGGAAATCGCCTGAATCTGCGCGGCGCGCGGCCAATGGCCTTTCCCGTGCACGTATGATTGCGCTTCCGATCTCCACGCCCGTCCCGCGTTGGGGTAGTCCGGAAAGTCCGGAAATTCAACGGTATCGTTTGATGCCACAAACTGGTGAACCCAACCCACCACGTTGGTCCGCCGAGGAGTCTTTCCTCGAGCTCTTAACGGACACGCTCGATTCCATGGAGCGGTCCGCGCGCGGGCAATTCCTGCAGAGATTATTCCGTTCGATTGCGCAAGTCGAGTTGACGGAAACACAGAGCTTGGATTTTTGGGATCAGGCGCTGGCGCGCCGCCATGAGCTTTCCGAAAGTCTGGGGAAAAAAGTTGCGCTGCAAGCCGCGCTCGTCGACGTGTTGGCATCGGCCGGACTGTTGCGTCTGCCGATCCTGATGGAGTACGAAGAGCTGCGCAAGCTGCAGATCAACGCCGCCACCGATCCGCTCACCACGCTTTATAACCGCCGCTTTTTCGAGGAATACTTTGAAAAAGAACTCAATCGGTCCATGCGCTACAACCACAAGCTGGCGCTGGTGGTTTTCGACCTGCATCGCTTCAAGGAAGTGAACGATCGCTTCGGGCACCCGCAAGGAGACACGCTGCTGCAGATGGCCGCGTCCACGCTGCGAAAATCCTTGCGTACTTCAGATTACGCGTTCCGCATCGGCGGGGATGAGTTCGCTCTCTTGCTTCCGCAATCGGACACCGAGCAGGCGAGCGCGCTGAGCCGCCGCTTGCGCGCGGCCTACGCCAGTTCCATCGAGCCTTTGAATTTGCGAATTCCGCTGGCCCTCGACTACGGCCTGGCCGTGTATCCCGAGGACGGCGAATTGCAGGAAGTGCTGATCCGCGTGGCCGACGAACGCCTCTATCAGTTGAAGAATGGCACCCGCATAGCGCCGCCGGCGTCTTCGCCTGAAGCCACTTCACGAACTACGGCCACGGAAACGAAGCCGCTGGAACTTAGGCTGGTGGAACCGAGACCCGTAGAACCGAAACCTGTAGAGACAAGGTCGGTAGAAACAAGGCCGGTAGAAGCAAGGCCGTCAGAACCAAGAACTGTGGAACCAAGCCTGGCGGAACCGAAGTTTGTGGAGCCGAGGCCGAAGGTGACGCCGGTCCTCACCGCATCCCTGGAGACTTCGCCAACGGGCGAACCACGAAAAACGGGTGCGGAGTCGCGGCGATGGGAACGCGTGTCTCTCGCGAATACCCACGCGTACGCGCTGATCGGCGAGGGAGTCGAGCGCACAGCCCGCGTTCTGGATCTGGGTTATGGCGGTGTCGCTCTGGAAACTTCACGTCCGGAGGAGTTCAGCGACGCGTTTCATGCGGTGCTGCACGTGCCGATCCTGCCGCCGGTGCGCGTGAGTTTGCGCCGCGTATATCAGAAGCAGGGAAATGCCGGAACGACGCGCATCGGTTGTTCGTTCGTCACCTAGCACCGGTCTTTTTGCGGTGGTGATCGAACCGCGGCGGAAAATTTTCAATCGCGCGCGAGTTGTCTCATCGCGCGCGATCGAAACAGCAGAGCCTGCTGCACGCGGGCTAGTCCCAATCCCCAGCGAGTTTCGGCCTGCTGCGCGGATTCGCCTTCCGCGACCAGGCGGATTCCCAGGCAAAATCCCTGACGCTTTCGGTCCGCGAAATGGCACGATGAAATCAGCAGCACCGCACGCACCGTATCTCCCGTTTCACGCTCCAGTAATTCCTTCAAGCCGGAAGCAAGCTCCGCGTAATTCTTGCGGTCCCAATTGAGATCAGGATCGGCGAAGACGACGGTCGACTGCGAGGCAAATTCGTATGCGCGGTCGGCGGGCACGGCCGCAGGCACATCTGATTTGGTGGTGGCCCGGGCGGTCGCGAAGATGGAATCCGCGCCGTTGACCGTGGCCAGGAAATTCCGAAGAGGGAGATGATTTTGGGCTCCGGCGATTCGATCGATGTCTTTGGGATTGGCGCGCAGGTCCATATGCTTGTGTTCCGGAGGAAACACCCGCGCCTCTGCGCCGGATTCGATTTCATCGACGATCTTGACCAGCATCCCGCGTCCTTTCATTCAACAGAGTCTTTGGACTTCGCGCGCAAGGCGCAAGCCGGAACGCTAATCGACGAAAGTTTCACTGCGGCGAGGGTTCGACCGCTATTCCAGGCTCTGGTGCAGGCGCTCGTCATAGGGACTTCCGAGCATGGGATCGACCTGTTGGCGGAATTGCCGGGTATGCGCGGCGGCGACGTGTTCGTCAAACGCCTTCCGGTTCTGCCAGACTTCCACGATGGAGATGTGATTGGCGCGTGAAATTTCGTAGCCCGCTTCGATGCGTACGATGCCCGGATCCTTGCGGCTATCGGACACGTATTGCTGCACGAGTTTCGTGCCTGGATCCTTTTGCGGCGGGATGAGGTCAACGTGCGATACCACATAAATCCGGTCCTTGGCTCCCGCTTCCTGGGCGACTGCGATTCCCGCAAGCCCCAGAGCAGTCAGCAGCAACGCCGCAGCGCAATGCCGCAACCATCGCGCGGATTTCAAACTCGATTGACTCGACATTTTTCTTCGCCTCCCGGCAAGTTCGTCGTCAGGGCTGAATCGTTCGGGCGCGGACGGGCATCCAAACGAATCCCTGGCTCGCATGTATATCATGTTGGCAGGGCGGGGCGAATCCCGTATGATAGAAAATTGTGCGCTGACCAAGCGACGCGACTGTAGCCCCGCATTCAAGCCGGGAGCCGCGCAGACCGGCCAGCCCAGGGAGAGTTTCCACCATGAAGCCGAATATTCATCCGGACTACCATCCAGTCACCGTGCATTGCGCCTGCGGGCACACGTTCCCCACGCGATCGACGATGAAGGGCGAGTTCCTGCGCGTGGAAATCTGCTCGAACTGCCACCCCTTCTTCACCGGCAAGCAGAAGCTGGTCGATACGGCCGGCCGCGTCGAGCGCTTCACCAAGAAATATGAGCAAGCCGCCCAGGCGCAGCAAGCCATCAAGGACTCCAACAAGAAAAAGCGGTAATCGCGCGAAAGTGGCGCATGCTTCAGCTTGCGAAGTTTTTCTTAGCTGACGCTGTCGGTCTGGGCTGACCAACGGAATCCCACAGACGGAAGTCTGTGCCACTGTCTCCTGCCACTGTCCCCTGTTGACAGAAAGTCCCTGCGCGTCCAACATCTCGGCGACACACTTCTACCGCCAGTGTTCGGGAGGTTGCGATGTTGAACCGGCGACAGTTTTTTTCCGCCGCAGCGGCCGGCGCAGCAATGCTCGCCCGCGGCACCAAAGCGTTCGCGGCAACATATGACTTGATCATCCGCGGCGGGCGCGTCATCGATCCCTCCGTTCGGCTGGACGCGATCCGCGACGTGGCCATCTCCGGAAATCGCATCGCTGCCGTCGAAGCCGCCATCGCCGGCGACACCGCGGAAACGCTCGACGCTCGCGGCAAGCTGGTCGTTCCCGGCCTGCTGGACATTCACACGCATTGCGGGCGCTCGCCCGTCGGACCGGCCAAGGTGCTGCAGGATGGAGTGACCGGCTGGGTCGACGCCGGTTCGCAAGGCGCCGACCGCATCGGCGAGACCATTGCCGTGGCGCGCTCGTCGCCGCAACAGGGCCGCGTCCTGATCAATATCGGGCGCGCCGGGATCCTACCCGAAGGCGACACCATGGACCTCGCGCGCGCCGATGTAGGCGCGGCGCGCGAAGCCATCGCCGCCAATCGCGATTTCATCGTCGGCGTCAAGGCGCGGCTCTCGCGCGATGTTGCCGGGCAGAACGACTACGAAGTGCTTCGTCGCGCCCAGGAAGTGGCCAGTTCCTTCAACCTTCCGGTGATGATTCACATGGGGCAGACCATCTCGCCGCTCGGCAAACTCATGGACCTGCTGAAACGCGGCGACGTGGTAACCCATCTCTTCGCGCCGCCTCCCAACAGCATCATTGACGATGGCGGACACATCCTGCCCGAAGTGCTGGCGGCGCGGCGCCGCGGCGTCTGGTTCGACGTCGGCAACGGGCAAACCGGACACATGCGCTGGGACACGATTGCCGCCATCATGAAGACCGGGTTCTGGCCCGACACGTTTTCCACGGATTGGAACACCAACGCGCATGAGACGGGCGTTATTGACCTGCCCAACTGCATGTCCAAGCTGTTTGGTTATGGCATGACGGTGGACGAGGCCGTCGCGCGCGGCACATTCAACGCCTCCAGAATTTTTCCGTTCTTGAATGACCGCGGCACGCTCAACGTCGGCGCGCCCGCTGACGTGGCGGTGCTGGAATTACGCAAGGGAAAATTTGAGTTCCTCGATAATTTTAATAACAAGATCACCGGCAACCAGAGATTCTTCCCAATCGCCACGGTGCTCGCCGGCAAGCGGGTACCGCACGCCTGATGGATCGTGTTGGACCCCAGATCATCATTCGCCGCTTCGTAACTGACGGAGGCGGCGCCCCCGTTGTTCAAGAATAAGTGCACGAAAATGCACGTAAGTGGCGCGCATGTGTCACAAGTCCGGCGATGCCATCGTTTCGGCCTCGTTTTAAGGGCATGCAAGAACAGTAGTTAGAGAGGGCCAGCACTTGGCAGGCGAAATGCCCATCGATAGATAGAAGTCGATACTGTCTCCGACTGGGCGTTATATCGTGCCATTCCACTGCCTGTTAGCGGTACTCAGCCTGTGCGGCATGCTGCGGGATCGCCCGGTCATGGCGCTGGCTGGAGTGCAGGCTGCGGCGGCGTCCTGGGACGGGATTGAGACGCGCCAGGGAATCAACGCGGGTTGGGGCGAGGCGGATCCGTTCACCCGGCCGTTTGTTCACAGCAACGCGTCGATGGTCGCGGCGGGCGTCGCGGAGGTCACCGCGTGCGCTTTCGTCGCCGACAAAATGAGGCACTCGCACCATCGAGTGCTTCGCGACACGTGGTTTCTTTGGCAGGGCGTGCCGATCGCCATGCACACAGCGGGCGGCTCCGCGTGGGTACGAATGCGGAAGTAACTCGCCGCGGCTTTCAGGGTTGGTAGCGGCAGTGTAGAATATCGCGCGAGATATGGCCGCTCAACCGATGACTTCTCCGCAGCCGGACCGTGTGCCGTTTGAAGCTGCTGTTCCCCGCGTCACGCTTCGCAATCATTTCGCGCATGCCTACGACTCAGCGATTGCGGCGGCGCGCACCTGCTACGCGCCCCGGCTGATCGGCCCGGAAGAAATTACCGACAAGCAGCGGCTGCAAATCGGGGCTTCCACATTTTACGGCGGGCATCACACCGTTTATCAGCACGCGCATTTTGAATTCGGCCTGGAAAATGTGAGCCGGCATTTTGTCTGGTCGTTCCTGCACGCGCATCCCTTCTACAACTCGGAACAGCAAAGCCAGCGTTACGTGCGGCTCGATCATGCGCTGGCGTTCTTGCCGGTGGAAACGCCAGGGTTCGGTCCGGCGGAGCGCGCGATTTACGAAGGCGCGATTGCCCGGGCGTGGGGCTACTACCGCGAGCTGACCGCGCTCTTGCACGGCGACGCTCACGAAATTCTCAGCGACATCTGGCACATCGGTCCGATGTCCCACGCCAAGCGCGTGCAAAAGGTGGAACGCCAGGCTGAAAAACGCGCCATCGAAGTCGCGCGTTACGTTCTGCCGGTGGCTGCGGCGACCACCATGGTGCACACGCTTTCGGGCATTGTGCTGCACCGGCTGTGGAGAATGGCGGCGGCGTCCGATACACCCGCTGAGGCGCGCGCGGTGATCGGCGAGATGGTTTCCCGGGTGCGCGAAATCGATCCGCAGTTTTTTGACCGATTTGACAATGCGCCGATGGCGCAGGAGGAAATGCCGGAGTGGTCACGGGCGCTTCCAGGCGGTGAAGCCTCCGAGTTCCAAGGCGAAGAGTTCGCGAGGGAGTTCGACGCGCGGCTCGCCGGGCGCGTCTCGCTGCTGGCCGATTATTCTCCGCAGGCGCCGCGCGTGGTGGCCGATGCCTATCGCGCGGTTCTGGGCCTTACGGAAAGCGCGTGTCCTGACGAAGAGGCCATCGACCAGCTGCTGAATCCAGCGCGCAATCCGTATCGCCTGGAAACACTGAACATTGGCGTCCACGCGCCGGTCATGCGCGCGTTGCAGCACGCCAATTTCACGTTCGCGAAAAAAATCTCGCACACCGCGGACAGCCAGGACCAGCGCCACCGCATGGTGCCCGGCTCGCGCCCGATCCTCACGCTGGCTGACACGCGCTCGCCGGATTTCGTCATGCCCATGCTGATTGCCGGAAACGCGCGCGCCCGCGAAGTCTACGAGCGCGCCATGGCCGATGCTTGGGCCGCGAAAAACGAATTACTCGATCGCGGGGCGCCGCGCGAAATTGCTCTCTACCTCTTGCCAAACGCGAAATCGATTCGCCTGGTCGAAACCGGCTCGCTCCTGCACCTTCTGCACAAGTGGACTATGCGCACCTGCTTCAACGCGCAGGAAGAAATTTACCAGGCGTCCATGGAGGAGGTGGAGCAGGTACGCGCGGCGCTTCCCTCGCTCGGACGCTATCTTGGCCCTCCCTGTTACATTCGCGCGGGAATTGCCACCCCGATCTGCACTGAAGGCTCGCACTTCTGCGGCATAAAAGTCTGGCAGGAATTTCCAAAAATCGAGCGCCGAATTTGATTCCCGTGCGTCTGAAAGCCTGATGACGCGCCGCGGCAGCCTCGTCTACTACCTCACGTCGTGGATCTGCGGAGGACTGTTCCTGACGGTCGCGATGTATTTGCAGGAACGGGTATCGCCGGAAGGGATGGGAATCGGTCCCACGGGAGCGGGCGCCGCAATCATTACGACGTATTTCCTGGTGCTGGTGTTTTGCGCGTTCCTTTCGATTGTGTTTGCATATTTGCTGCGGCTTAGCATGCGCTGGCTGCACGCGGAAAAACTCTGGCAGTGGGTCCTCGCCGGAATTGTGCTCGCAGTTCCGATGACCTGGGCAGTGCGTTGCGCGTCGCACGCGACGGATGCTGCTGGACTGGAAGGAGCGAGCCGCCAGATTGCTGTTTTACTCTTCCTGGGCGTCCGCGGGATTGCCGAACGCCATGCCTTGCTGGGCTTGCCGGTGGCTGCTCTGACGGCGGCGGTTCTGTTTTTGGTCCATCGAGCATTTGTAGAAAAACCGGAGCCGTAGTTCCGTCCATTTTTGTGGTTCGCATGCATGGACAGCGTTAGTGGGCCATTTTTGTGGGTCGCCGCTTCAGCCGCGACGCAAGATCCAGACTCAAACCGGCTTTAGCCGCTGCCTCCTCGATCGAACCGCCAGCGGCTAAAGCCGGTCTAATTCGGCGGATCAATGTCACGGCTGAAGCCGTGACCTACAAACCATTTCGGACGATGGGTTTCTTGCAGGTGTGACTCTTCGCAAGTCGAAGTCACGATTTGCGAATCTCATATCTCAAATCTCGAATCTCAAATCTCGCTGTGCTAACTCCGCCACTTCAGCGTTACCGGGCCGTCCAGCGGATTTGTCATGGGCGCGCCCGTCTGCTGCGACGCCAGATAAGCCGCCTTCAGCTGAAAATACCAGCGGGCTTGGCGGTCAGCGTCGTCGATCAGCATCATGCGCGGCTGCACCTTCAGGCCGGGCTGCTGCCGCTCGATCACTTCCTGATCCTGGGCGATGAAACGCTTTCCGAAAAATTTCAGAAACGGAGCGACCGGAAACCAGCGGAACAGATTCCACGCCGCCACGAAATCGAGGCGGCACAGGTCACGCTGGACCGGCGTGACCGTGGTGCGGTTGGTGAACCAGTATTTGCCGCAGCGCACCTGCTCCGTGCGCATGTTCGGCAGGACGAAATCGATCTGCGTGGTTACTTCGTCTCCGTAAAAACGCAGCAGCTTATACGGGCCGCTGTTGGCCGAGGGCGCGTGCGAGCTCATGCGGAAACCGCTCGGAATTGGTTCAAATGTTTTTTGCTTTTCGCGGATGCTGCGGCGGCTGCGCCACCACCAGGATTGGTGCACGAACGGTCCGTGCGCCGGATCCATCAGGCCGACGATGCCGGTGTCCATGCTGCAGGTGAGGTCGGCGGTGAGATGGGCGATGCGGTAGCGCTTGCTAAATTTCGGCAGCTCGGGAACCGGCGCGATCGGATTCCCATCCGGGGCGCGATCTCCTTCGCGATCCCCACCGCGATCCCCGCCGCGGCCTTCCGGATTTGCGAGATACACCCAGACGTATCCGTCGCGCTCTTCGCAGGGAAAACTTCCCGCATAGATGCGTTCGCACTGCAGCTTGGAATCGGAGGTGATCGAGGGAATTTCGCGGCACTGTCCGGTGTGCGCGTCAAAGCGCCAGCCGTGATAGGTGCATTCGACGGTCTGCCCGTCGCAACTGCCGGCGGACAAGGGAAACGCGCGGTGAGGGCAAACGTCACGCAGCGCAAACGCCTTTCCGGCGGCGTCGCGTCCCAGCACCAGCGGCACTTCGAGCCGCATCGAGGTAACCAGCGCCCGGCCGCGAATTTCTTCGCTGCGCAGGGCGGGGTACCAGAAGCCCCACAGCAGGTCGCCGTCGATGTTGGACGCGGTTACACCGGGGATAGAGGCGGTTTGACTCATGCTCGATTCATTGGGCGATTCATCGCCGATACCTTGTCGCTTTTCTGTCGAGCGCGCTCGCACGCCCGCTCGCACGCCTATGATATACCGATCACTCACGCTCGCAATGCGGCGCAAGGGAATTTGCGGGGATATCGATCAGCGGGATTTTGCTTTCTTGCGATGCGGCTGCTTGCGGCTGAATTTTGCCCAACCTTCCGCGGTAATCGCCCAGCGTTCGTGATCGCGCCACCGGCCCGCGATTTTTAAGTAGCGGGGAGAAAATCCTTCCATCTTGAATCCCAGGCATTGCACCAGCCGCCGCGAATTTTCGTTTCCGGGCTGGATATTGGCTTCCAGGCGGTGCAGTCCCAGTTTCCGAAACGACTTTGAGATCACAGCGTGAAGTCCCGCCGTCATGTATCCCTTGCCGTCGTACGGAGCAAGACCGTAATAGCCGAGGTAGCCGGATCGAAATCGTCCGCGAACAATCTCGCTAATATTCACGACTCCGGCCAAATCGCCGGCCTCGGTCAAAATCCAATGTCCAATATTCGTTGGGGAGCTGAATCGCTTCACGTATGCGCCGAACTCTTTGGCAGTCCGAGGTGGCGCGGTCCACGGCCTGTGGAGTTTGCGGCTGCGCTCTACCGCCGCGAGGAATTCAGCGCGGCGATCCGCGGAGGGGGCCGCGAGAGTGATCTTCACTGGTGGCCGATCGATTGGAGGTCGCAATGGACCAAGAGATGATATACCGTTCCTTCCGGCTGGCAACCTTGAGGGCGTAGCATCCGCGCGCCGGAAGCATGAAATCGGCGAAACAAATTTTGGCGCCCAAGTTCACGGAAAACGGAGGGCCGCTATGGCTAAGGTAATCGCTTCGCGCGTCTCGGCTGAGATGGACGGCGAGTTCGTCGTTTTCCTGATCGGAATGAAAATCAACAAATATTGGAAGATCCACAAGTGGCTGCCAACGCTGTTCGCTATGCCGAAAATGTTGAAGGAACTGGAAGCCCATCCCGAAGCCGGATGTTTGGGGCACAGCGGCCTCGGCAAAGTGATCGTGCAGTACTGGCGATCCTTCGACCACCTCGAGGCGTATGCGCGCGCGAAGGATAAGGAACACTGGCCCGCGTGGGTTGCGTTCAATCGCCGCGTCGGCTCCAGCCGCGGGGACGTCGGCATCTGGCACGAAACCTACGTGATCAAGCCCGGGAACTACGAGACCGTTTACAGCGGCATGCCTCCGTATGGCCTCGGCAAGGCCGGGAAACTTGTTCCTGCCAGCGGCAATCGGGATGATGCGCGTTCGCGGATGACTGCCGCGGCGTCTCAGTAGGTTTGTGAAGTCCGGTAGCGCCGCCCCGGAATCGTATCCGCACGCCTGAACCGGCCCGGAAACGGCGAATTGCTTTTGGGGTAATTTCACGCTATTTTATTGAGTAGAAGCAATGTTCTCCGCCTTTTATTAGCCGCAATCCCCATCGGATCCCGTCAATCGGGACGCCCGCACCATTCTGATTTCTGAAAGCACGCTCGATTTCCGGCCGCAATTCTGTTGAAGAGGGGTAAGCCATGGCAGGTTTAACGCTCTACGAAAAGCTCGACCAGATTGAAAATCGCTATCAGCAAATGACCGCCGAACTTTCTTCGCCGGAAATTCTGAACGATTCGGCGAATTACCAGAAGCTCGCCCGGCGCCATTCCGAGCTCGCGGAGATGGTGGAAAAATACCGCGAGTGGAAGCAAATCGACAAGGGCCTGGCCGAAGCGAAACAAATGGCCCTCGAGTCCGATGACGCGGAAATGAAACAGATGGCGGAGGACGAAGCGAAGCAGTTGACCGAGTGCCGCGACGCGGTCGAGCGCGATCTGAAATTTCTGCTGCTGCCCAAGGATCCCAACGACGAGAAGAACGTAATCGTGGAAATCCGCGCGGGCACCGGCGGCGACGAAGCGGCGCTGTTTGCCGGTGAACTTTTTCGCATGTACTCGCGTTACGCTGAATCCCAGGGGTGGAAGGTGGAAATCCTGGAAAGTTCGCCCAGTTCGCTCGGCGGGCTCAAGGACGTGGTGGCGTCCATTCAAGGGAAGAAAGTTTACTCGAAACTGAAATATGAAAGCGGCGTGCACCGCGTGCAGCGCGTGCCGGCGACCGAGACCCAGGGCCGCATTCACACTTCTGCGGCGACCGTAGCGGTGCTGCCCGAAGCCGACGACATCGACATCAAGATTGAGGCTAAGGATCTGCGCATCGACACGTTCTGCTCGTCCGGTCCGGGCGGCCAGTCGGTGAACACCACTTACTCGGCGGTGCGCATCACGCACATTCCTTCGGGCCTGGTGGTTTCGCAGCAGGATGAAAAATCGCAGATCAAGAATCGCGCCAAGGCCATGCGGGTCCTGCGCTCACGCCTGTACGAAATGGAGCAGGCCAAGCAGCACGAAGCCATTGCCGCCGAGCGCCGCGGGCAGATCAAGACCGGAGACCGCTCGGAAAAAATCCGCACCTACAATTTTCCGCAGAATCGCGTCACCGATCACCGCATTGGACTCACGCTGCACCAGCTCACGGATGTGATGGACGGCAAGCTGGGGCCGTTTGTGGACGCGCTGATGACGCACTATGAGGCGGAGCGGCTGAAGCAGGAGTTGGTTGAGGCGTAGCAGTCGCTTGAGATTTACAAGCTGCAAAAACAACCAAAACGTTGTCATTCTGAGCGAAGCGAAGAATCTCTCTTCGATCTATGCACGGGAGAAAACCAAGTGAGATTCTTCGCTTCTCTCAGAATGACAGGACGAAAGTTTCTGCAAGGACTTCTGGAACCTCACAGACTGAAGTCTGTGCCACATGAGTCACCTTCCACTACGCGCGCTACTTTGCGATGCAATTGCGCGGCTGGAGCGCGAGCGCGTTCCTTCTGCCCCGCTGGCCGCCGAATTGCTCCTCATGCACACGCTCGGGCAGGACCGCGCGTGGATCTATGCGCATCCGGAAACGGAGATCGACCCGGCGGTGCGCGAGCGCTACCTGGGGCTGGTCATGCGGCGCGCGAAGGGAGAGCCGACGCAGCACCTTACCGGCCATCAGGAATTCTGGGGGTTGGATTTTGAAGTTACGCCCGACGTGCTGATTCCGCGGCCGGAGACCGAGCACTTGGTTGAAGTGGCGCTGGATCGTTTGGGTGTGGGGGCTTCATATGCTGGCGATTCGTTATGGCGGGAACTATCGAGCAACGGCCAAACCCCGCAAGCTAAAGCATGCGCCACGGAATTGCGTATCGCGGACGTTGGCACCGGCTCGGGGTGTATTGCCATTGCGCTCGCGCGTGAATTGCCCGCCGCCGAGGTCGTTGCTATCGACGTTTCTCCCGCCGCACTGGAAGTCGCTCGCCGCAACGCCTCGCGCCACGGCGTCGCCTCGCGCGTCCGTTTCTTCGAAAGCAACCTGCTCGATGTTGTTCTGCCCGGCACACGGGACACGAGCCACGGGTCACGCTCCTTCGATCTCATCGTCAGCAATCCACCCTACATCGGGCGTGATGAGGCGGAATCGCTGCCGCGCGAAGTGCGCGAGCACGAACCGGAGTCGGCGCTTTTCGGCGGCGAGACCGGCCTGGAAATTTACGCTCCGCTGATCGCGCAAGCCGCGGCGTTGCTCAAGCCTGGCGGCTGGCTGGTGCTGGAACTCGGCCATCGTTCCGCGCAGCGTGTGTTGAGTCTGCTTGGCACACCGCAATGGATGCATGTGAAATTGACCAATGACCTGGCGGGAATCGCGCGAGTGGCATCGGCCGAGCGCGGTACGCTTTGATTTATTAATCGTGGACGGAGCAAGCATGGACCCAACGAAAAATCCCTGGACAGTGCTGTCGCAAGAGATGGTTTATGAAAACGGCTGGGTGCGAGTGGATCACCATAAAGTTTTGGGCCCCGCCGGAGGTCCCGGCGTGTACGGCACGGTTCACTTCAAGAATCAAGCCACCGGCGTTGTCCCGATCGATGAAACGGGGAAAGTAATCCTGGTGGGGCAGTACCGCTTTCCGCTGCGCGCCTACAGCTGGGAAATCCCCGAGGGCGGCGGAGCTCACGCAGCCACGGCGCTGGAATCCGCGCAGCGCGAACTGCGCGAGGAATGCGGCCTCGCCGCGGGGAACTGGAGAGAAATCGTCGGTCTGGATCTTTCCAACAGCGTTACGGACGAGCGCGGCACGTTGTTCCTGGCGTGGGGACTTTCCGAGGTGGGCGGGCAGCCGGACGAAACCGAAATTTTGCAGGTGGCGCGAGTGAATTTCTGGGATGCGGTGGTGCGCGTCAAGCGAGGAGAGATCCGCGACGCGATGAGCGTCGCGGCTCTCCTTCGTGTTGCATTGATGGCCTTGCAGAACGAATTGCCGGAAGAAATTGCCAGGGCGATTGGCCGCCCGGCAGGAAGCTAGACTCCGATAGCCCCGTGGCTCCAGCCGGCGGGCTGCGGCAGGGTCAGACGCTTATTGGTTCGGACTCGGAAGGGGATGCTCTCTTTTTGCACTCCGCGAGCGCGCAGGGTTTTGAGCCGCGTTCTCAGGCGATCGGGATCCATGCCCGCGGAAGAGCAGACCGCTTTGAAATCTTTCTTATCTTCAAAAAGAAATTGCTCCGCTTTACGGCTGAAACTGAGCGGCCCGCAGATCCATTCCTCCAGCGTCTTGGTGATCACGGCGCGCCACAGCCTCTCCTCAGCCGTCCCCTTGTCAGCGATTTGCAACATTGCACTTTTAAACATGGACGATGCCCCCGTTGCATATTTTGTTTCAGCTGAGCGCGTTGACATGTGCAGTTCGAGGACCAGAGGCCCGATGAAGTCGAGGAAAAGCAGGGGATTTGTTGACGATTTCCGGCGTTACGGCGCGGACCGTTCGGAATACGAGGCTTTTTTACCGGTCGCACGGTGTCTTTTTAGTCACCGAGGATTTCCAGTAGGGCCGTACGCGCGGCCGGACGCGGCGAGGCATGTAAAAAAGCGCGTGCGATCCCAGGGAATTTTTTCGTAGTCGGTATACTAATTACAATTCCGTTGCAAATGACAGGCCGTTTTTGTTGTCGGATTGCGCACAATTCCGGGTTTCACCGCGTACTTGGCAATCGGGTGCGGGCGGATGCAGTGCCTTCGCTCCTCGGTGCGTTAGGACGAAATCTCAGATATTTTCGCCAAGCCCCGGAATCTCATCAATGCTTTTCTGATTTCGCTGCTTGCGGTAAGTCTGCAACCCTTGCGGGCCTAGCTTGTGAGCCCAGGCGGGAAGCTGGGTCCGCTCGCCCTGGTATTCCAACAACGGAACCGCGAATCCGCACGAATCGGAAATGCGCGAAACTTCCACCAAAATAATGGATCGGGTTCCTTCGTGCTCGGGGAATCGAGCGGCGAGGTTGGCAAACTCCCTGTGGCCTGGCTCGATCACCGTGCCGCGCCCGTGCAGACGGACAATTTTTGGCGCTCCCTGAAACGCGCAGAACATCAAAACGATTCGCCCGTTCTCTTTTACATGCGAGACCGTTTCGATCCCGCTCCCGGTCAGGTCCAGGTAAGCAATGGTATTCGGCCCCAACACCCGAAGAGTATCGAGGCCTTTCGGCGAAACATTCACGTGGCCATCGGCATCGAGGGGCGCCGAACCCACGAAGAAGACTGGTTGGGCTTCGATAAATTTCCTGACGGAATCGTCGATCGTTGAAAAATGCTTTCCCACGGTGCCGCACTCCCCAGCCTATCCTAGCACGCGAATTTTGGGCGGAGACCAGCGACCCGTGAAGCTTCTTTGTTTCGCTCTATATTCGCCTGGTGTATAGTGGCCGCCAGCAGCCATGCCCAAGCTAGCCACGTTTCGAGCGAAGCACGATTCGGCGACGGACTCCTCGTCGACCTCCTCAACCGCCTCGACTTCCATCCTGCATGTCGACATGGACGCTTTTTTCGTGTCTGTAGAATTGCTGGATCGCCCCGAGTTGCGTGGGAAGCCGGTAGTCGTTGGCGGGCAGCCCGACCAGCGTGGCGTGGTGTCCGCGGCCAGTTACGAGGCCCGCAAATACGGAATTCAATCGGCGATGCCGCTGCGCACCGCTGGGCGGCTGTGCCCGCACGCCGTTTTTCTGGAACCGCGACACCGTCTGTATTCGGAATGGAGCGACCAGGTCGCGGCGATCCTGGGAAAATTTTCGCCGATCGTCGAAATGGCTTCGGTCGATGAAGCCTATCTCGACCTTGCCGGGACGGAGCGTCTGCATGGGCCGCCGCTGGCGGCAGCGGACGCCTTGCTGCGACAAATTACGGCAAACACGGGTTTGCCGTGTTCCGCCGGCCTCGCGCGCACTCGCCTCGTCGCCAAGGTCGCTAGCGATCAGGCTAAGCCGCGCGGTCTGGTGTGGGTTCCTGCTGAAAGTGAGGAAGCGTTTCTCGCGCCGCTGGATGTGCGGCGCATTCCAGGCATCGGGAAAGTCACGGAAGCGGCGCTGAAGTCGGCGGGCATTGAAAAAGTGGGGCAACTGGCTGCGGCGCCGCTCGAAAAGCTGGAGCGCGAGTTCGGCCGTTGGGGCACGGCGCTGTACCGCAAGGCGCGCGGCGGCGACACCTACGAATTTTTCGTCGATGCCGAGCCGAAATCAATTTCGCACAATCAGACATTTTCCGAGGACACTCGGGACCGCGGCCTCCTGGACTCGACGCTCAGCCTGCTGTGCCAGAAAACGATGAAGCGCCTGCGTGAAGCTGGGCTCAGCGCTTCGACGGTCACCGTCACGATCCGGTATGCGGGATTTGAGACTATCACGCGCGCGCATACCCTGCGCGAGCCTACCCATCTCGATCCCATCGTATTTGAAACAGTGAAGAAACTATTCGAGCGGCACTGCGACCGCGCGCGCAAAGTCAGGCTCGTGGGCGTGGCACTTTCGTCCTTTACGCATGGCGGCGAGCAATTGGATTTGCTGGACGCCTCGCGGCGCGAAAAGCTCGAGCGGCTGGCGCAAGCCACAGACGCTTTGCGCGACCGCTTCGGATTTTCCAAGATTCAGTTTGGCGGCTCGGTGACCAAAGATCGCGGAAAAGGCAAAGAATGAGAAGAGGGGCTTTTGTAGCGCCAACCTTCAGGTTGGCACCCTGGGCGTAACCCGGATGCCCGCCTGAAGGCGGTCGCTACTCTGCCGTCAGGATTTCTGCAGGACGCCGCGCAGTTCGCGGATGTCCTGAATTTTTTCGATCCCCATGATTTTGTCGATCAGCGTCGTGCAGTTGTCTTTTCCAAGGACCGGCTCGACGAGGTCGCGGCACTTCTGGATCACTTCTTCGCGGGTCATGGGATTGTCCACGGTGCCGCGTACATCGGAGACGTGTTCGGAAAGCACCGTGCCATCATTCAGCGTGATTTCCACGGTAGCCTGCCGCGCCGGCTCCATTTTCTCCATCTCCGCGTCGGGGATCACTTGCACCTTGGCTCGCATGGCCAGGACGGTGGGGTCTTTCATGCGCGGCTTATCATGTGCCGCCTTGAAAGACGCGGTTCCGTCGAGCACCATGACGGCGACCATGTGCTGCAGGCAGATGTCCGGCATCTCGCGGTTGTCGACGACCTTGGCTTCGGAGTTGGCCTCGCGCACCACGATCGACTTCACATCGGCCGGCTTCACTGGACGCTTTTTGAGAATGTTGTAGATGCAGTCGAGCGGAGCCTGTATGGGCGAACCCACGGTCCACTTCTTGATGTTGGTCCGGGCAATTTCATAGCGCTCGCCGAGCTGGGAGACGAGTTCCTCGGGATGCGCGTTGGGCGCGTAGGCCAGAAAATAATTGTCCACGCCGGAGAAGATGTCATCGAGGCCGTTAAATCCGGCATGAACGACCATCGCCGAGGTCACGCCGTTGCGCGCGTTCATGCCCGCGAAGACGAATGCCTTCTCGATGTGCTCCGTGTCGCGATTCCACGCGCCGATGCCCGCCGATTGCTGGGACGTGTAGTCCAGCAGCCAGCGCATCTGCTGCGCATTCAGGTTTGCGACGCAGCCCGCCGCGGCCGCCGACCCGAATACGCCGGCAATGGCGTGCGTGCTCTTGTGGCTGTTGTTGCGGAAATCGAGGGCACCGAAACTGATGGTCATGCGGGGACCGATGTCATAGCCAAGCGTCACCGCGCGCAGGAAGCGGGTACCGTCGACGCCAAACTTTTCTCCCGTGGCCAGCGCCGCGGGCACCACCGAACAGCCCGGATGCGATTGCGAAAATTCGTTGGAGTCGTCCGTTTCATCAGAGTGCGCCAGCATGCCGTTGACGAACGCCGCTTCGGGGGGAGTGGCGGTCATCTTGGAGGCCACGATTGTCGCGGTCTTGTCAGTATTGAAATCGTGCGCATACTGAAACGCAGCGCGCGCCGGAGGCAGGTCCGAGCCGGAAATCATGGCTGCAAACGTGTCCAGGATGTGATGCTTGGCCTTCTCGACGACGTCCGCCGGCAAAGCGCGTCCGGCAGCTTCGCTCATGTACGCGCTGAGTTTGGCCATGACCGGACTTACCGCTACGTTGTCCGCGAACAACCGAACGGGCAGCGCCGCTGCGGCGACTCCCAGGCCGGCGCTCTTCAGCAGCGTGCGTCGGGTCAGGCCTCCGCCCATTCCGACGGTCGGAAAGTTACTAATTCGATGATGTTTCATGAATTTTCTCCTGCCGAATCGTAACATGCTCGCCGTAAACCGGGAAAGCGATTGTGCCGCAGTTATTTTGCGGTGATTCAGGACTTTTTCAGGTTTCCGCCGAGTCACGGAATCGGGAGTTTCAAGTCGCGCGCTTTGCATCGACTGGCGCATAATCCAAATATGAACCCCCGCGAACTGGCAGAAAAGATTTGTGCGGTGCTGCGCGCTCAGGGTCATCAGGCCTACCTTGTGGGTGGATGTGTGCGTGATTTGGAACTGGGGCGCCAGCCCGCGGACTATGACGTTTGCACGGACGCGCGTCCGGACCGCGTGCAGGAACTTTTTCCGCACAGCCTCGCCGTCGGCGCGAAATTCGGCGTGATTCTCGTTGTTGAGGAGGGAGTGCAAGTCGAAGTCGCGACGTTTCGCTCCGACATCGGCTACTCCGACGGCCGCCATCCCGATCGCGTGGTCTTCTCCAATACGCCGGAGGAAGACGTTCGCCGCCGCGATTTCACCATCAACGGTTTGCTGATGGATCCTGCGACGGGGCAGGTGTTGGATTTTGCCAACGGGCGGGCCGACCTGGCTGCCGGCGTCGTGCGTGCCATTGGCGATCCACTGCTGCGTTTTGAGGAAGACAAATTGCGCATGCTGCGCGCGGTTCGGTTCGCTGCACGCTTCGGATTCCAGATTGAGACCGCAACGATGGCCGCCGCTCAGAGCCTGGCCCCGCAAATCACCCAAGTCTCGCCAGAACGAATTCGTGACGAACTGACCAAGCTCCTTACCGAGGGTGCCGCGCGGCGCGGATTTGAGTTGCTGGACGAAACCGGTTTGCTGGCCGTCGTGCTTCCGGACATTACCCGCATGAAAGGCGTGCAGCAGCCTCCGCAATATCACCCAGAGGGAGATGTATGGATTCACACGCGCATGCTCCTCGAAGGCCTGCCGCCAAATTCTTCGCCGACGCTGGCCTGGGGAGTACTCCTGCACGATGTGGGCAAGCCCCCCACCTTCGCTCCCGCAACCGGCCCGGGCACGCGCATCCGCTTTGACGGCCACGCGGAGGTTGGCGCGCGCATGGCCGAAAATATTTGCCGCACGCTGCGTTTTTCCAACGACGAGACGGAGCAGGTCGAAGCGCTGGTGGCCAATCACATGCGATTCAAAGACGTGGCCCAGATGCGGCCGGCCACGCTCAAGCGCTTTGTCCGCCTGGCGCGCTTTGAGGAGCACCTGGAGTTGAACCGCCTCGATTGCCTGGCCAGCCACGGAAATCTGGATTCCTATAACCTGGTTCGCCAATTTCTGATGGAAACTCCGCCAGAAAAAGTGTATCCCCCTAAGCTGGTTACGGGCGATGATCTGAAGTCGCTTGGGCTGGTTCCCGGGCCTCGCTTCAAGGAAATCCTGCTGGCGATCGAAGAAGCCCAGCTGGAGGGACGGCTCCCGGACCGGGACAGCGCCATGCGGTTCGCACGGTCACTCAGCCAGTCCTCGTAGGCAGGGTTCAAAGGACCGGAATTGGACTGAGGGTAGTTCCAAGCACAGCAAAAGGTAACCTCCAGTCTCACGCTATTCATCAAGGAAGCACCGGATTCCGTTAGCTCACGCGGTTTGTAAGAATGCCGATAGGAGCTTTACGCTATAGCTCGCGGGGCAACGCGGATACGGGGACTTGGATCTGGTCAATTGGAAGCCATTGAATCTAATTTACTTACCGCAAGAAGTGATCTTTTGGGGCCCGCTTAATCACTCTTTAGTCGTAGACACTAAGGGTTGTTGCTACTCTCGCTGTAGCGATTCGGTATCTTTTGCGCAAGTCTTGCATCTAACCTAACTGTCGAGTCTTATTGGCAATCGTTGCCTGAGGAAGTTAAGGGGGACACAATGAGTGAAAAATCAGTTTCCATTCCGAAGGAGCTGCCGATTCTCCCCGTTCGGGATACGGTCTTGTTTCCGGGAGGCGTTCAGCCGTTGACGGTTGGCCGCGAAGGGTCCTTGGCCCTTTTGAACTCGCTGCACGGAGACGAAAAGCTGCTCGGAATTGTGGCGCAGCATGATCCCCGAGTCGAGGAACCGGCCGCCGCGGATTTGCATCTGGTCGGCACGGCCGCGAAGATTCATAAGCTGGTCCGAATGCCCAATGGAAACGTGGTGGTGTTTCTGGAGGGGCTGCAAAGGATTCGCGTCGTGGAACTGGTCAGTTTCCGACCGTTTCTGACGGCTCGAGTGGAAATTCAGCCAGATCTCGTGGGAGAGCAGGACGCGGAATTGATGGCGCTGGAACGCAACGCCCGCGAACTGTTCCGCGATGTCGTGGCGCGTTCGCCGCAACTTTCGGATGACCTGCAAACCGCAGCGCTCAATATCGAAGACCCGGTCCGGCTGGCGGACTTTATCGCCGCCAACCTGCCGTCTCTGCCGACGTTGCTGCGCCAGGAACTTCTGGAGACCGCCGATGTGCGGCGGCGCCTGGAAACCCTGATTCGCGAACTCTCCAAGGAGCTGGAAGTCCTGGAGCTCCGCAACAAGATTCAGGAGCAGGTGCAGGAACAGGTGAGCCAGAGCCAGCGTGAGTATTTGCTGCGCGAACAGCTCAAGGCCATTCATAAGGAATTGGGCGAATCGGACGACGGCCAGGCCGAGATCGACGAACTTCGCGAGAAGCTCGAAAAATCCGGCATGTCCGCCGAGGCTCGCAAGGAATGCGACCGCGAATTGAAGCGGCTCGCGAAGATGACTCCGGCCTCGGCCGAGTACATGGTCGCGAGGACCTATCTGGAATGGATGATCTCGCTGCCCTGGTCCAAGTCGTCAGGGCTCGAGGAGATCGACATTCCCAAGGGCCAGGCCATCCTGGACGAGGATCACTACGACCTGGAAAAAGTGAAGGAGCGCATTCTCGATTATCTCGCGGTGAAGAAACTCAAGCCGGGAATGAAGGGCCCGATCCTGTGCTTCCTTGGGCCTCCAGGAGTAGGAAAAACTTCGCTCGGGAAATCGATCGCCCGGGCCCTGGGCCGCAAATTCGTGCGCATCTCCATGGGAGGCATGCACGATGAAGCGGAAATCCGTGGACATCGCCGGACCTACATCGGCGCACTGCCCGGACAGATCATCCAGGGAATCCGCCGCGCGGAAACCAACGATCCAGTCTTCATGCTGGACGAGGTGGACAAGCTGGGGCGCGATTTCCGAGGCGATCCGTCGGCGGCGCTGATGGAAGTGCTCGATCCGGAACAGAATACTTCGTTCCGCGATCACTATCTGGACGTGCCGTTCGATTTATCCAAGGTGCTGTTCATCGCCACGGCCAACGTGATCGATCCGGTTCCGGAGCCGCTGCGGGATCGGATGGAAATCATCGAGCTGGCCGGATATATCGAGGTCGAAAAGATCCAGATCGCCAACAAGTACCTGATCCCGAAGCAGGCGGAAGAACACGGGCTCAAGGTCGGCGAGCAAATCGAATTCACGGACGACGGCTTGCGCGAAATCATTCACAGCTACACCCGGGAAGCCGGCGTGCGGAATCTCGAGCGCGAAATCGCCACGCTGATCCGCAAACAGGCGCGGCGCATCGCCGAAGGCAAGACCGAGAAGCTGGTGGTCACGCCCGACGTGGTGCACGAAGCTCTGGGCGTGCCCAAGTTCCGTGCCGAAAGGGAAGTTGAGGAACGCGTCAAGACGCCGGGAGTCTCGGTCGGACTGGTCTGGACGCCCGTGGGCGGCGACATCGTCTTCATCGAGGCGAGCCGCATGCGGGGCGGAAAGCAGTTCACCATGACCGGGCACCTGGGCGAAGTGATGCAGGAGTCGATGACCGCGGCCTTGACGTGGGTTCGCGCCAACGCCGAACGCTACGGAATCGATCCCGACTTCTTCCGGAAGCAGGACATTCACATCCACGTGCCGTCCGGCGCGGTGCCGAAAGATGGACCTTCGGCCGGCGTCGCGATGGTCAACGCGCTGGTGAGTTTGCTCTCCAACCGGCCCATTCGTCCGCGCGTGGCAATGACCGGCGAGATTTCGCTCTCCGGCATCGTCCTGCCGGTTGGCGGGATCAAGGAAAAGGTGCTGGGAGCAAAGCGCGCCGGAATCCGTGAGGTGATTTTGCCCGCGGAAAACGAGCCCAACGTGAAGGAAGATCTGCAAGGGCAAATGCTCGAAGGGATGCAAATTCACTTCGTGCACACGGTGGACGAGGCGCTGGAAATTGCGCTCTCCAAACCCGTGCCGGCTGCCGCCGGTCTCAAGAAAGGCGAATTGCCTCCGGTAGGCCCCGCGCCAGTGGTGCCACCGGTGGTGCCGCCGATTCACTAATCGAACGAAAGTAGAAAAAAAAGCCCGGCTCGTTTTACGAGCCGGGCTTTTGCTTTTAGTGACACAGACTTCAGTCTGTGGATTTCCATCTGATCTTGCCGAGCCTTGCGCCCTGTTAGTACATTTGGAAACCCACAGACTGAAGTCTGTGCTACTGGCTGCTAAGATGCCCCCGTGGCCCGCGCACGAAAACTCTTTCCGATCTACGGAAGTTCCCTCGCGAATAATATTCTCGTCGCGCTCGTGCATGACCGCGTCGTCGCCGGCTTCGTGCAAACCTACGTGGCCGAGCACCAGCGCCGCGGCATTCTCGGCGGGCCGGCGCGCGATCGTGAACTCGCGGAGACCATCGGCCGCGAAATCGTGATGGCGCTCATCGTGGAGACTCGCAACGCGCTGCCGCGGTTTTTCGGCAAGCAGAGCGTCGCCAAACTGAAGCCCGAGGAAAAAGAAGCCATCGAGGCATTTTTTGGCGAATTGCTGGCGGCCCTGGCGCGCGCCCAGAACTGGAATGCGGAAGATCGCAGGCAATTCCGGCGCGACCTCAATTTGTACATGGAATTTGCCGAGCGGCCACGAAAGCCCGCGAAAACACGCAAGAAGGCCCACGCGGGACAAGAGGAGCCGCCGTTCAGCGCCCGCGTCGCCTTGCTGCTCGATCCCTCCATGCTGGAACAGGCGCGCGGCGCGGCGCGAAAATTTCAAGCCAGCCTGGTCCCGATCGCGCGAAAATTACTGAGGCAGACGCTCGGGTAGGCGATGCTTCACACGCTGCGGAAAAAGTACGTCTCTGTGTCATTCTGAGCGAAGCGAAGAATCTCTCTTTGATTGAACATCGTCGCGAATCACGCCTCGGCGGGTGCCGCACCCTTTGCATTTTAAGGGTGCGGGATTAGATTCGAGGCCGGCTACGAACCCACGGGAGCGCCTCGTGAATTTCCTCACATGGGGAATCTAAACCCGCACCCTTGAAAATCTCAAGGGTGCGGCACCCGGATCTGGTGGGAAGCCCATCCCACGGAAACTTACGAAATACGTTCCACTTGCACGGCGGTGCCATAGGCCAGCACTTCGGTCACGCCCTGCATGATCTCCGTCGCGTCATAGCGCATGGCGATCACCGCGTTGGCGCCGTGTTGCGCGGCATGTTCCATCATGAGTTCGTAGGCTTCCTCGCGGGTGTTCTCACACAGCTCGGTGAGGATGGTGATGTTTCCGCCAATGATGGTCTGCAGCCCCGCGCCGATCGAACCGAGCAGGCTGCGCGAGCGGACAATGATCCCGCGCACGATGCCGAAATTCCGCACGATGCGGTACCCCGGCAATTCCTGGGAAGTGGTCACCATCATGGTCTCAACGCGCGTCGGCATGGCCGTTTCTCCTTTTGTCACCTTGTGTACGGATTGGATTCATATCGATACTAACTGCGCTATCCCTGAGCCGCACCGCGAAATTTTTCTGGTATGCTCCGGCTGCACCTCTCGAGCGTGGAGTCTCGGACCGGGCGATGCTGCTACTGTTCTACGCTGTAGTGATCGAACAAATTTTGCAGGGCCTGTACAACCTGTGGGACGGCCTGGTGTGGCTGCGGCTGGCGCAGCGGCGCGCCGCCGCCCATTCGGGATTTTACTCGCCGCGCGTGGCGCTGTTTTGCCCGGTGAAAGGCGCCGAAGCCGGACTCGAGCAGAATATTTCCGCGCTGGTCTCGTTTGACTACGCCGATTACGAAATTTTCTTCACCATGGCCAGCGCCGACGATCCGGCGCGCAAGATCATCGAACGCGCCACCGCCGCCAGCAAGCACAAGATCCACACGGTGATCGCGGGAAGGCCGGCTGACTGCGGAGAGAAAGTGAACAATCTTCGCGCAGCCGTTTTGAAAGCCGCCGATGGATTCGACGTTTACGTTTTCGCTGATTCCGACGGGCGTCCCGGGCGCAACTGGCTGGCGCGCCTGGTCGCGCCGCTGTCCGATTCCGATCTGGGCGCGGTGACCGCGTTTCGCTGGCTGTTTCCGCAGACCGGTGGGTTCTGGAGCGCCCTGGCGTCCGCCTGGAACGCGCCGGTCGCCACCTATCTCGGCGAGCATCACCATAATTTTTGCTGGGGAGGCGGAACGGCCATTCGCCGCGAACACTTCGATCGCAGCGGTGTGATTGAATTCTGGAAGGGTTCGGTGAGCGACGATTTTTCGATGACTCACGCCTTGCGCCAGGCCGGGCTGCCGATTCTGTTTGCGTCGGAATGCATGGTTCCCACCATGTTCGATTGCGATGCCGCCGGCCTGCTGGAATTCACCAACCGGCAGATCGTCATCACCCGCGTCTACGAATCGCGGCTGTGGTCCATGGGAGGACTCGCCCACGCGTTGTACTGCAGCGCGGTCCTGATGGGCTTTGGATTATTTTTCACCAATCTAATTACCGGAGCGACCGCGCTGCAGCTCTTGTTCCTCGCGTTGGCCCCGCCGACGCTTTCCATGGGGCGCGGCGTGCTGCGTCTTGCGGCCATCATGGAACTGCTTCCCGAGTGGAAATCGCGCCTGCTGGCGGACGGCTGGATCTGGACATTTCTTGCGGCGCTTGCACCGTTTCTGGCGCTGGCGAACACGCTGGTTGCGTTATTCAGCAAGAAAATCCGTTGGCGCGGCATTCGTTACGAGTTGCTTTCCTCCGGGCAAACCCGTATCGTCCTGCGCTGAACCGCCGAGAATCCCACCTTACTCATCGAGCCCGGATCGTTATTCGGGCCCAAGCCCACGATTTGCAGCTACTTAAGACGCGTAGAGCATGAAAATTTTTCTAATACATGGAATTCTTACCGTGGGTCAGGTGAACAGTGTACCAATACGAGAGTCAAGTCCTTCTGATTGTATGTGGAAGGAATTTTTCTCTAGATGGCGAGCTTCTTGCATACAGTCTGTGTCATTTTGAATCATACGCAAGTCTTTTTACGCCCGCGGGGCGAGGCTTGCGAAGTCCGAGAAGACGCCAGGGGCTTTCATATCGTCCTCGGAGGCCACTCCAACCCCGGTCATCTGGTGGTCCCGCTCGGAGGGTGCGTGGAAGTTTCACTCACCCAAGCTTGAATCTTTGCTTTCTATAAAAACAAAAATTGGTCCTTCTCCCCGGCTTGGACTGAAAACGGTGAGGCTAACACTGATAAACAGGAGAAAGCAGTCCGTCGAAACGCAACCCCAACGACAAACGCTTCTCGCGCAAAGCTTCGTCTTGTGCGAGCGCAGTTCGGGAACAGCCCGCTTCCGTGTCGATGCCGATCCGGACGGCGCCATGCCCACGGAAAAAATTGCAGGGCTGCTCGCGGTGCACTGCCTCGTGCGCGGCCAGGCTCCCGAGGATTACGAAATGATGGTCGTTCCCCGGGAATCCTTGCTGGAAGCTGCGGCGGAACGGGCGCAGGAACTGTTGGCTGCGGGCCGCGCTCTGGGCGCTGGAGTGAAAGTAAGCCGGCGCGAACAGGAAGTGCTGGACTGGATTCTGCAGGGTTGCGCGAACAAGGAAATTGCTTCGAAGCTTAACGTAGCGGAACGCACCGTCAAGTTTCACGTTTCTTCGTTGCTGGCAAAGTTCGGAGTTGCCGATCGCGTGGCGCTCAGCCGCGAAGCGTCGCTCAGCCGCTTGCCGGCGAATTCCTCGCTCGGGCAACTGATGCCGGAAAATCTGTTCGGCGTCTCGACGCGCGGGGATCAGGGCATGCCGGAAGAGTCGCCTGCAGCCTCCGCGAACGAAAAGCAGGAGAGGGGCGCAGGTTCGCAGCGGGAAAGTCCGCGCCCACATCGCAATCGGCTTCTGCCGCTCTTGCGCGAGCGTTTCGCGACCTGATTCCGTCGCTCGAGTTTTGCTTTGCGGAAGTTATCGCTGGCCCCCGCCAACTTCCACAGGGTAAAGCCGGCGCTCTTAAATAAGAAAAAAACGGCCCATCCGGAAATCGATCCGGATGGGCCGCAGTATTTTCCGGCATTCTGAAGTCACGTCCGCCGGCCGGTTCGTCGTGCGAAGAGCTACTTCGCAGCCGAGTAGTGACTTGTGACTTCGTCCCAGTTGACGACGTTCCACCACGCCTCGATGTAATCCGGGCGCCGGTTTTGATACTTCAGGTAGTAGGCGTGTTCCCAGACGTCCAGCCCGAGAATCGCTTTTCCTCCGGCCATCAGCGGGTTGTCCTGGTTGGGCGTCGATTCAATGGACAGCTTGCCATCCTTGACGACCACCCAGGCCCAGCCGGAACCGAAACGCCCCGCGCCCGCCGCCGCAAATTTCGTTTTGAAATCGGCGAAGGAACCGAATGCGGACTTGATCGCGTCCGCCACCGCACCCGAGGGTTCGCCGCCTCCGCCCTTCTTCATCAGCTTCCAAAACATCGAGTGATTCCAATGGCCGCCGCCGTTGTTGCGCACGGCCGTGCGAATATTTTCGGGAACTTTATCGAGGCTCTTCAACAGTTGGTCGATGGACAGAGCTTGCAGCTCCGCGTGGCCCTCGAGCGCCTTGTTCAAATTGGTGACGTAGGCGTTGTGGTGCTTGTCGTGGTGAATCTCCATGGTCATCTTATCGATGTAGGGCTCCAGCGCGTCGAAAGCGTACGGGAGCGGTGGAAGAACGTGGGCCAAAGGACCCTCCTTTTGAGATGTTGCAGCCTGCTGTGACATGGATACCTCCTCACTAGATTGGATGATAGCTCAGTGTCACTGGGCACGTGCATTCTAACTCCGACCCTTGGGCGGCACAACCGTAGCCCAGCCACTGCTGGCTGGGTTGGTTTTGCGGCTGAAATTGTGCGGTGCCCTGAGATTCGGGCGAGGAGGGTGACACACGAGGTTGGCAAAAAATCCGCGGCGTCCACACCTGCGCGCTTCGCAAGCGCGTGCAGCCTACAAAACCGCACAGCCAGGAGTGGCTGTGCTACTCGCGCGACCCCAGTTGCGCGAGCGCCCACCGCGCGTGCTCGGCGAGATTCGCGTCTTCAGACGCTGCCAACTTCGAGAGGCGCGCGCAAATTTCCGTGTAGCGCGGCTCGCCCGGGCGTAGCCCGGAATTGCCGATTGCCACGCAGGCATTGCGCAATAGTCCGCGCCACTTGGTGCGCTTCACCGGACTGCCGCGAAATATTTCGCGGAATTCCTCTTCGCTCATCGACAGGAGCCACTCCAAATCCGGCGAGAACAGAGAGTGCTCCGCGCGAGCGCGCGGCTGGAAATTGGCCAGCGGCGTCACCGGCGCGCGGCGATTCCACGGGCAAACATCCTGGCAAATATCGCAGCCGAAGACGTGGCGCCCGATCGGCGCCCGCAATTCAGGGGGGATCGCGCCGCGCAGTTCGATGGTCAGGTACGAGATGCAGCGCCGCGCATCCAGCACATACGGCTCGACCAGCGCGCCAGTGGGGCAGGCATCGATGCACAGAGTGCAATTGCCGCACAAGTCCGGCGCCGGCATTTCCAAGGTGCTCGCGGAGGGCGCAAGATCGAGCGTCGTTACGATCACGCCAAGAAAAAACCATGAGCCGATCTCTGCGTTAATCAGGCAAGTGTTTTTCGCCAGCCAGCCCAGTCCCGCGTACTTGGCGGCCACGCGCTCGACGATCGGTCCGGTATCGACGTAGGCGCGCGCCTCAAAGGGTTCCGGGAATTCATTGCGCAAACTTTCCACCAGCGATTCGAGTTTTTCGCCGAGCACGTTGTGGTAGTCGTCGCCCCAGGCGTACCGGGAGATCCAACCTCGCGGGCCGTCATTTGTGTTCGAAGGCGCGCCTGAATGCGTGCTGGACGGCGCTGTGGCGTCGGTCGACGCCGGATGCGCCGTATTGTAGTTAAGCCCGCACACAATCACGCTGCGTGCACCCGGCATCGCCAGCGCCGGAGACCGCCGCCGCGGGTCGTGGAGGTAGCGCATCTCACCGGCATGTCCGCGCCCGAGCCACTCGTCGAGCCGCGCCAACTCAGGAAATTCCGCGGCCGGAGCCACGCCGCAAAGATCGAATCCCGCAGCGCGAGACAATTCGACAGTCCGCGCAATGGAATCGGTTTGCGCCATGGAGCGATATTGCCGCAGAACCCAGAGGAACGCGAGCGCCAGTAGGACAGGCTTCAGCCTGTCTGCTTTAGATTCACTTCGTGCAACATTCAACGGGCAACCGCAACCCCACCGGCCGCGAATTCCATTTTGCCTCTCCGCCGAGTCGTGGGAAGATGTCGCCGTACACACCAGGGGCCAACGATGAACAAGCGCAAGCTGGGCAAAACCGGACTGGAAATCGCTCCGCTGGTATTCGGAGGAAATGTTTTCGGTTGGACGATCGATCAGGACACATCCTTCCAACTGCTCGACGCCTTTGTCGCCGCCGGCTTCAATTCCGTGGACACCGCCGACATGTATTCCAAGTGGGTTCCCGGCCACACCGGAGGCGAATCGGAAACCATCATCGGGGAGTGGCTGAAGCGCCGCGGCAACCGCAGCAGGGTGATCATCGCCACCAAAGTCGGCCTGGATATGGGCGACGGAAACAAAGGCCTGGGGAGAGCGCATATCCTGCGCTCCGCTGAAAACTCGCTGCGCCGCCTGCAAACGGACTACATCGACCTCTACCAGTCTCACACCGACGATCAGGACACGCCGATGGAGGAAACGCTCGCCGCGTTTGGAGAACTTCTGAAGCAAGGGAAAGTGCGAGCGATCGGCGCGTCCAATCACAAGGGGCCGCGCCTTGCCGAGTCCCTGGAAATCAGCAGGAAATCCGGCCTGCCGGCCTATCAGACACTGCAACCGAATTACAGCCTTATCGAGCGCACCGAGTATGAAACCAACCTGGAGCCCATCTGCGAAAAGGCAGGGCTCGGCGTGATCAACTATTTTCCGCTGGCCGCGGGGTTTCTCACCGGCAAGTATCGCTCGGAAGCCGACGTCGCGGGCAAGGCGCGCGCGCGAAACGTTTCGCAGTACCTCAACGAGCGGGGCTTTAAGGTTCTAGCGGCGCTCGATCAGGTGGCCAAAAAATACAACGCCACTCCGGCCGGCGTTTCTCTGGCGTGGCTGCTGGCGCGGCCCAGCATTACGGCGCCGATCGTCAGCGCGACGAGCGTCGAGCAGCTGAAGGACTTGTTTGTTTCGGTGAACCTGGCGCTGGACAAAGATTCGATCGCACTGCTGAATCAAGCCAGCGCGTAGCGTGGCGCCAGTTTCACGAGCTGGAAAAAAAATTGTTTTGTCATTCTGAGCGAAGCGAAGAATCTCTCTTCGATCGAGGTACGAGCACAGAAGCAAGAGGGATTCTTCGCTTCGCTCAGAATGACAGCGTTTTGAGTCTTGCCGCAGCCCCGTCCAGCTGGTAAGCGTCCACGCTTTAGGAAATTCCATTCCGCAAGCTAAAGCATGCGCCACGGGCATTCTCACCGCACCCACGAAAGCCACATCCACCCTAGTGCAAGCGTCACCAGCGTAATCGGCACGCCCGCGCGCAGGTATTCGCCAAACGTGATCCGCACTTCCGGCCGCGCACGCTCGACTACGATGATGTTGGCCACCGACCCGGTGATGATGAGGTTCCCGGCCAGCGTGCTGGCCATCGACAGCATCAGCCAGCCCTGCTGCGGATTCGCGAACCGCGGCACCATCGATTTCAGGAGCATCACTGCTGGAACATTGCTCACGATGTTGCTGAGCGCCGCGGTGACCACTGCGAACGTCGAAGTGTTCTGCAGATTCCACTGCCTGCCGAAGTCCAGCAGGCGTCCGGTCAATCCCACGTTTTCCGCGCCGCCCACAATCAGAAACAATCCCACGAAGAACACCAGCAATCCCCAATCCACCTCGTCGTACACCAATCGCGGTTCGTGCGTGCGCGTCATCAGCATCAGCGCCGCGCCAACGGCCGCCACCAGCGCCGGCGGCAAGCCCGCAAGAAAGCCCGCCAGGACCAGCAGAATCACGACTCCTGCCTTGATCAAATTTCCGCGTGCACGCGGCGCCGGTTCGGCCAACCCGCCGGCCTGCGGCGCCGGAATTTCGTTTCGCGTGTAGATCAGCCACAGCAGCAGCCAGTCGACAACCAGCCCGGCAGCGGCCACCGGTCCCAGATGCAAAAGAAACGTGCGGTAGCGAATCCCGGAGAACGAGCCGATCAGCATGTTTTGCGGATTGCCGGTGATCGTCGCGACGCTGCCAATGTTGGACGCCGTGGCCACTGCGAGCAAGTAGGGTGTGGGTTTGAGACCCAGGCGGCGCGTCACCTTCAGCGTGAACGGCACCATCATCAGGCAGATAATGTCATTCACAAAAAACGCGGAGAACGCGCCGCTCAGAAAAATAATCGCCGGCAGCAGGTGCCGCGGCTGGATTCTTGCCACGATCCATTCCGTCACCCAGTCAAAGAAACCGTCCAGATGCAGATAGGCGACCAGCAGCATCATCGAAAACAGCAGCACGATCGTGCCGAAATCGATGAAGCGCAGGGCGTCCGCAGGACGTACCACGCCGACCGCCACCATCAACACCGCGCCGATGATGGCCGCGCCCGGGCGGTCGATTTTCATGCCCGGGAATTTTCCCAACGCGAAGACCAGATAGCTGCAAAGAAAAATTATGTAGGCGGCCAAACGAGCGAATTCGCTGAGCGTGGCGGGCGACAAAGGCACGCCCGATGATAGCTTGCGGTTTTGGCATGCGGCAACCACGTGTGGAACATTTGGACGCTTTTCTGGTTGTCGCTATGGTTCCCCGTGCGTGCGGCTGCTACAATACCGCTCAGTGAGCGATTGGCGACAAATTCAGGCCCGCATCCGCAAAGCGCGAACCAGCGCGGATCCTCCCGGCCAGCTTTCGGCACTCTACGAACGCACGCATGACGCCATGGTGGCGTTTGAACTGGCGCAGCTTTTTGAAAAAGCTGGCGCCACGCCGGATGCCGCGCGCTGGTTTACCACGGCCTACGAACGTTTTCGCCGCCCACAATGGAAGCAAAAAGCTGAGGAAGGTCTCGTGCGCCTGGGCGCGCCGATTCCTGTTGCGCCGGAGCCAGTTGCCGGCGCCGCTGTCAGCGAAACTACGTCAGAACCAATGCCGCGGCTGGAGCCGATCATTGCTGAATTCTCCGAAGAGCAGCCCAATGAAACCGAGGAAGAAATGAACGAAGGGCAACAGGAAACCGTTTTTGAACAGCCGCCGGCAGCCGCAGCATCGGCGCCAGGCGCTGTGGCCACACAATCCGCCGAAGCCGGTCCGGACCGCCGCCGCAGACGCCGCGGCCGCCGTGGCGGGCGAGGGCGGCACAAGGGAACGCGCACTAACATTCCATCGGTAGCGGCTGCGCCTGCCGCTGCGCCGGTCCCGCCATCGATGTTTGACCGCGCCAGCGAGCCGCGTCCTATCGCGGTAGCTCGTCCAGCGGCATCCGCCGAAGTGTCCGAGCCTCGCGTGCGCGAAGCAGAACCCGTGCGCAGTTTTGAGCCGGCGCACGCCGGATCGTCGTCGCCATCGGCGCGAGTTCGCTCGGGCGACCCTGCCCTTTCCTCACGCATGGCGCAGCTCGAATCGCAACTGCGCCGGCTGCTGGCTTGTTCCCTGCATTCTCTGGAGCAGGCCGACGAAGCGCCGGCGGGTCCGGGCGTGTTCCTGATTACGGACAACGACCAGACCAGCTACTACTACGCCGAGGCGTGCCAGACCCTGCGTGTGGGCATCGGCAACATGCTGCGCAGCGGCCGCGGCTCGCGCGAAGGCTCGAACCTGAAGGAAAAGCTCGCCGAGCATTTGGGCATCAATGAAGCGCGCGTCGGAAAATACCTGAAGGAACATTGCGGCGTTCGCTGGTTGCAGCTGGATGAAGGGGCGCCGCTGCTCGCGCATTTCGCCGTCGCGGTTTTGCGGCCAGTCTCCAACGAATAGCGCCCAATGGTTCTTCAGACCAGAAGCCAAGTCTGCGTTTGCGCCGTTCTGCACAGTCATGTAGCGCCCGCCTTCAGGCGGGCATTCGTCCCGCTTGCAAAGTGCCCGCCTGAAGGCGGGCGCTACATGAACCAGCCCCGCGATCCCACCTGGGCGCTACAGCCGCCGCCTGATCCTCGTGTAAACTGAAACCCTGGACAAGAATCCGCGAGAGGGGAAACCGTGCGCACGCAAATCGGCATTGTCGGTGCAGGTCCGGCGGGACTCGTGCTCGCTCACCTTCTGCACCTGCAGGGCATTGAAAGCGTGGTGATCGAATCGCGCAGCCGGAAATACATCGAAGAGCGCGTGCGCGCCGGGCTCCTCGAGCAAGGCACCGTGGATCTAATGATCGAAACGGGCGTGGGCGAGCGCCTGCAAAGAGAATGCCTCACCCACCACGGCATCGCGCTGCGATTCAACCGCCGCAGCCACCGGCTCGATTTTGACGCCCTCACCGGCGGGAAAACCGTCACCATCTACGCGCAGCAGGAAGTGATCAAGGATCTGGTCGCCGCGCGCCTGAAGGCGGGACTTCCGATTATTTTTGAAGCGCAGGACGTCAGCGTCCATGGATTCGACTCCGCCGGAAAACCGTCCATCCGTTTTCGCGCGGCGGGCGAAGCGCAGGAATTGCATTGTGACTACATCGCCGGCTGCGACGGTTTCCACGGAATTTGTCGGCCCAGCCTGCCGGCCGGCGTGCTCACCGAATACGATCGCGAGTACCCCTTCGGCTGGCTTGGAATCCTGGCCCAGGCGCCGCCTTCTTCCGACGAATTGGTGTACTGCTATCACCCGCGCGGCTTCGCGTTGTTGACCATGCGCACGAAAGAGGTCAGCAGGCTGTACCTGCAGGTGCCGCATGACGAAGACATCAACAATTGGTCCGACGACCGCATCTGGAGCGAGCTGCGCAAGCGCACCGAAGCGGACGATGAGGGCTGGAAGTTGAACGAAGGCCCGATCTTTCAGAAAAACATCGCCGGAATGCGCAGCTACGTGATTGAGCCCATGCAGTACGGAAAAATGTTTTTGGCCGGCGACGCCGCGCACATCGTTCCGCCCACCGGCGCCAAGGGTCTAAATTTAGCCGTCGCCGATGTGCGCATCATGGCCAGGGGATTCGTGGAATTCTACAAGGCTGGTAAAACGGACGTGCTGCAACGCTACTCGGAAATCTGCCTGCGGCGGGTCTGGAAAGCCCAGCGCTTTTCCTGGTGGATGACGTCCATGCTGCACAAATTCGACACCAACAATCCGTTCGATGAACGCCGCCAGATCGCGGAGCTGGATTACGTGACCACGTCACGTGCGGCAATGACCAGCCTGGCGGAAAATTATGTGGGGCTGCCGTGGGATTGAGTAGGACAGGCTTCAGCCTGTCTGGTTTAAATCTGCGTCGGGCGGGCATCTAAACCAGACAGGCTGAAGCCTGTCCTACTGGATTCGCATCTTCAGCAATTTTTCTGCGTTCCCATGCTGCACCGCTTCCCGCTGCGAATTCTCAAGTTCCATTCCGGCGACACCTTCGCACGTTGTCGCCAGCGGCCCCAGCGGCGCGTCGCTGGCAAACACGATGTGGTCCGGGCCAAAGAACTCCAGGCCGCACTCCAGCCCGCGTGACGCGCCAAATAGCGCTGTATCCGCGTAGAACATATGAAAATAGTCGATCAGCGGGCGCTTCAGCGCCGGAATGATGCCGGAGTAGTCCTCGGTCTGCGTGCGCGTGCCGAGCAGCGACAGCCCGTCTTCGATGCGTTTATCGAAGTACGGAATCATTCCGCCCATGTGGTGCGTGATAATTTTCAGTTTTGGATGGCGGTCAAACACGCCGCCCAGCACCAGGCGCGACATCGCCACCGAAGTCTCGTACGGCCAGCCGAAACACCACCACATTTCCAGCCGCGACAATTTCTCCGAAGCATAGTCCGCCATCGCCGCGGTGCGCGCGGGATGCAGCCATATAGGCAGATCGTATTTTTCCATCGCGGCGTAAATGGGCTCAAAGCGCGCATCGTCCAGCGGCAGGCCGTTCACGTTGGTGTAGATTTGAATGCCGCGCGCGCCAAGCGTTTCGATGGCGCGCTTCATTTCCGCCGCGGCGGACTCCACGTCATGAAATGGCAATGCGGCGACGAAGCCCGGCAGCCGGTCCGGATGTTTCGTGACCATTTCGGCCATGGCGTCATTCGCCAGCCGCGCCAGTTCGCGCCCCTGCTCCGGACCAGCCACCACTTCCAGCGGAGGATTGGGCAGAGAAATAATCTGGCGGTAATCGCCGAAGGCGTCCATGGCCCGAAAACGCGCGTCCAGATTATGCAATTCCTGGATGGCGTTCATGCGTTTCACCAGTCCGGAACCCCCGCCAATGCCTTCCATCGCCTTCAAAAATGCCGGCGGCATAATGTGCGTGTAGATGTCGACGATCATTTTAAAGAGCTCCTGTCGCGCTCGAATTCATAAAGTGAGCTAGAACTTACAGCCACGCGTAGCACAGCGACTCTTCGCTGTGCGGGTTTGTGGATGTACTGTCCGGCACTGTTCAATTTCCGCGGCAAAAACCGCACAGCGAAGAGTTGCTGTGCTACGTGAGCGGCCGGCCGCCATCCACCGGGATGATGGAGCCAGTTGTAAACGTAAGGTGTTTCACGGCCGCCACCACGGCCGCGGCCGCTTCTTCCGGCGCGGCGAGGCGCTTCAGCGGCGTGCGATTTACCTGCTCTTCCAGCCACGCTTTGTCCATCGAGCGGACAAAATCGTTGGCCACCAGCCCAGGCGATACGGAGACAACGCGAATTTTGGGGGACAGCGCGCGCGCCAGCGACTTGGTCATGTTGTCCACCGCCGCTTTGGACGCGCAATAGATCACGTTGCTGCCCATGGCCGTCACGCCGGCGATCGAGGAAATGTTGACCACCACCGCGCCGCCCGCCTGCTTGCTTTTCTCCAGCAGCGGACGAAGCGCGCGCACCGTGGCAAACGGGCCGCGCACGTTGGTGGAAAGAATATTTTCGATCAGCCCGTCGTCCAAACCGTCCAGATCGCTGTGCGCCACAAAGCGAGTTACTCCGGCGCAATTCACCAGCACATCGCAGACGCCGTAGCGAGTGGTAATTTCCGCCGCCAGGGCAGCCAGCCCCTTGCTGTCGGTCACGGGAGCGGCCAGCGCCACGTGGCCGGTCCCCGGCAGACTCGCCACCAGCGTCTTGGCTTTTTCCGCGGAACGGTTATAGCCCACCACCACGCGGTACCCTTCGCGCGCCAGAGCCCCGCAGATGGTAGTGCCCATGCTACCGGCGCCGCCCGTGACGAGAGCGACTCCCAGTTCTTCAGATGCCTGCTCAGCGGGAATCATCGGTGTGGCGTCTCATCTCCTCAACACAACGATCATCTATTCTCATCATTGTGTGACAGCGTTCAATCTGATCCAAAATCGACTTGCTCACCAGCGGAGAATCTTTCTCAAGAATAAAGTCACAAACAGTGTGGAGGGCCAATCCGAACTCGCGATGTTGCATGAATTCGTCAAACAGTTGACGAAGTGCGGCACCTCGCTCAGCGAGGAGTATCGGCCGAAGGGCATACAGTCGCGACTCTAATTCTTCCATGGCGCTGCGCTATGCCAGCACTTTTGTGCCGTACCGCCGGACGCGCAGGTCCGCCTGCTCCTTGTGCGCAGAAAATCCCTCCAGCGCGCACAGGCGCGAGCAGTATTCTCCGACCAGCGCGGCAGCATCGTCAGTCAGCACACGCTGGTACGTGCACGTCTTGATGAATTTGCCGACCCACAATCCGCCGGTATAGCGCGCCGCCTTCATGGTCGGCAGGGTGTGGTTCGTGCCGATGACCTTGTCCCCGAACGCTACGTTGGTGCGCGGCCCCAGGAACAGCGCGCCGAAATTGGTCATGCGCTCGAGGAAATAGTCGGGATCGCGCGTCAGCACCTGCACATGTTCGGAAGCGATGCGATCCGCCTCCTGCACCATTTCATCCAGCGTGTCGCACACGATGATTTCGCCGCAATTCTGCCAGGCCTGCAGCGCCACGTCCGCCGTCGGCAGCCACGAGAAAAGCTTTTCGATCTCCGCAGGAACCGCCGCCGCAAGCTTGGCCGAATTCGTGAGCAACACCGCCGGGCTGCCGGGACCGTGCTCCGCCTGCCCGATCAGGTCGACGGCTGCCATTTCGGCGTCGCAA
>DATGJQ010000011.1:0-2224 GCA_035295105.1 Candidatus Acidiferrales bacterium | reverse complement strand
CGCAAGCCCATGCGCTCCACAGCCTCCGCCACGCGCTCCGGTTCCTGCTCGTCCGGAGGCCCATCAGGTTTGCCGGACGGCACGGCGCAGAAGCCGCACGCCCGCGTGCAGATGTTTCCCAAAATCATGAACGTCGCGGTGCGATGCTCCCAGCACTCGCCCATGTTGGGGCAGCGCGCGCTCTCGCATACGGTGTGCAGGCCCAGCGTGCGCATGATGCGTTTCAGGTCCTGGTAGTTAGGCCCATTGAAGAACTTCACGCGCAGCCATTCCGGCCGCGGGTGGGCCGAGGGGTCGACGGGCGCGTTTGGACCGCCTGACGGAACCGAATTCGAAATAATATGAAAAGGCGAGGCCATCGATCGCAATCTCGCCTTCTATTCTAAGCGTCCCACCGCAGAGACACAAGCGGACGGCGGTCGCGGTTTCGTTGGGGAATATTCGAATCGGCGGCGCTCGAAGCGGGGCCGGATGACCATTTCGTCGGGCAAACCGATCCCGGATGACCGAACACCTGAAGCCGATCGCGATGCGGTTCGACCACGCATTCAGTGTCTTTTGTGGCTTTTTTACCACGCCATCCCGAAGTATCCATACTAAACAACTGATTCTAAAGACATAAACATTCGTTCAGACGGGCATTCAAGTGCTAAGATATGACGACTGATGAGCTATCAAACCACGATCGAGAAGCCGGTTTCGACCACCGGCGTCGGCCTCCACACGGCCGTGAAATCCCACCTGCGGCTGCTGCCGGCCCCGGCGAATACCGGAATCGTTTTTCGGCGAGTGGACCTGGACAATTTTGAGATCGAGGCGCACGTGCGCAACGTGGCGCGCGTCAGCTACGCCACCAGCCTGATGAAGAAAGGCGTGCTGCTGTCGACGACCGAGCACCTGCTGGCGGCGCTGTATTCCTGCGGCGTTGACAATGTTTACATTGAGCTCGACGCGCTGGAGCTGCCGATTCTGGAC
Source organism: Candidatus Acidiferrales bacterium (assembly GCA_035295105.1). Taxonomy (GTDB): domain Bacteria; phylum Acidobacteriota; class Terriglobia; order Acidiferrales; family UBA7541; genus Palsa-360. Next base: position 1,249 of record DATGJQ010000011.1, on the reverse strand, counting down.
GGATCGTCGCAGCCGTTTATCGACATGCTGGGGATCGCAGGAATTCAGCGGCTGCGGAAGCGACGGCGGTATCTGAAGGTCGTAAAACCCCTGGAGTTCACCGACGGCGGCCGGCGGATTGGAATCTATCCGGCCAACGATTTTCAGGTGCGCTGCTTCGTGGAGTACGCCCACCCGGCAGTTGGCGCGCAGGAAGTGGAGATGCGCGTAGGGCGCGAATCCTTTAGCCGCATGCTGGCACCCGCCCGAACCTTCGGCTTCGTGCAGGATTTTGAAGGCTTGCGCCGCATGGGACTGATCCGCGGCGGTTCGCTAGAGAACGCGATTGTGCTGAACGAAAGCGGCGTCATGAATGGTCCTTTGCGCTTCCCCGACGAATTCGGGCGGCACAAGGCGCTGGACCTGATCGGCGACCTGGCGCTGGTCGGGCGGCCTCTTTTGGCGCGCGTTGAAGCCTATAAAGCGGGCCACGCCCTGCACACGCAACTGGTCACCCGGTTGCTCGCCGATTCTTCCCTCTGGATTGAAACCTACGACGAATCGCCGGCAGAACCGACCCCGCACCATACCCACGCCAACGCTACCGCCGCGGATTAACGCCGCAATAGATCACGAATCACCAATCACGACTCACGTCGTCAGTGTGTGTTTGTTCTCGAAGTATTCAATTCGCACCGTTCGACTCGCCCCCACATTGTCAATCGCGCCGGAAACGCTGAGAATGCAGGCATGGCAAATTCTGACTTTGTGATTGTGATTCTAGCGGCCGGCAAGGGCACGCGATTGAAATCCACGCTGGCCAAGGTGCTGCATCGCGCGGGGGGGCGCTCGCTCGTCGAGCACGTGGTGCGCGCGTGCCTGCCGCTGAAGCCGCGCGAGATCGTCGCGGTGGTGGGCCACCAGGCGCCCGACGTCACCGCCGCGGTCGCACCTCTCGGCGCAAAAACAGTTTTGCAGGAGCCCCAACGCGGAACCGGCCACGCCATGCTCGTTGCGCGGCGGGCAATTTCTTCACGCGCGAAATTTGCAATTATTCTGCCGGGCGACGCACCGTTGATCCGCACCGAAACGCTGGCCGCGCTGGCCAGCGCGCATCACGAGGGCAGCGCCGCGGCGACGATTCTCTCCGCCGAAATCGATAACCCGTCGGGCTATGGACGCATCGTGCGGACGGAAGACGGCTCAGTCGCCGGGATCGTCGAGGATTCGGCGCTCACCCCGGAGCAGCGGCCGATCCGCGAAATCAATT
>DATGJQ010000010.1:0-2697 GCA_035295105.1 Candidatus Acidiferrales bacterium | reverse complement strand
TCCGGCTGCGCATTTTGTCGGGAGGAGAAGTGGGCCTCGGTTACTGCCACGCTTCGGTCGAAGATCTTCGCCAGTCGATAGAGAAACGAGCCGCCGTCTTTGCGCCGCTCCTCCAGAAATACATCGGCATCCTGGAACTGGCTGGCACCATGACGCTGTGGAGCGACCGTGCCGCCAAGAAGAATTGGGTGGTCCAGGGAGCTTGCGGAAGTTCCTCAGCGGCTGACGCAGAGGATCTAATTCCTTACATGGAACTTCTTTTCCGCAGCTATCGCTACAACTGGATTTATGGTTCGCCCAACGGCGGGTATCTCGCGTTCGATCCAGCGAGCGCCCCGCGTTTCGATGCCGCCATCGCCCGGGCGAAGGATCTGGCCTTCGGCGCGCCCGGCAGCCAGCGCGGGTTCTGAAAGTTCCGCGCAGCATCGTGCGGTCTTCGCCCAACTCCACCCGCGGTTTTCCTCTCGTTTTCCTCTTTTGATTGGCGGCGCCTTTAACGTTATTCTAATCGCATCTGCCCATCCAAATTGGAGCGTCAAGAACCGGAGGCACCATGTCGAATCCCGATCGCCGCAAATTCCTGAAAAATTCCATGGCCCTGGCGCTTGCGCCGGCCGCGGATCGAGCGATGCGCGCGCCCGGATTGCTCAGCGCGTCTGACCCGGCCCAGAAATCGCCCACCGAGTTTTTTGAAGGGTTCAAGCGCCAGCAAATCAAAACTTCAGGCTCGACCATCAACACCATCTACGGCGGCAACGAAAAAGGCGCGCCGCTCCTGCTGCTGCACGGCATTCCGGAAACACACGTCCTGTGGCGCAAAGTCGCTCCGGCGCTGGCCAAGGATTATTTTCTGGTGATGACCGACCTGCGCGGCTACGGCGACAGCGGCAAACCTCCCGGCGGAGGAGACCACTTCGCCTATTCCAAGCGCGCGATGGCGCAGGACCAGGTGGAAGTGATGAAACATCTCGGCTTTGAAAAATTCGCGCTGGTGGGCCACGATCGCGGCGGGCGCGCTGCGCACCGGCTGGCGCTCGACCATCCCGAAGTTCTCACGAAGCTGGTGATTCTCGACATTGTCCCCACGTATCTGCTTTACCAGGACATTACCCAGGAATTTGCCACGATCTTTTACCACTGGTTCCTGCTGGTGCAGCCGCCGCCCTTTCCGGAGACCGTCGTCGGCAACAGCTCCGAGTATTTCCTGAAGTGCACGCTGCTTTGGCTTGGCGGAAGCAAGATCACCGATCCGCTGCCCGATTGGATTGACGCCGCGGTATTCCAGGAATATCTCCGCACCTTCCGCAGCCCGGAAACGATTCACGCCATCTGCGAGGATTACCGCGCCGCCGCTTCGATCGATCTCGCGCATGACAAGGCCGACCTCGACAAGAAAATTCAATGCCCGCTGCTGGTGCTGTGGTCGGAGAAAGGGCCATTCCACCGCATGTACAACGTCTTGCAAACCTGGCGGGACCGCGCGGTGCAGGCGCAAGGAAAATCGATGCCCACCGGCCATTTTCTTCCCGAGCAGATGCCTGCGGAACTGACGCAAGAACTGCAATCTTTCTTGCGCGGATAAAAAAGTGGCGCAGGCTTCAGCCTGCGGAATTCCATCAGTCCTATCGACTGCGGAAACCACAATCGCGACGTTCCGCTGCAGGCTTCCATAAGCTCTTGCAAGCCTAGTCCGCGTGGTATAAAAGTCTTTCGTCCACTAACGAATGAAAGAACAAGTGTCCCTGGAGGCCGGCAGAAACGCGGCATCGCAGCGCGAACGCGGCCCAACACGAGCACTCGAGGAGGATCCTGTGAGCCAATCCGTCAGCACCATTAGCCAGATGGAAATCAGTTCAAGCCAAAAGGCTTCCAACACCGTGATCGCTTACACCATTTTGCGCCTGGCGTTCGGCGCCAATATTCTGCTCCACGGCCTGAGCCGCGTTCTGAACGGGCGGCCGGCGTTCCTCGCCTATCTGAACCACTACTTCGAGCACGCGCACTTGATTCCCATGGGCATGTTGCCGGCGTTCGCCGCGGTGCTGCCGTGGGTGGAAACGGCGCTGGGAGTGCTTCTTGTGCTGGGATTGTTTTCGCGATTTACGCTGATTGTGGGAGCGCTGGTGCTCACGGTCCTGGTCATCGGCACCAATCTCGCGCAGGATTGGCTCGTGGCCGGATTGCAGCTGCCTTACTGTTTTATCTATTACTACCTGCTGATTCACCTCGAACAGAACACACTGTCTGCGGACGCCATGCTGGGGATCAAGTAGAAAGGGATTGGCTTCCGTCTCTCCGGTTCCGCGTTAGCGCTACGGGAACAGAAACCTGACAGGCTGAAGCCTGTCCCACTTTCGCTCGCCTGAAGGCGAACGCTACGCGATCAGGGCAGGGCTTGGATTACCGTGTTGACCAGACTGGGGTCGTCGAAGGTGGTCTGGTCGCCGGCCTTCGCCCCGGCGACCGGCAGCAGGCGGGCGCTCAGCGGCTTCGTTAATTTCACTGAGAGGGTGGCTACATCGCCGATGATGCGTTCGAGTTGCTGCGTGCTGACGTCTCCCGGCAGCGGGATGGTGTCGAGCCCTGTGCCGCAAACGGCGGAGTATCCAAGCAGTTGGTCGATCGAAAGCGCGCCTTCACCCCACAGTTGCGCCAGGCGCGTGTCTTCGAGCACCGGCATCATCACGCCAGTGTAGC
>DATGJQ010000009.1:0-55376 GCA_035295105.1 Candidatus Acidiferrales bacterium | reverse complement strand
TTCGCGAGAAGGGCCAGCACATTCTGGCCAAGCTCGGCGAGAAGTTGCCGATCAAAGGCGTCAGCTTTGAAGTCGTCTCCGCGGCGGCCGAAACGATCACCAAGCCGGTGGCCGGCGGCGGCGCTGCAAACTCGCTGTGCGGCGATTTCCAGCCCAAGGACGAAGTCAAAGATCCCCTTGTCGGCGGGGAGAACAAGCAATCGGTGGGCATGGTCATTTCTCTCGGCAAGTTCCGCATGATCGATTTCGGCGACCTGACCTGGAACAAGGAACACGATCTGGCCTGCCCGAACAATCTGATCGGCAAGATTGATCTCTACGTTGTGTCGCATCACGGGCAGGATATTTCCAGCCTGCCGGCGATGGTTCACGCCATGCAGCCGCGCGTTGCCGTGATGGACAATGGCGCGCATAAAGGCGGAGCCCCCGCTACGTTCAAGACGCTCAAGAGTTCACCCGGATTGCAGGATGTATGGGAACTACATTACGGGGTGGACGCTGCCGACCTCAATTCGCCGGAGCAGTTTATCGCCAATACCGGCACCGGCGGCACGGTGCTCACTGGCGTGCCCGACGAAACGACGCCCAACTACATCAAAGTCTCCGCGATGGCCGACGGCAGTTTTACCGTGACCAACAGCCGGAACGGTTTTCATAAGGAATACGCCGCGGCGAAGTAACGCGTCCGCCAAACACTCCCGGGCTGGGAGGCTCCCGCTTCCCAGCCCTGCTCTACCCTCCTGTAAGCCCTCTAAATAAAGTCTTGTCATTCTGAGCGAAGCGAAGAATCTCTCTTGGTTTGTTTGCCTGTGCGTGAATCGAAGAGAGATTCTTCGCTTCGCTCAGAATGACAACGTTTTTTAGCCACGGTGAAGCCTTCGCCCCGAGCGAGCGCAACCCTCTTGACAGCGGTGCTATAGTCCTATTGTTATATTCTTAATACAATTTGCCCTGACGCGCTGACTCAGCGGCGCAGATGCCCGCCTGAAGGCGGCGCTACAAAGACTTGACCTCGAACCAGCAGCTAAGCGAGCGCCATGTCCGAACAACCAACTCCGCGCCCCAGCCTCGCCGATCTCAGAGTCATCGACGCCGCCACGCTCTTTGCCGGACCGCTGGCGGCGATGCTGTTGGCCGATTTTGGCGCGGACGTGATTAAAGTGGAGCATCCGCGCGGCGATCCGGTGCGCAATCACGGCTACAAGAAAAATCAAGTTCCCCTGTGGTGGAAAATCATCAGCCGCGGCAAGCGGGCCGTCAGCCTGAACCTGAGCCTGGCCCAGGGGCAGGACCTGTTTCGCAAACTGGTTCGCACCGCGGATGTGGTGATTGAAAGTTTCCGGCCCGGCACCCTGGAACGATGGGGACTCGGTCCGGACGTGTTGCAGGAAATCAATCCGCGCCTGATTCTCGCCCGCGTGACCGGCTTCGGCCAGTTCGGGCCCTATTCGAAACGTCCGGGCTTCGGAACGCTTGCCGAAGCGATGAGCGGATTCGCGGCGATGACCGGCGAACCCGGCAGCCCGCCCACGCTGCCGCCCTTTGGCCTCGCCGATGGCATCACCGGCCTGGCGCTGACATCGGCGATCCTGATGGCTCTCCACGCTCGCAATGCCACGGGAAAAGGCCAGATCGTCGACATGGCCATCATCGAGCCGATCCTCACCATTCTCGGGCCTCAGCCGACGTGGTTCGATCAGCTTGGCGTCGTGCAGGAGCGCCGGGGAAACCGGTCGGTAAACAACTCGCCGCGCAACATCTACCGCACGGGCGACGGCCGCTGGATCTCCATCTCCACTTCCGCGCAAAGCATCGCAGAGCGAGTGATGACCCTGGTCGGCCATCCCGAAGTGATTAAAGAGCCGTGGTTCGCGTCGGGCTCCGAACGCGCCAAGCACGCGGAGGAATTGGACGCGATGGTCGGCGAATGGATCGGCCAGCGTCCGTTCGAAGAAATCTCCGCCAAATTCGAAGAGGCGGAAGCTGCCGTCGCTCCCATCTATGACATCCGCGACGTGATGGAAGATCCGCAGTTCAGAGCGCTCGAATCGATCACCTCGATCGAAGATCCGGAACTGGGCCGCGTGAAAATGCAGAACGTGATGTTTCGCCTTTCCGAAACGCCGGGTCACATCCGATGGGCCGGGCGGAAACTCGGCCAGGACAATGCCGAAGTGTACGGAGAGTTGCTCGGCCTGACTGCTGAGGAACTCAAGAAATTGGCGGCCGCGGGAGCCATCTGAATTTGCTTGCGTGGGGCTAGCCGCGCAGCCAGGAGGACGCACGAAAGTGATGGAGACCGCACAACCCGGCGCCAAGCTACTGTGGGAAGCCTTCGCCCACGCGCGAATCTACGACCTGGCGCAGCCGCTGGAGTCGCAGATTCCGGTTTCGCCGAACCATCCGGGATTCAAGATGGCTCTGCTCCGACGCCACGGGGATGTGGTGCGCGCGGATGGAGGCTCCGCCTCGAATGAAATGATCGTGATGGGCGGCCACACCGGGACGCACATCGATGCGCTGTGCCACGTGTCCCATCAGGGTTCGCTGCATGGGGGACACGATGCGGCGCAGGTTCAGCGCGGCGGCCGCTTTTCGGTCATGGGGGTCGAGACCATCGCTCCCGTTTTTTGCCGCGGCGTGATGCTCGATATTCCGGCGCTGCTGGGCGTCGCCGTGCTGCCCGCCGGGCAGCCCATCACCGCTGACCATTTGCAGGCCGCCGCCGATAAACAATCCGTCGAAGTGCGGGCCGGGGACACGGTGTTGATCCGTTCCGGTTGGCCGGAATACTGGCGTGATGCGGACAAATTTTTGGGGCTGAAGGATGGCGTCCCGGGTCCGGATGAAAGCGCCGCCAACTGGCTCGCGGATCGGAAAGTTCGCATCACCGGCGCGGAGACGGTTGCCTATGAGTGTATTCCCGCGGGCCGGGGCCACGCACTGCTCCCCGTCCATCGCATCCTGCTGGTCGAAAACGGCATTCACATTGTGGAAGCGATGAACTTGTCGGAGCTTTCCAAAGACAAAGTGTTTGAATTTCTATTTGTGCTCGTTCCGTTGAAAGTCGTAGGCGCGACAGGAATTCCTGTCCGCCCGCTGGCCGCCATTTTATGACCGCCAAGACCATTGTCCGCGAGCTCGCAGAGTTTTCCGCCGGAGTGCGTTTCGCTGATCTGCCAGCCGAAGCGGTTCAGGCCGTCGAGGGCCACGTTCTCGACACTCTGGGAGTTTGCCTCGCGGCTCGTCCTCTCGACACCAGCGCCATGGCGCTGCGACTGGCGCGTGGGTGGGGCGGGTCGCAGGATTGTTCCGTCATTGGTTCCTCCGACCGCCTGCCACCGGCTTCCGCCGCATTCGTGAATGGAGTTCTCGCACATTCCCTCGATTTCGATGACACCCATCTGCCTTCGGTCCTGCACCCGAGCGCTTCGGTAGTTCCCGCCGCTCTGGCGGTTGGAGAAGAGGTTGGCTGCTCCGGACAGGAACTGATCGCCGCGCTAGCGGTTGGATACGAAATCGTGAACCGCACTGGAATGGCCGCGTACGACCGCGAACTGGGAAACTCAATCTTCTTCGAGCGCGGTTGGCACGCTACCTCCATTTGCGGGACGCTTGCGTGCGCAACGCTGGCCGCGAAATTGTACGGACTCGATGCCGAGAAAATCAGCCACGCGCTGGGGATTGCAGTTTCGATGGGGGCGGGAGTCATTGAAGGAAACCGAACCGGCGGTTCGGTGAAGCGGCTGCATTGCGGGTGGGCGGCGCACGCCGGCATCATCGCGGCGCAGGCGGCCCGAGCGGGTTTCACCGGTCCGGCGGAGGCTTTTGAGGGCCTCTACGGATTCTACAAAGCCTTCTGCGGCGGCGTGTTTCACATCGAAGAGTTAAGGGAAGGCCTGGGTTCGCGCTGGAGCGTCACGGACCTCTTCTACAAGCCGTATCCGGCAAATCATTTCAGCCACGGAGCGATCGATGCGGCGCTGCGATTGAGATCGTCGGTTGAACTCAACGACATTGCCGAGATCGAGGTCGGCTTGTCCACGTCCACGCTGCGCACGCTCGCACAGCCGGCGGCGGCCAAGGCCCGGCCCCAGTCCGGCTACCACGCGCAGTTCAGCGCGCCTTTCGTTGTGGCCGCCGCGCTTCTCGGCGGTGGAGGCCTTGGAGTATGGCTGAATGATTTTACCGACGAGCACGTGCGCGATCCCCGGTATCTCGACCTCGCCGCGAAAGTGCGCTGCGTCGGAGACGCCGAGTGCGACGCCATTTTCCCGCGCCAGTTCCCAGCAATCATGACCATCAGGACTGACAGCGGGAAGGTCTTGAAAGCGAAAGTCATGGCGAACCGCGGCGGCCCCGGCAACCCGCTGAGCGCGGAAGAGCTGAAAATCAAGTTCAACGCGAACGCGGCAATCGTCATGGATCAGGCGGCCGCAGACCGGCTAGCGGACGGGGCGATGAATCTGCATGCGCTCGAAGCACGGGACCTTGCCGCGCTGGTCCGTGGGGACGCACCAGTGAAGGCTTGATTTCCGGGACGGAGGCGGATATTCGAATGCAACGCATCAGCATGACCGGCAGGCCAATTCGCTCCGCACGCGGCACCCGCTCGAGGTCGCCGCTGTTCATCTACGATCAGGTGCCCCGCTACTACCAACTGCAAAATATTTTGCTGGGAAAAATCAGCGCGGGTGAATTCGCGGCCGGATCCCGGATCCCCACCGAGGCCGCTCTCGTGAAGGAATATGGGATCAGCCGGATCACCGTGCGGCAGGCCTTGCGGGCGCTGGAAAACGAGGGATTGATTCGGCGGGAGCCGGGACGCGGAACGTTTGTGAACGAGCAAGATTCGTTCAGCGGATCGCTGAAGTTTGAAGGTTCGCTCGACGAGCTGATATTTCTTGGCCTTAACGATTCGGTGGAAGTCCTCACGATCGGCACCATCCTGGCCCTCAAGGCGGACGCCGAGAAGCTCGGATTGGACGAGGGAGCCAAGATCGTGCGCTGCACGAGGCTGCGTATTCGCCAGAACCAGCCGTATTGCCACGTCACCAACGACCTGCCGTTTGAGATCGGCCAGAAAATTCGCCGTGCGGATTGGAAGGGCTCGGTCTCCCGGGCCCTGGAAGACAAACTGAACATTCCGCTTCGCGAAGCGTCCCAGACCGTGGGAGCTTCCCTGGCCGACAGCACCATGGCGCGTCTGCTGTCCTGCCGCATCGGCGCTCCCTTGCTCTCCGTTGACCGGATCGTGTACACGGATCACGGCCAGCCGGTCGAACGCGTCAGGACGCACTATCGAAGCGACATTTTTAATTTCACCATGCACCTCGGGCGCAGCCGCGGCCTTCTGAAATCGACTGCGCGAAGCAACTTCAAAAAAACGGCGGCTACCGGCACGAATGCTGGCAAAGTCTAACGACAGGAAAAAACACATGAAACGATGCGACATTGTGATTCTGAACGGGCAGGCGGTACTTCCGGGCATCGGACCGGTGCGAATGGATTTGGGCATTCGCGACGGGAAAATCGCGGCGATGTCTGAAAAGCTGGACGCGCAGGACGGCGACGAGGTGATTGACGCGCGCAATCTCCACATTCTTCCCGGCGCCGTCGATTCACATTTCCACGTGGGGATCTACCGCCCGCATGAGGCCGATGCGCGAACCGAATCCGCTTCGGCCGTTTCCGGCGGCGTGACCACGATCCTGAGTTATTTCCGCACCGGCCGCAACTATCTGAACAAGTCGGGACCATACAAGGAAATCTTCCCGGAACTGCTGGCACTCTCCGACGGAAATTTCTGGTGCGACTACGGCTACCACATCGCCCCGATGACCGCGAGTCAACTCGATGAAGTCGATTGGCTGGTCGAGCAGGGCGTCGCTTCTTTCAAGTTTTATATGTTCTACAAAGGCCTGAATCTGTCCGCGGATTCCACGCACGGCAAGGATTACACCATGGCCGAGAACTACGACCTCGGCCATTTGTACGAGCTGATGGCCAGGGTCGCCGAATCTGCGACTGCGCGAAAACAGAGAATCTCGCTCAGCCTGCACTGCGAGAATCCTGAGCTCATTCGAGTGTTCATGGAGCGCGTCCGGAAGCAGGGTCTGACCGGTCTCAAAGCGTACAGCGAGGCGCGCCCGCCCTTGACCGAAGGCCTTTCCATCGAGGAAGCCACGGTGCTCGCGAACGCAACTTTCTGCCCCGTGAATTTTCTGCACCTCTCCAGCCGGGTTGCGATTGAGACTGCCATCGCCGTTCGCCGGCGCTATCCGGAGCGCGACATGATCCTGGAGACGACCTTGCATCACCTCGCGCTGAACTACGCCACCGCCGGCGACAATCATGGAAAAGTCAATCCGCCGATTCGTTCGCAGGACGACCAGGACGCGCTGTGGCGAGCGCTGCGCGACGGTGAAGTCGACACCGTGGTGAGCGACCACGCCTGCTGCATGGAGGAGATGAAGGCCGGTGACATGTGGTCCGCCATGCCAGGGTTTGGCGGCACTTCCCTGCTCTATCCGGTTCTTCTTTCTGAAGGCGTGCGCAAACGCGGCCTATCCCTTAACCGGGCCGTGGAACTGGCTTCGACCAATCCCGCGAGAAAGTTCGGGCTTCATCCAAGGAAGGGCGCCATCGCGATTGGCAGCGATGCGGATCTGGCGCTATTCAATCTGGAAAATATGCAAGTCGTGAAGCCTGCGGGCCTGCATTCGGCGCAACCCTACACTCCGTTCAACGGCATCGAACTCGCGGCCGGTCCGGTCACGACAATTCTTCGCGGCCACGTTGTGTTTCGGAACGGCGAAGTGCTGGAGGCGCCGCAAGGCCGATTCATAAAACGGCCCGTCGCGTCGCAGTCCTCGGGAGAAGAATTTAAGGCCTCCGCGTCGGGCCAACGCGGCTCGTAGAGGCGCTTGAAGACTGTCTTGTCATTCTGAGCGAAGCGAAGAATCCCTCTTCGATTTGAGTGCGAGCAAAGAAACAGAGGGATTCTTCGCTTCGCTCAGAATGACAACGATTTGAGTTTTATCGCAGCCCGTCAGGGCCGTTGCTCAAGCACGTAAGTGCAAATCATGGCGATTGCCAGCCAAACCACCACGCTTCGCGCGCCGTCCCTGATCCGGTGGGTCATCGTCGGGCTGATGCTGATCGTCAGCATGGTGACCTATCTCGACCGCATCAATATCTCCATCGCCTCTTCACAGATCATGTCCACGTACAACCTTTCCGCCGTGGACATGGGAAAGATTTTCAGCGCCTTTGTTTTTTCTTACGGGCTGTTTCAACTGGCGGGCGGCTGGATGGCCGACCGCTTCGGCCCCCGAGCCGTCCTGTCGTTCGCGATTCTCTGGTGGTCCGCGTTCACCGCGCTGACGGCTTGCATCGCGGACATCGTTCCGATTTCAATTGCTCCCACCATCGTCACGCTGATCGTCGCCAGATTTTGCCTGGGGATCGGAGAAGCCGCGGCGTGGCCAAGCTTCAATCGCACCAATGCAACGTGGATTCCGCCGAACGAGCGCGCCCTGGCGTCCAGCATCCCGTTGGCAGGCGGCGGGTTCGGAGCCGCGTTGACCTCCCCGTTCATCGCGTGGCTGATGATTTCGTACGGCTGGAAAACGTCGTTCTACATTTGCGGAGCAATCGGCACGGTGGTGGCGGCGGTTTGGTTCTGGTATGTGCGCGACCGGCCGTCGGAGCATCCGGGTGTGAACGCCGCGGAATTAGTCCTGATTGAGGGCGGCCGCCCGGCGGTGTCAACGGAGAAATCGGTCTTGGCTGCGAAAACTCCCTGGGGCCGGATTTTTTCTGAAGCCAACGTCTATCTGATTTTTCTCACGAATTTCACCGCCGGCTACGTCATCTACATTTATTTGACGTGGTTCTATACCTACCTGCTGCAGGCGAGACACTTGAGCGTCATGAAGGGCTCGGTCTACACAATGGGCCCGTTTCTGGCCATCACCCTGATGACGCCGCTCGGAGGACTGCTGTGCGACCGCGCCGCGAAGCGATACGGGCGGACGTTCGGGCGCCGCGTCATTGCCATCAGCGGCATGGGCGTCGCGGCCATTTCTCTATTTTTAGGGGCGCGGCTGCCAAATCTGAACGAATCGATTTTCGCGTTCTCGCTCGGGGCCGGAGCGGTTTACTTCTCCCTGAGTTCGCACTGGGCAACTACCATTGACATCACCCGGAAACATGCCGGAACGGTTTCCGGAATCATGAACTGGGGCGGCAACACCGGCGGAATGATTTCGCCGATTCTCATGCCGTACCTGGCGCAAAAATTCGGGTGGATGCCGGCGCTGGAGATCGCTGCGGGCATCCTGCTCGCCGGCAGTCTGCTATGGCTGTTCATTCGGCCGGAGAAACTCCTGGACGCGGACTTCGCGGAGCGGGAAATTCCATGACGCCGCATATCCTGAATCCGGAAGGCCTGACATTCCCTATCACCGTCCCCGTGCTGATCATCGGCGCGGGAGCGTGTGGATTGACGGCGGCGTTGGCGGCGCAAGAATCCGGCGCGGAAGTGATGGTGCTGGAGCGTGACGCGAAACCCTCGGGCAGCACTGCCATGTCCTCCGGAATGATTCCCGCGGCGGGCACTCGTTTCCAGCGAGCCAAGGGAGTGGAGGATTCACCGGAAATTTTCGCCGACGACATCATGGCCAAGAATCACCATCGTGCCGACCCGCAAATCGTGAGCGCTGTGGCCGCACACTCCGCGCCGACGATTGAATGGCTCGCGGATTCCCATGGCGTCGACTTTGAACTGGTCGAAGGCTTTCTTTATCCCGGCCACTCACGGCTCCGAATGCACGCGCCTCCGAGCCGTACCGGCGCGGAGCTCATGAACTACCTGCTGCGGGCAGCCCAGCGGAGAGACATCGAAATCGTCACGGAGGCTCGGGTCCGCCAGCTCTTCGCGAGGCCCGATGGAACCGTGGCGGCGGTGCGCATGGAGCGGCCCGACGGCGCGATCGAAGACGTAGGCTGCCAGGCCTTGGTTCTGGCCTGCAACGGCTACGGCGGCAACCGCGAAATGGTCCGCGAGTACATTCCAGAAATGGCGGAGGCAAGCTACTTCGGACATCCCGGCAATACCGGCGATGCCGTGAACTGGGGAATGGAACTCGGCGCGGCCTGCAAGGACATGAGCGCCTACCAGGGCCACGGCTCGATTGCCGATCCTCACGCCGTGCTGATCACCTGGGCTCTCATGATGGAAGGCGGAATTCAGGTCAACACGAACGGCCTGCGATTCTCGAACGAGCAACTGGGCTATTCGGAACAAGCCGCAAAACTGCTGCAACAGCCAGGCGCCTTCGGTTGGAATGTTTACGACCAGCGAATCCATGAACTGGGACTTCAGTTTGAAGATTACCTGCTGGCACAGTCGGCCGGAGCGGTCCGCAAGGCCGAGTCAATCGAAACCCTGGCAACCGTGACCGAAGTGCCGCCGGCGGCTCTCAAAAGTACGCTGAACAAATGCGGTGAATTGGCGAAAGGCGCCGGAAACGACGTCTACGGTAGGAATTTCATTTCTAAACCGGCGCTGGAGCCGCCCTACTATGCAATCCGCGTCACTGGAGCGCTACTGCATACCCAAGGTGGATTGGACATTGACGTCAACGGCCGAGTGCTTCGTGCCGATCGAACCGCTCTTCCGAACTTGCTCGCCGCGGGAGGGGCCGCTCGCGGACTTTCAGGCCCGGAGGCTTCCGGATATCTTTCAGGAAATGGATTGTTGAGCGCGGCCGTGCTGGGCCGAATTTGCGGCCGCACCGCCGCGAAATTCGCGGGCCATTGAACCAGTTGCGCGATGTACCGCGCCGCTTTGCCCGCGATGGCGGAAATTGGTATGATCCCGCGGCGACCTGCATGTTCTCGCAGCGTTTTCCGGATATTCGCCGCACTCGGGACTACCGGTCACGTTTTAAGACTAGCAAACGATCTGCGATGGGAGTCCCATGCTCGAGACCACAATCACGGGAAGTTTACCGAAACCCTCCTGGCTGGCCAAACCTGAGGTCCTGTGGGCTCCCTGGGAATTGGAGGGCGCGGCCCTCGAGGAGGGCCAGCGCGACGCCATCCTCATCGCAATGAAAGAGCAGGAAGCCGCCGGCATCGACATCATTACCGACGGCGAGCAGACCCGGCAGCACTTCGTTCACGGATTCCTCGCCAATCTCTCGGGCGTTGATTTCAACAAGCGCAAAGTGATTGGCATCCGCGCCGACCGCTACCGGGCGGAATGTCCCACCGTGACCGGACCGATCAAGCGGATGCGCTCGGTGCACAAGGACGGAGTCGCGTTCGCCGTGCAACACACGCTGCACAAATTTAAATTCACGCTGCCGGGACCGATGACCATCGTGGACACCGTCGCCGACGAATATTACGGCGACCGCATCCAGATGGCGCACGCGTTTGCGGAGGCGCTCAACGAAGAGGCTCTGGAACTGGAAGCGTGCGGCGCCAACACGATCCAATTCGACGAGCCGGCGTTCAACGTCTACCTCGACGATGTGCGCGAGTGGGGCGTCACGACGCTGGAACGCGCCGCGCAGGGGCTGAAATGCACTACGGCCGTGCATATCTGCTACGGCTACGGCATCAAAGCGAATAACGATTGGAAGGAAACCCTCGGCGGCGAATGGCGCCAGTACGAAAAAACATTTCCGCATCTGGCCGCCAGCAAAATCGATCAGGTTTCCCTCGAGTGCATGCACTCGCGTGTTCCTGCGTCTCTCATGGGATTGTTGAAGGGCAAGCAAGTGCAGGTCGGGGTGATTGACGTCGCCGCAAACCGGATTGAGACGCCGGAAGAGGTTGCCGCGGTGCTGCGCGAGGCGATGAAGTACGTTCCCGCCGAGCGCATCCTGGCCAGTACCAATTGCGGCATGGCGCCGATGCCGCGTCATGTGGCATACAGCAAGCTGCGCGCGCTGTCGGCCGGAGCGGCGCTGGTGCGCAAGGAAATTGGGTTGGAGTGAGCAAATTCCTGCGAAGCCATCCCTACAAAATGCTCGAATGCAGCCGGAGGAAACGTTTTGAAGCGTCGCAAGTCGATTGAGCCCGGACTTCGGGAATTGAATAAGCTGGAGAAGCGGCAACGGATTCGCGCCGCGGTGCGAGAACTGTTTTCCAGGCACGGATATGAGACCGCCACGCTTCGCCAGATTGCCAAGCGCGCGCACGTCGGTCTGGGCACGCTTTTCAACTACGCCCAGGACAAACAGGATCTTGTTTTCCTGGTGTTCAATGAAGAGCTGGCCGCGGTGACTACCGAAGCGTTAAACGCCGCGCGCGTTCCGCGGCGGGTGCTCGACCAGCTCCTGGCCCTATCCCGCCAGCACTACAGATTTTTCGCCAAAAACCCCGTGCTCTCCCGCATTCTGCTGAAGGAATTGACGTTTTATTCGGAGGGCAAACAGGCGGCGGAATTCCAAAGAATTCGCGGACGTCTGCTCGCGGGGATTGAAGAGGTGGTCCGAACAGCGCAGAGAGAGAAGCAAATCCGATCGGACGAAGACGCGGCGCTGATCGCGCGGCACATCTTCCTGGTATTTGCCGGGGCGCTGCGCTGGTGGATCGCCGGCCGCCGGCCCGATCCCGCCAAGGGCCTGGCCGATTTGAAACGCTTGCTGGAGTTGCAGATTGGCGGACTGCGGCTCCCGCCCGGCAATGGCCACCGCTCGTCGAAGCATTCCCGCGGCTCGCGAAATTCGCGGGCAGGCGCCAGGCCCCGCGATTAGCAATTGAGTTCACCCTGTGCGGCGCTAACTGAATGGGAGACTTGCAGCGTATCCTGCGATAACCTAATCTGGCACCATCGATACCAGCATGCGACGCTTACACCCCAAATTGGTCCTACTGGCCGCCGCCCTGGCTGCCTTCTCTTTCGCGGGCGTCGCGTTTTCCAAGGACAAGCCTGTCCCATGGCGCACGATCGATGACGCGCTCTTCCGCGTTAACGACGCTCCGGTAAAAAGCTGGGCGGTTTACGAAACCGGCAAGAAGCGTGACCCGCTGCTGGTGCAAATGGATAGCCGCTACCTGGTGATCAAGATTCACGAGCGCCAGGTGTTTGAAGTCGACCCCGCCAAGATCCAGCGCAAGTCGGCAGAGCTTCTGTGGGATCCCTCGGACCACCCGGCGGAACCGCTGGCGGTCACCGACTGGGACGCGAGCGACACGGAAGCCGTCTTCCGGATCCTGGCGAAGCTTACCGCCGAAGACCGCCTGCTGGATATCGAACTGCCCCACCCACTCGATCTGAGCGGTATGTCCCCGCATGCGAAGATGCGCCGCGACTAGGCGCCCGCGGTTCCACGTTCGAACTGCAAGCCCAATCAATTAGACACGATGCGGGTTGGAGGCTAATCCTTCGCGGGGATTTTGGGATCCGGCGGGACCGGCGCGCCAGCCGCCGTATCGTGATGAGGAACTGCCATGCCGGTGATCCACGAACGATCCATCGGATAAATTTGCGGGTCAAAAACCACGGTGTACATGTGCCAGATCAGAATGGACAGAGTTGCGAGGATCGCCTCATAGTAATGCAGTGCCGTCGCCGCGTCGGTCACCCACTTGGGAAAATGCCGCAACGCAAAACTATTGAACCAGAGCAGGAAGCCGGTGGCAGCCATCACCAGAGTTCCCCACACGAAGGCCCAGTATTCAATCTTCTCGACGTAAGTGGCGCATCCGGAGAAGACCGGGGGAGCCTTTGAGAAACCCAGGTTGTAGAGAAGCGTTTCCTGCAGGTAACGCAGGTCCGCCCAGCCCGGCTTCATCGAAGCCAGGAGGGCGCGATCACGGCGCACCGCGATCAGATGGACGACATGATAGACAAGCGCCGCCACCAACACCACGGCGGCCGCCCGGTGCAGCGTTCCGCGAAACGCGAATCGGGTCTCCCAGATCAGCAGCGGCTGCGCCCACCAGGATTCCGGAAACTTCAGCGCGAATCCGGTAATCACCAGCACCGGAAAACTCAACACCACCAGCCCGTGGGCTACCCGGAAATTGAAATTCATGCGCTCCACTTCCGGCCGCGAGGAGCGACCGCGCAGCGCGCGCGTTTTGTGCAGGAAGTCCGCGGCTTGGTGGAAGAACATGAAAGAAACCGCCAGCGGGATGACCATCCAATAAAATCCCCGGATCCATTTGACGGCGGCGCTTTCGGCCCTGGTATTGGCGGCGACGTGCACCGGGCCGATGGCAAACGTCTGGCCGGCGCCGGGGTGGCAGGCGCCACAGGTGCGAGCGAGATTCGCCGGGTGGACCGTGGAGCGCGGATCGCCGGAAGGAAAAATATTGTGAACGCCGTGGCAGGAAGCGCAATTCGCAACCGTCTGCGAGCCGGCGCGCGCCGCCAGGCCGTGAAAGCTCTCCGCAAACGTCGGCACGCGATCGGTGGGAAGGTTGTAGCGGGCCTCGATCCGCTCATCGCCGTGGCAACGCCCGCAGGTCACCACCGAGACGCGCGCGGGATTCACTGAAGACTGCGGATCGGCAGGCGCCAGAATGGCGTGCTCTCCGTGACAATCGGTGCACACCGGTGAGTCGGGAGCTCCCCGCGCCGCGGCCGTTCCGTGAACGGACTGGTCGTAAACTTTTTTGATGTCCGCATGGCACGCACCGCACGTCCCGGGAATGGCCCAGTGATTCGTTTTGGAGCGCGCATTGCGTCCCGGAAGGATGGCGTGACTGGAATGGCAATCCGAGCAGGATGGCGCGGATGGATTGCCGGCGGCGAGCGCGCGGCCATGAACGCTCTGCCGGAACGCCTCCACCGGATGAGCGAAGGGAATCTTATATTTGTTCAGGAAATCGGGATCGGAGTGGCAGGCAGCGCACGTGTTCGGCAGATTTTTCTTCGCTACCGGCGATAGCGGGTCGCTCGCGCCGAGGATCTTGTGCGCCGGGCCGTGGCAAGACTCGCAGGTCGCGCCGGGAGCAGCGCCGCGAGAGCGGGCCATGCCATGCGTGCTGGCCAGAAATTTCTTGACCTCGTCGCCGTGGCATACGGCGCATTGCTTCGGCAAAACATTCGCCGCCGCTGGCGTGTCGTGGGCCGAGCCGTGGCAGCCCGCGCAACTGTCGTCGCCGAGCGCGCTGTGGACGCTTTTCGGCACGTCCGCCGCCTGTTCCGCGTGGCACGATTCGCACTCCACCCTGGCAACGCGCGCCGGGTGCGGGAAAACCGTGATGCCGGCGTGGCACGCGGTGCAATTCAGAATCGCGTGAACACTGGATTGATGTTTTGCAGGATCGACGTAAACGCTTCGGCCGGCGTCGGATTTCAAATCCTTGTTGTCGTGGCAGGCCAAGCATTCTTCATCGGGATTCGCGGAAGGCTTGTTTTGCGCCGGCGTTGAAGATCCGAGCGTCAGTGAAACTGCCAGCGCAGCGAGGAGCGCAAACTGTTTTTTCCTCGGCTCCATGTATCGCAAACAATTGGCTCCGTGTACCGCTATTTCATTCCGAGATCGCCCAGAACTTTCGGGTCCTTCTCTTCGACCGCAAGCAGCGCGTGGCAAGCATCGCAATCGTTGGAAATCACGCGCCCGTCCGAGGACGCGTGGCTGCCGTCATGGCAGCGGAAACATCCGGGAAAGTCAGCGTGTCCAAGATTATTGGGATAGGTGCCCCAGTTCACGTTCATGTCGGGGAAAACATTGCGCAGGTAGATCGCCTGAACTTCCTGGATGGCTGCGTTGATCGCCGGGCGCCGGTCCCGGAATGCGTCCGGATAGGAGGCGCTGTAGAAATCGCGCAGCGCCGCGGCAATGCGTTTGCCGGCGTCGCCGCGATCTGAATATTTCGCTTTCAACACGAGCGTCGCCTGTTTTTTGATGAACGGAAGGTCGGCGCTGATCAAGCCCTGCGACATGGCCTGATCGACGGCGCGTTCCGGCGCCTGAAAAGTGTGCGCCGGGCGGTTGTGGCAATCCATGCAGTCCATGGAACGCGATTCACCGGCGGCCAACTGCTGCGCAGTGGGTTTGGCATCCGAGGAGATAAATTCCACGGCCTTGCCGCCATCGTCCAGGTATGAAACGCGTGGAATCGTCTGCCTTTGACGGTCGGTGGCAATGTACCGTACGCGCGAATTCAGATCGAGGTGCCGCCCGTGGATTCCCACGGCTCCTCCGCTGCTGTGTCCCCCGATTTTCATCAGCAGGACGGTGGTCAGCGGGGTATTTTTTTCGTCATCGGAATATTTCTTGCGCACGATCAGCCGGTCCCCCGTGAACATCAGCGGCCAGTGGCACTGTTCGCACGTTTCACGGGCCGGCCGAAGTTGCTCAACCGGCGACGGAATGGGATGGTCGTACGTGTGCAACGTGACCGCCACAACCTGGCGCACGCCGGACAGTTTGGATTTGACGAACCAGCCCGCGCCGGGCCCGATGTGGCATTGCACGCAACTCACCCGCTGGTGGGGCGAATTCAGATACGCGGTGTACTCCGGTTGCATCACCGTGTGGCAGGTCTGGCCGCAAAAATTCGCGGAGTCCATGTATTCCACGCTGCGGTAGGAACCAACGCTGAGGATGATTGCGTTGCAGACGGTAAGCCCGGCCATCCAGGCCGCGGCTTGGCGAAACAGGGGCCGGTTGAAGTCCATCCGGGGATACTCGTCCGGCAAAGTTCCAGCCAGCCTGAGTTTGTGGCGATGCCACACGACGCCCACGGGCATCATCGCCAGGCCAATAACAAAAATCCCTGGAAGAATCAGGATGAAAATGAGTCCGATGTAAGGGTTAATCGGCCCGCCGGTGGTGAAGTCGTAGATCCAAAACCCGACGACCGTGAATGCGGAACTCACCGCCACAACCGCGCCGATCATCGTGAAGGCGTTGTAGGAAAGATAAGCGACGGGGCGGAACCATCGCGGGAGGCGATCGCGAATCGTCATGAGGTCACGCGTTCCATTTCTGTTTGTTGGTCGGTTCGCAGGACGGCAACAAGGGCCGTCCGTTCATGGCGCATCGGTGACAATGTCGACATTGACACTCGCGCGCGGCGGCCAGCCGACTGCTACGGGGTTGCTCAAGCAGCGCCCGGACTATTTCTTTCCGAGCGTGCGAACGTATCCGGCAAGTTCCTTGATCTCCGCGTCTTTCAACTTGTCAGCATACTTGGGCATCTTTTCTTTTCCGTTGGCAATGATTTCAGTTAATTCCGCATCGGTTTCTTTCTGCACTTCCGGGGAATGGAAGTCGCGAACTTTCATCGCCTTTCCGGCGGCCGTAGCTCCCGCTCCGTCAGGTCCATGGCACCCGGCACACTTGGCCTTGTAAGTGGCCTCGGCATCGGCGCGCGCCCGGACTGCCGGCAAGATCAAGAGCACCGCGATCAACGGCACAAACCACCGCACGGCGGGCGTACGCATCCAGTCCTTGATCGCTTTCATCCCTGTCATCGTTTTTCTCCTTTTTCTGAGTTTGGAAATTCCTGAAATCCTAAAAGCGGTACTCGAGAGTCGCGGCCACAGTGTGGGCGTGATACGACGGCTGATCCACGCCGAGGAAGAGATAGCGCGCAGCCGAAGGGTCGCCGACCACAAAGTACGGGTAGAAAGGACTGGCGACGCCCACCGGACCGGGCACATTGCTGGTCAGAACCGGAGTGGTGCATCCCGGCACCGCATTGGTCACCGGCGGCCCGTTGGGGATGGGGCTGATGCAGCCCATATACTGGGTCATATCCGAAGTCTGGTAGTCCTTGTTATCCCACTGCTGGTAGTGGTACTCGATGCGCGGAACAAGGTTTTCGGTAATCTTGTATCGGAAGATCGCGGCGACTTCGTGGTTGCGGTTGACCGTTTCGGGATAGCTGACCGCGGCGTTGGTCCCGATCAGCAGAAAGGCGTTCACCCCGGTCAGGATCGTGGGATCGCCGAGCGGCCGGGAGGTGACATTTCCCTTTCCCGCTGTGAGCGTGTAGTAGGCAGTGAAGTAAGCTTTCTTCGTCAAGTACATATCGACGCCGCCGGAATAAATGTCCACCGGGTCCTGGGCCACGCTTTCCCAGTCATTGTTGGCGCTGTCGCATCCGGTGCAAGTGAGAATCGTCTGAACGCCCGTCGTGGGCGTGCGGTAGCGCGTGATCATCCGCTTGTGGTAGTTCTCGCGCGAGAGTTCGGCAAACACGGTCACCTGCGCGGCCACGGCATAGTCCGCGTCCAGGCCGTAATTGGATGAAATGTCCTTCAGCACTCCGTACAGGTAATAGGAGCCCACGGTGGCTGCCGCGCCGGCGAGAAAATTCAGCGGCGTCGGGCTGTTGGCGCCCCCCGCGCGGTTGTAGTTGTTCTGGTCGGTGCCGCCGAACGCGGAGAGCGTGAGCTTGTCGGTGGGGCTGTACTGCAGGAGGGCGTCGGCGCGGTTGCGTAGGCGGGCCGCTTCGTCAAACCGGCGGTGGCAGCGCTGGTCGCCAGTGAAGCTGACGGTCGTGGTGTCCGTGCACAGGACCGGATTGCCGCTCACCGGATCGCTGGCCTGATCGTCCTGATACGCATCCGGATTGCGGTCCGAGTAGCGGTAAGACACCCGGAACATCAAATCCTTGATGGGGGCCCAATCCACCGCGCCGTAGAAGGAGTTCTCCATGGAGCGCTCCACGTCGCGGTCCGTGCGGTCCATCCACTCGCCCTGGTATCCCGCCTTCAGCGAACTCTTCTTTCCAAAGAACCATTCGCCCGAGGCTTCCACATCCTTGCGGTTGTAGCCGAACGGCGTGTTCTGCGCGGTAGTGGGAGCGGCGGCGTCACCCTCGACCGGAGTGAAGGTAAAAACCGCGGTGTCATTGGTGTAGTCGTATTGCCGGTAACTAGCTTTCAGTTGAATATTTTTCCAGGCGGTGGTCACCACGTTGTAATTCATGGCCAGTGTTTTCTTGCTGCCGGAAAGGCTGGACTCGGGAAGCACGCTGGTCGAATCGCAGGCCTGCGTCCCGCTGCCGCAGGTATTGATGGCGGTGTTGGTGGTGTATGGCAGGAAGGCCTGGTTCTGCCGCAGCCAGCCGGGTGTGACGCTGGCCGAAAGGCGCAGGTACTTGGTGAGGTCCGTCGCTCCGGCAAAGCTGGCGTAGTGCGCCTGGTTATCCGGATACAGCGCCATGCGCCCGGTGAGCGGGTTGGCGACGGTTTCACCCGTCAGCCGGAACGGGTTGTCCCAGGTCATTTGCGTCGTGTCGTTTTGGAAGAACGATCCGATGTAGGCGGCTTGCACGCCCCAAGCGCGCGAGCCGTAGTCGACTCCCACCCTCAGCAGGTTGTTGAAGTAGTTGATGGGCTCGGGAAGTTCCAGGCCGTACCCGGAGGTGGCGCTGGCGCTGGGACTGGAATTCATGATGAGGCCGATAGGGCGCGCGCCGCGTTCGCTTTCACGCATGAAGGAGGCGAACACATTCCACTTCGCGGTCACGTTGTAGGAGAACGAGGCCGTTCCCGCGCGGCGCAGGATCGACGGGGTGATGAAATTGAAATCGTTCACCACTCCAATGGCCGCGTTGGCTCCCGTGCCGGCGATCAGCGACGGAAGATTGGCGGCGCTGCTGGCCTGCAGTTGGGCGCGAATGGCTGCGGGAAAGCTCCACACGCCGGGCGCCGATTGCGTGAAGAGCGTGCGCGCCGTGCTGGTGTAGATGTGCGGAATCTCGTCATAGCGGAACTGAATTTTGAACTTGCCGTACTGCCCGAAAGTGGCCAGGTAGCTCTGGTCGCGGTACAGCGTCCGCTGCG
Organism: Candidatus Acidiferrales bacterium; assembly: GCA_035295105.1. Classification (GTDB taxonomy): domain Bacteria; phylum Acidobacteriota; class Terriglobia; order Acidiferrales; family UBA7541; genus Palsa-360. The sequence continues at coordinate 36,601 of DATGJQ010000009.1, read as the reverse complement.
ATTTCAGCGTGGCGTAGTTCTTGGAGCCAAGTATGTGGTCGTAATGAAGGTCCATTCGGCGGATGTAGAAGCCGTTGCGCATGTCCTGATACTCGTTGAATTTTGAATTGCTGAGCGCAGGATTGAACGGCGACCCGCAGCCGAGGCACTGGCCGGTTTGCAGGTCCGGGCGGCCGTACACCACGCCCTCGGAGTAGCGCACGCCAAATTCGACGGTGCCGTGTTCCGCCGGGCTCTCCGCGTCAGGGTCCTTGTCCTTGTCCTGCGCGGCGAGGCCCGCGGGAAGCAGCAACACGAGCACCGCCAATCCTGAAAGCACCTTTGCATTCTTCATTTTTGCGCTCTCCCTTCCTATCGCAGGAACGCGTTGCCGGACGGATGGTTGGAACCGTGAATGTACGAGTGGCAGTTGGTGCAGCCGCGATTGAAATTCTTGATGGAGCCGAGAGGCTGCGGCTGGGTCGGGTGGCGGCTGCTGTCATGGCAGGAATCGCACACCCTCGGCATGCGCACCTTCAGCAGTTGCGGGTTGTTGCTGCCGTGCGGTTCGTGGCAATTGGCGCAGTTCTCCATCACTGGCGGATGCTCCCAGAGGAACGGGCCGCGGCGTTCGGTGTGGCAGGAAAGGCAATTTTCGTTGGTGGTGCTCTGGATGAGCTGGCTCGGATTGGGCGAGCCGTGCGGATTGTGGCAGCTGGTGCAGGTCACCTTGCCTTCGCGGTAGGGCATGTGCGAAGAGCGCTGCAGTTGCGCGCGGCGCATCTGGTGGCATTGCAAACAAACTTCGGGCTGGGATTTTTTCAGCCCGGAATTTTCCGTGAGCGGCGCGTTGTAGCGCGTGTCCGAGGACAGCGCCACATGCACTTCCTGCTTGACCTGGTGGCAGTCCACGCAGGTCATCCCGCGCGATTCGTGCGGGCTGCCCTTCCAGAACAAATGGTCGCCCTTGGTATGGCACTGCTCGCAGGCGGCGTTCTGCTCGGCGGCGGAATTTCTGGAATCCTTGCCGAAGCGAATCGGAATCGTGTCCTTGCCTCCGCCCGCCTCGACGTGCGCGCGTCCCGGCCCGTGGCAGGCTTCGCAACCGTGAGCTTCATCGGGGGTCTTGGGATTGGCCATCGCTTTCCCCATCACGGTATTTTTGAAGCGCCGTTCCTGATCGGCATGGCAACTGGCGCAGACCTCGCTGCCCACGTAGTCGGCATCGCTCGAGGTCTTGTCAGGATTGGCAGATGGGCCCGCACGAGGGGGATCCGGAGAAGCGGCCACACTGTGATCCGGCGGAGCCGCGGCAAGCAGCGCGGCGCACAACAACATGGCCATTGCTGGACCGAACATCGCAGACCCGATCCAATGTTTCATTTTGGCTCTCCATTCGATTTCTCCAAACCAAAGACAGTTCTCCCCGCATGAAAGGGAGTCGCCGCCGTCCTCTGGCCAAAGACTCCAGCAACCGAAAACGCAATTCGGCGCACTGAGTGCGTTCGGCACACGGATCAAATCTGGTTATGGAGCACAACAGGAAGGGGGGTTAAAACTTAGCTTTGCTGCAACAACTGTTCGATCCCAAGCTTGTCTTTGATCGTGACACTAGAGCCTTTGATTTGCAAGAGGTTTTTTTTCTTAAAATCCGCGAACAGCCGCGTGACGGTTTCCCGGGAAGCTCCTATCATTTGGGCAATTTCTTCATGCGTTAACGTCAAGTTGAACTTGATCGCGCCGTTTTCCGGAGCGTGCTGCGCGCTCCAGTCCAGAACGAAGCGAGCCAGCTTTTCCCGCGCCGAATGGGACAGCCCGATGGTGCGCATTTCCGCAAACGCCGACTGGTAGGTTTCGCTCAGTTCCTGCGCCACGCGCAGCGCGGCCTCGCCGTGCTCGCGCAGGAAGTTCAGAAAATCCGTGCGGCTAATGAAGTTGGCCTGGCTGGGCTCGATCACTTCGGCGGTCACTTCATACGCCCGGCCCGAGATCGTCGCCGGCAATCCCAGCAGATCGCCGGGCTCGGAGATGCGCAGGATCAGCGTCCGCCCGTCGGACGAGGACGTCGAGAGCTTGACGTGTCCGGCACAAAGAATAAATACGCCGCGCGCCGCCTGGCCCTCCACAAAAAGCGTGGCGCCTTTTGGATAGGTGGCCGAGGAAGTGATTTCCGACAGACGCTGCAGAGCCGCACCGGGCAAGTTGCAAAACAGCCGCGATTCCTTGTGCGGACACGCCACGCAATCCTCGACAATCTGAAGTCCGTACGGCGATCGCATGGCAGTGTTAATCCTCATGGCGCGCCCCCGGCCGCGGGTCACAAAACGGAAACTGCCCGTCTTCGGTGTTTCCGGGTCACTCATTGCAATTCACCTGTCACAAGGATGAACGGGAACGCCGCCGTTTACCGTGATTCAGATCACGCCAAACCGTGATTTGGGTCACAGCCGCCTTCCTGGCCTTCTTCGCATAATGATCGGCAAGATGAAGGAGGACATGATGCCGCAAGACGAACGCAATACCCTCGAAGTCCTGAAGGCCGAGCTGAACTTTGTCACCAAGGGCGGCTATGGCCGCTCCCCTCGTGAACCGTGGAGGGCCGTTCTGCCCTTTGAAGATTCGCCCACCTGCATGAATTACGACGCCCAGGAACATCGCGCACCCTGCGCCGAATGTCTGCTCATGCAGTTTGTGCCCGGGGAAAGCCGCAATGAGAAAGTTCCCTGCCGCCACATTCCTTTGACCGCCGAGGGCGACACCCTCTTGCAACTCTATCGTGGCGGCACCGAACAGGAAATTGAGGAAGCGCTGGCGGCCTGGCTGCAGAGGGAAATTGCCAAACTCGACAGTGAGACCAATAACGGAACGGTCGCGAAGTAGCCTGGGGTGAAGTTGGTGGCTCAACTTTCGGCGATCCGAACCGGGCGTCATCCTTACTGGGAGAAACGGAGGCCAACCATGGTTCTCAATCTGCGACCGAAATGCGCGAATCCAAGCTGCGCTGCATCGTTCGACTGGCTGGGCGGGGGGCGCCTGTTCCGGTTCGATCGCACCGCAAATCAAACCGAGCTTGAAGGGGCCTACGGTGCCGGCTCTCGAAATGCGCACCCCATCGGGCATTTCTGGCTCTGCGAGCGGTGCTCGAACGTCTACACGCTGAAACAGGAAGCCAATCGCGGGATCGTCATTGCTCCGCTGTGGCCCGAATTGCCGCCGGCGGAACACCCTATGCACTTGCCTTCCTCCTGATTCCCTTGGGAATAAGGCCAGGCAAGGACTGCATCCGGCGGCTGCTTATCAACCCAATCGACCGGCATCGCACGCCGGTCGCTTCGAAAGCGGCCGCCGGCCTCCCTTTTAGTTCCCTTGCAGGACAGCCATCCGAACGTGAGTGGAAAGCATTGTGTAGCCCCCGCCTTCAGGCGGGCATTGGCCGGATCGCGAGTGCTCGCCTGAAGGCGAGCGTTACACTCGTGAGCCGAATCAAGTGAGCCCGTCCAATAAAAAAAAGCGGGAGGCTTGGCCTCCCGCTTTGGCTGTTCTTCGGTTTGTTTCCGCGCTACGGCTTGATCGCCACTTTGATCACGCCGTCCCGCCGCTCGCCAAACAGTTTGTAAGCATCGACAATCTGATCCAGGGAAAAAGTATGGGTGATCAGCGGAACCAGGTCCAGCCGGCCGCGCCGCACCAGTTCGATCAGCCGGCGCATGCGCTCCTTCCCGCCGGGGCAAAGCGTGGTGATGATTTTCTGGTTCGCGAGGCCGGCTGCAAATGGCTCCGCAGGGATGGCCAATTTTCCGGAGTACACACCAAGGCTAGAGAGCGTTCCTCCAGCGCGAATCACACGCAGGGCGTTTTCAAAGGTGGCTTGAGTTCCAAGGGCCTCGATCGCCACATCCACGCCCTTGCCGCCGGTCAGCCGCTTGATTTCGGTTACCACATCGACTTCATTCTGGTTCAGAACGATGTCAGCGCCCATCCGCTTTGCCATGCGTCCGCGAACAGGATCCGAATCCACGGCGATGATCAGGCTGGCGCCCTTGAGTTTTGCTCCGGCGGTTGCGCACAGGCCAATCGGGCCTTGCGCAAAAACCGCGCAGGTATCGCCGATCTGCAGATTCGCGCTCTCCGCCGCAGAAATTCCGGTGGAGGCGATGTCCGCCAGCAGCACCACTTGCTCGTCTTTCAAGTCATCGGGAATCTTCGCCAGGTTGGCCTGGGCGTTCGGAACCAGCAGGTATTCAGCTTGCGCGCCGTTGATGGTGTTGCCGAATTTCCAGCCGCCAATGGCGCCGCCGCACTGGGCAAGATCGCCGCCGAGGCAGTAGTTGCATTGGCCGCACGGCGTGATGGCACCGACGAGGACGCGGTCTCCAACCTGGTAGCCTGTAAGTCCCACGCCCAGTTCGTGAATGACTCCGACGGGCTCGTGGCCGATGACCAGGCCCGGCCGCACCGGATATTCCCCCTTCAGAATGTGCAAATCGGTCCCGCAAATGGTCGTCAGCGTCACGCGAATCACGGCTTCGCCAGGGCCGGGCTTCGGTATCGGGACATGCTCGACGGCAATTTCATTCGGTCCACGAAATACGAGGGCTTTCATCGTGGCTGCGGATTCCTTTACGGCGGGTATCGAGGGCAATGTTGCGGTGCTCATGATGGCGTCCTCCTCTTCTAACTCTTGCACCTCCAATCTGACAGAGGTACGCACGCGGAGATGTGACGCTAGTCACACGAAATTGTGATGCGTGACACACGCGGGAGGCGATTGGGGAGAAATGTCCCGTTAAAGGATCGGGGCTTAATCCTTACAGCTTCAGGGAAATCCGGACAGAGCTCAGATCCGGCGATTTCACAAATTCAAATCCGGTGCGCTCGCCAAGGGCGCGCATGGCCATATTTTCAGGAAGGATGGTCATGATCACTCGCTCCAGCTTTTCATCGCGGGCGATGTGGATTAACCGGCGCAGCAGTTCCGAACCCAGGCCGCAGCGCTGATATTGGTCGGCGACGATCACGGCGATTTCCGCCTCGCGCGTTCCGGGCGTTTGGGTCATTCTTCCGACAGCGATGATTTCGCGCTCGCCGCTGGTGGGATTTTCTCGCTCCACGACCAGCGCCATTTCCCGGTCGTAGTCGATGAAACATTTGCGCAGCAACCGCTCGTGCGCCACGCGGGTGCTCAATTTTTCCATGTGAAAATATCGCAAGTACACGCTGAGGTCCGAAAGCATGCCGTGGAATTTGGCCATTGCCGGTTCATCTTCCGGCCGGATGGGACGGATCACCGCCTGCATTCCGTCTTCCCCGTGCCACGGAGAAACATACTGCACGGGATACGGCCGGATCGCCGGGCGCGGAAGTTCGTCTTCGGTCAATTCGCAGGGATGAAGAACGATGCGGGCGTCAAGAGCGATCACCTGGCTGGCGGAGGCCAGCAGCGGATTGATATCCACTTCCTTGATCCAGCGCTGTTCGATTATCAGGCGGCTGAACCGGACCAGTGTATTTTCGAGCAAAGCCATGTCCACAGCCGGACGGCCACGCACGCCCTGCAGCGCCCGGTAAATCTTCGTCTGCTCCATCAGACGCACAGCCAGCGTCGAATTGAGCGGCGGCAGCGCCAGAGCGCGGTCGCCATAGACTTCAACCATCTCGCCACCGGAGCCAAACAGAATTACCGGGCCGAATTGCGCGTCCACGCTACTGCCAAGAATCAATTCATACCCGTCGCGCTTCACCATCGGCTGCACGCTGACGCCGATAAAATTTCCAGCGCCGGCCTTCTCACGCACCGATTTTTCGATTTCGCCGAAGGCCTGAGCGACTTCTTCCCTGCTCTGCAGATTGAGCTTCACGCCGCCCACGTCGGACTTGTGGGTAATGGTTTCCGAGTTCAGCTTCAGCGCTACCGGGAATCCGATGGCGGCAGCGCACTCGGCGGCTTCCGATGCGCTGGACGCCAGGCGCGTGTCGACCGCTGCGATTCCGTACATCGCGATCAAGCGTTTCGATTCCGCCTCGGTCAGGAGGGTCCGGCCCGTCGCGCGGATCGTCCCGAGAAAAGATTGCGCCTGCGATTGTGCCTGCGCGAATGCGTCGGCGGGGTCGCTCAGAACCGGAATTTCGTACAGGCCGCGCAGGTTGTACGTGTATTTCCACATGTAGGTGAACGCGCGCGTCGCCGTGTCTGGATAGGAAAAAGTCGGAATGTTGGCCTCGTTCAGTATCTTGACGCCTTTGGCGACCGAGCTTCCGCCCATCCAACTCGCCAGAACCGGCTTGCGGTGCAGGCTGGCGTGAGCCTTCAGGCTTTCCGCGACTTGCGCCGGATCGGTCATCCCCTGGGGAGCAAGAATCGCCAGCAGCCCGTCGCTGTTCGGGTCGTTCGCAGCAATTTCCAGGGCCTTTGCGTAGCGCTCCGGTCCGGCGTCGCCCAAAATGTCGATCGGGTTTCCGTGGCTCCAGTGCGCGGGCAGAAGCGCGTTGAGCGATTCCATGGTCGCCTCGGAAAGCGGCGCGAGTTCTCCTCCCACGGAGAGCAGCCGGTCGGTGGCGATCACGCCGGGACCGCCGGCGTTGGTGAGGATCATCAATTTCGGGCCGCGCGGCCGCGGCTGTTTGCTGAGCACTTCGGCCATGTAGAACAAGTCCGACACGCTGGAAACGCGCAACAATCCGCAGCGGCGCGCCGCCGCGTCAAATACCTCGTCGCTGCCGGTCATCGCTCCGGTGTGCGAACTGGCCGCTTTCGACGCCGCGGCCGTGCGTCCTGCCTTGATCAGGATGATAGGCTTGCGCAGCGCAACTTCGCGGGCCGCGGAAAGAAAGGGTCGAGCGTCGCCCACTGATTCCATGTACAGCAGAATGCTTCCGGTAGCTGGGTCGTCGCCGAAATAATCGATCAGGTCGCCCCAGCTGAGATCCAGCATGGAGCCAGTCGAAACGATGGCGCTGAAGCCCACCTGCTCTTCCATGCTCCAGTCAAGAATGGCGGTGAGCAGCGCGCCGCTTTGGCTTAGAAACGCCACGTTCCCGGCGTGCGCAATGTCCCGGGCAAACGTAGCATTGAATCCGATGCACGGAACCATGACGCCGAGGCAATTGGGTCCGAGGAGCCGCATCTTCCCGCGTTGCAATTGCTTTTGAATTTCGCGTTCGAGCGCCGCGCCTTCCGGCCCGCGTTCCTTGAATCCTGCGGAAATGACTACCGCCGCGCGAACTCCTGCATCGACGCAGTCCCCGACCACACCGGGCACGGTCGGGGCCGGCGTCACGATGACGGCGAGATCCACTTTTTCCGAAACGTCACTGATTTTACGATATGCGGGAAGTCCGAGCACTTCGGTGTGATTTGGATTTACGGCGTAAACGCGCCCGCGATAGCCGGGAAATTGCAGCCGCTCGAGGACCGTACGACCGACGCTCTCTTCCTTCGCCGTCGCCCCGATTACGGCGACAGACTTTGGAGCGAACATGGCGTCCAGCGCATGCCGGGCGTCGTCCGGAGACTCATCCCTTTCGGTCATTGGGGGGAATCATACGCAACGCGGCGGCGGGTTGCACGGTCAGAAATCCGTCATGTGCCGGAACGGAAGCGCGGCGCGCACCGCGTTCAGTACGGCTGCGAGATCGATAATTTCCTGGGCAATGGCGCCATCGATCGGCGGGAGCAAGCCAAACGCCGCGGCAACCATTCCCAATACGCTCAGTCCCATTCCGCCCATCGCGCTCAGGAGCGCGATCGACCGCATACGCCGGCCGATATGCAGCAGTTCGTCGACCTTTTCAAGAGAGGCATCCAACACCACTGCGTCCGCGGCTTCGGCGGTGATATCGCTGCTCAGGCCGAACGCCACGCCGACGGTCGCAGCCTGCATGGCCGGCGCGTCATTGATGCCGTCGCCCACGAACAGCGTCCGCGCGGTCCTCGTTTCCCGCTGAACGATGGCGACTTTTTCTTCAGGGCTCTTGGCCGAATGGATTTCGTGAATGCCCATCAATTCGGCAAGGTAGCGGACTTCGGATTCGCGATCTCCGGAAACCAGAAGCACGCGGTTGACGCGATGCCGCGGCCGCAGATGCTCCACAAAACTGCGCCCGTTGGCGCGCGGAACATCGCGGAAACGAAACGTAGCGGCATACTGACCGTCCAGAAATATCACGCATTCGAGACCCGCGGACACGCCCGGAAGCCGGGCGCCGAGACCCGCGGCCTGCTTGCGCCCGGTGATCCACACCTGCCGGCTTCCCACAATTCCCAGCAGCCCCTCGCCCGGGCTCTCGCTCAATTTCACCACTGGTTCTAGCGGAAGATTGTCCCGCGACGCGGCATCGAGAATTGCGCGCGCCAGCGGATGGCGGGAATAGCGCTCCAGGCTGGCCGCGGCGCGCAGGACCTCGGACGGAACCGCATTTTCGGCGCAAAGAATCTCGGTCAGCGCGGGACGTCCGTAGGTCAGCGTTCCGGTCTTATCAAAAATCAGAGTGGTGCATTTGCCGATCTGCTCAAGCATCGCTTGATTCTTGATGATAATGCTGCGCCGGGCGGACAGCGAGATGGAGCCGATGATCGCCACGGGAATCGCTAGAAGCAACGGGCACGGTGTGGCGATCACCAGAACCGCCAGAAACCGCTGCGACTCCCCGCTGGCAAACCACGCGCCCAGCGCGATGGCGACCGCCAGCGGGGTGTACCACGCGCCGAGCAGGTCTCCTAGCCGGCGCAATCGAGGCCGGTTGCCCTGTGTCTCCTGCATCACGGCGATGATCCGCGCATAGCGCGAATCGATGGGAAGTTTCGTCGCGCGAACAGCCAGCGCGTGTTCGCCGTTGATGGCGCCGGAAATCACGGCGGCGCCTTCCGCCTTTGAAGTTTCATAGGGCTCGCCGGTCAAATACGCCTCATTCATCCGGCCGAAGCCTTCCACGACAATCCCGTCCACGGGACAAATCTCATGCGGAAAGACCAGCAGCACGTCCCCGACGCCAATTTCCGCGGCCGGAATGTCCGTAATTCCGGCGCCGGTTTTTCGGTGCGCGGTCTGCGGCATCCTTTTGGAAAGCGCCTCCAATACGGACGAAGCTCGCCGCGTCGCGAACTCCTCCAGCGCCGTTCCTCCTGAGAGCATCAACACCACGATTGAGCCGACCAGGTATTGCCCCATCAGCGCCGAAGCAAGGATCGATATGCCGGCGAGAAGGTCAGAGCCAAATTCTCCAGCGAGGCTTTTCTGAACTAAGCGGAGTACCAGGGGAAGACCACCGAGAGCGAGGACAGCATAGAGGGGAAAAACTTCCGCGTAACCATGGACACCGAAACCGAAACGGACAGCAAGGTGTGCGGCAATGCCGGCAATCGCCAGCGCGGCGATGAGCAAGTCGCGGCGGAATTGTCCAGCGGACGCAGCAAGAAAAGAAACCTGGGATTGAGGCATGCCACTCGGGGTCCCACTGGCACACTCCTCAATCCCAGGCGAAACCGCCTCCCGCATATCCTCGGCGTTTGGCGTTTGGACCACACCCACCTCGATCGCTCCTCACGCACGCACTGTCAGAACCGGGCACCCGGCGCTGACGACAACTTCATGCGCGATAGAGCGCAAAACGTGCGTTGCCGCTCCCACTCCACCCTGCGAACCGCGGACTCCCAAGACGATCAGGTCGGCTCCGAGAGCGGTGGCCACCTCCATGATCTTCTCCGCCTCTTGACCGTGTTCCACGCGGCAATTCGGCTCGCACCACAGTGCGGCCTCTACCGGAACCAGTGTCTGGAGCCGCCGCATCGTGGACTCGGCGTATTGCTCAGCGTGAACCAGATCGCCGGCTTCAGACTTGCCAGCAACATTGAGCAGCGTCAGCTTCGATTGATGCTCCTGCGCCAACGAAACTGCATAAGGCAGCGCCGCGAGAGATTCCGCCGAAAAATCCGTGGCGAAGAGTATCTGCTTCATTGCCAAACGGCGCTCGGTGTTCGCTGAAACAAACGGGCCGACGGTCAGCACCGGAACGGCCGATTTGCGGAAGGTTTCCTCCGCCGCCGAACCCAGGAATGCGCGGCGCACGCCGGTGCGGCCGTGTGTTCCCATGACGATCAGGTCGATCTTGTCCTTCTCTACCGTCTCCTGGAGCACGGGCCACAGATCGCCCTCGGTCACCGTAACCGCATGCGGGACGCTTCCCAGCATTTCATGCAACTGCTTGGCTTCAAAGCGCGCCTGCTCTTCCGCCGCTTCGATCACGACGGGCAGCGCTTCGGGGCCCACGATCGGGTAGGTGGCCGGGAACCGAACATGCAGTCCATGCACTTTGGCGCCGTATTGCTTGGCCAAACCGATTGCATATGGCAAGGCAGCTTCCGCGGCAGGAGAAAAGTCCGTGGCAAAAAGAATATTCTTTAGAGCGATTCGAGCTGGAGCTGCAACGGCTTTCATAAATCACCTCCTCATGGCTCCTGTATATCCCCAAGGCAAAATGCTGGATGTGATGGAGGTCACTACGAATTGTGGCCTAGATCACTTTTTCGAGCGGCAATTTGGACCATGCTGTTTGCAGCAATAAGGCCGGCCTGGGCGATGGAAGGGGCGCAGGATTAAAGCCTGTCGGAACGCCCCTTCCCAAAATTTTCCGGCTGCAGAGGCCATGCCCCAGGTGGCGTGAAAAGGCTCGGTATGTTGCGCGAAGTCACTCCAGGATCGCCAGCGGGCGACATCAAAGTGGGAGAAATTCAACCGCTATCGGCGGGCCATCCGAAACCCGCGCTTGTTACAGAAAGGTTGAGCCAAGTTTCGGACGTGGCATCCAAAGCCGGCCATTCGCTGTATCAGGAGATGTTTTTCACCTGTGCCGTCAAGAGAGTAGCCGATCTCCTTGGATCGAGCTGCATTTATGTCGAAATTGTCGTCGACCGCGATTCCGGCGTTTCCTTCGCGAAAGTTTATTCCTCAAGAAATGCGGCGAACGCTGTCGATATTCTCGCCACCCGCGTGCTGCCGTTCTTTAGACGTCAGGGAGTGGCCATCAAGGAAATCCATACCCGCAAAGCGCCGGAATATTGCGGATTGACTCCGGTACACGCGTACGAGGCTTTCCTCGCAGAAGAGCACATCCGTCACCTGCCGACGGAGCATTTCGGGCCGTCCTGCAACCATATTTGTAAGGAATTCTACCGGCACCTTCTGAAGAATTTTTTTCCGGCCGCCCTGCGGCGCAAGTTTCCGCTGTCCCTGAGCGATTTGCAGAAAGACCTGGACGCGTTCGTCGAAGCCTATAACGCCACCCCAATCGGGCATCGGTTCCTCTAACCGTCTGCCTGGACTCCCCGCGAATTTCGCTATTCAGGCGTCATCCGATTGTGGTATTGGTTTGCCCTGACTTTTTAAGCATCCGCACCCGTCTGGAAATTCCGGCCCGCCGCCGAAACGTGCATGGGGCCCAGTGCGCCCGCGATGCGCCGTCGGAGATTGCCGCATCGCCCGCGAAAGGAAAAAACTTCATGTTCGAGCAGGTACTCAATCCCACTGGACACTTGTGGCTTAGCGTCCTCGTTTCGCTGGTACCGCTGATTGCGCTGCTGTTCATGCTGGCTGCCCTGCGGATGACGGCCTGGCTCGCGTCCATCCTGGTTGGCGCGGTCACCATCCCGATCGGCGTCTACGTCTGGCACGCGCCGCTGGCCGGGACGCTGAAATCGTACTTGTACGGCGGCCTGACCGGCTTTTGGGTGATCGACTGGATCACGTTCTGGGGCTTGATTATTTTCAACACCATGGTGCTGACCGGGGATTTCGAACGGTTCAAAAGCTGGCTGATCCATCACGCCACGGCTGACATTCGAATTCAGACCATCATGCTGGCGTGGGCTTTTGGCGCGCTCCTCGAGGGCATTGTGGGGTTCGGCTATCCCTGGGCGGTAGTCGTGCCGATTCTCGTAGGTCTGGGCATCGCCGATCTGGACGCAATTCGCGTGGCTGCGCTGGCGAACAACGCTCCGGTTTCGTACGGCGCCCTGGGCGCGCCCATCCTTGGCCTCGCGGCGGTGACCTCGTTGCCTTTGATGGCGCTTTCCGCTTCGATCGGCAATGTAGTGGCTATACTGGCGCTGCTTCCTCCCTGGGTCTTGATCTACCTGGTCAGCGGGTGGGAAGGAGTCTCCGAAGCGTGGCCCCTGGCCATCGTTGGATCGCTTTCTTACATTCTGGGGCAATGGCCGGTAGCGCACTATCTGGGCCCGTATCTGCCGGACCTTAGCGGGGCGCTGATCTCGTTCTGGGTGCTGTTTGTTTTTGTGAAGATTTGGCGGCCGAAGACGATTCGCGGATTTGGCGGCAAACCCCTGGTGATCGCTCCCACGTCAGAGGCCGTGGCCCTGGAAATGGGCAGCCTTCGCCAGGCTATCAGTTCGTGGATGCCGTTCCTGGTGCTGATTCTGGTGGTTGTAGGCTGGACCGGGCCGTGGTCGCATCTGCCGGGATATAGCTTCACGAAGCTGACGGTGCAGGCGATCTCCTCGGTGACCCACACACCCATTTCATCGACGTTCAACTTCGCGCCGCTTGGGGGCGGAACTTCGACGTTGGTCTCCTGGCTGATCATTCTGGCGATCCTGCGGCCGAGCGGCAAACAGATTCGCGAAGTGTTCGCGCGCACGTTCAAGCAAATGTGGGGCGCGCTGCTGGTGGCGTTTTTCATTTTTGCGCTGGCCTACATGTTCGTTTACACCGGGATGGCCAATTCGCTGGCATTCGGCCTGTCGAAAATCGGCCTCTTCTTTGTGGTGCTCGCGCCGGTGCTGGGCTGGATTGGCGTGGCGCTCTCCGGAAGCAACACCTCGACCAACGCGATGTTCGGTCCGGTGCAGGCCATGACCGGGAAACTGCTGGGGCTTCCGATCCTGCTGCTGCCGACATTCAATTCCGTTGGATCGGAAGTGGGCAAGCCGATTGCGCCGCAGACGGCCAGCGTGGGCGTTTCCACCAGCAAACTGGTGCGCAGCGAAGGACAGGTGATCCGGCACAACATGAGTTGGACGCTGATCCTTCTCGCCTACCTCATCCTAATCAGTATTTTGTTCTATTACGTGTTCCCGAATTCGATGGCGCTGTGATTTTGTAGCACAGCCACTTCCGACCGCGTGACTTTTATAGCGGCGAGTACATCCGAGGCTAACGTAGTTCGGCAAAAACCGCACAGCCAGGAGTGGCTGTGCTACTCAAGGCAAAATCGGCGGGACATACACAAACGTCTTCGCGAAGAGCCACATCACGAACAGCACGATGACGAAGTTCACCATGAAATAGAGCATTCCGTACCCGATCAGGTCCCGCGCTTTTACCTTCAGCAGCCCGAGCAACGGCAGCATCCAGAATGGATTGATCAGATTCGGCAAGGCTTCCGACGTGTTATAAATCTGCACGACCCATCCCAGGTTCACCTGCAGGTCCTTGGCCGCCTGCAGCACGTAAGGCGCCTCAATGATCCACTTGCTGCCGCCTGAAGGAACGAACATCCCCAGCAGCGCGGAATAAATCGAGACCAGAATGGGATACGAATTGGCCGAAGAAAAACTCACAAAAAAATGAGCCAGCTTGCCGGCCAGCGTCGAGTACGTAATGATCCCGAAAATTCCCCCGTAGAACGGAAACTGGATCAGCACACCGGCCGTCGCGGGAACGGAATCATTCACGGCGCGCACAAAAGCGCGCGGCCGCCAGTGCAGCAGAAGGCCCATCATCAGGAACAGCAGATTGTAAGTGTTCAAATCGAGCGCGCCGAGCGGGCCCTTTACCGCCAGCACTTGCGCGATATATGCCAAGCCCAATGCCGCCACCACAATCGATAGGCCCGGCGCATATTCCAGCCATTCCGCGGGCGTCTTGCGCTCCTCGAGCGCCGGGACTTCCAGGCCGCCGGTGACGCCGAACGACTCCGCGTCGATCCGCGAACTTTTCGGCGCGGAGAAATAGCCGACGGTCACGCTGGAGACGATGAGGATGGCGGCGGTGGCGGCGCTTTGCCACGTATAGATCGTCAGGCTCAGCGGGATCACTCCGCTAATTTTCAGCAGCGCGGCCGGAATAGACCCGGGCGTGGCCATCACCAGCGCGGCGGACGAAGACAGTCCCAGCGCCCACACGCTGCCATTTCCCACAAACGCGGCGGCGCCGATCGCGCGGTAGTCGATGCCGCGCACATTCTTTACGATTTCCCGGACCAGGATGCCGCCGAAGATCAATCCGAGTCCCCAGCTCAAGAGCGACGTCATCATGGAAAAGAAAACCACGAAGGCCACGGCGCCGCGGGGAGTGCGGGGAATTTTCGCCAGCTTGCGAATCAGCCGGTGCACCGGCGGCGAGGTGGCGACGACGAAGCCTCCGATGATAATCATCGCCATCTGCATGGTGAACGGAATCAAGCCCCAGAATCCGTCACCGAAATACTTGACCAGATTGCGAACGCCGACGCCGGCGAACAATCCGGCGGCAAAGACGATGATCAAACCAACCAGGGCAAACACGAACGCGTCGGGAAACCACCTCTGCGACCAGTCGGCGAGGCCCATCCCGAGGCGCGCAAAAACGCCGGCGGAATCTTCCGAGGCGTCGCGCGCAGGATTTGTGGTTGGAGTTGACGCCATCGGTCCTTTCCGGACTTGTAGCGCCCGCCTTCAGGCGGGCAGTTTTCCTACCGGGCAGATGCCCGCCTGAAGGCGGGCGCTACAGGAGTCTTAACTCGTGAGTGCGGGCACGAGCTTGCTCATGTCGGAAAGAGTTTCCAGCGACTTCACGGCGGCGATTACGGATTCCGCCTTGGCCGTGGGCCATTTCACGAATTCGGCGCAGCCGCGGAATTTATCTGCCACTTCATCGTAGCTCATGGGATTCGCCGGGCTGCCCTTGGCGAATTCCGCCTTGCCTTCGTAGACCTTGCCGTCTTTCATGGTGATTTTCATGAGGCTGGTCATCTTGTCCAGACCGGCGCTCTCCGCAACCGGATCGATATAGAAATGGATGCGCTTGATCATTTCCTGCACGTCCGGTCGCTGCGCGACTTTATCCTGGAATTGAACGAGCCCGGCCTTGCGATCGAGCAGCAGGATGCTCATGCAGAATTCCATGCTGAATTTTCCCTGCAAGCCGGTCATCGGATCGTGATGCAGGAGCGAAGTGGTCATGGCGTGGTTGGCGCCGACGTCCACTTTTTCCACGTCGCCGGGCTTGATGTCATGCTCCCGGATCAGGCGCATCATTTCACCCATTGCTGGGTGCGAGAGCGATCCGGACGGATACGGCTTGATCGAAACACCGGGATAGGCCAGCGTCCAGGGCTTTCCGAAGCGGCCCACAATCGCATCGGGATCGAAACCGCCGCCCTCCGCCTGAAAGAATCCCAGCGGCGCCTCCAGGATATCGACGGCGGCGGTCCAGCCGAGCGCGGCGAGATCGGCGGCAACGGTGCCGTTTTCCGCGGCATGCCCCGCCTGAAACGGCTTGGTCATGGAGCCGAAATTGTCACGGAATCCTCCGCCCTCGGTGGCGCCGATGCCCAGCGCGTAAATCGTCTGTTTCACATCCAGCCCGCGTAAGCGGGAGCAGGCCGCGGTGCTGCCGAACGTGCCGCAGGTTCCGGTGGAGTGAAAGCCCTCGTCATAGTGTCGCGGAGCGATGGCCTCGTTGATCTTGGTCTCGACCTCCACACCCATGTGATAGGCCACCATGAATTCCTTGCCGGAGCGACGGCCGAGTTCGCACAGAGCGAACGCCGGGGGAAGGACGCTTACCGTCGGGTGCGTCAGCAATCCGTAGATGCGGTCCTTCGCGGCCGAGAGTTGCGTGTCATCGTAATCGTCGGCGTGAATCGAAACGCCGTTTACGAACGCCGCCAGCCGCGGGTGCGCCTTCATTGACGTGCCGATCACGCTGGCGCGCATTTCGCTCGAACCGAATGACTCTGCATACTTGCGCGCAATCGGACCCATCACCGACCCCGAGCCCGCCAGCGCGAGACCAAAGCCATCGAGAATGGATTTCTTTCCCAGATCGACGACGTCCGCCGGAATGTCTTCGTACTTGGTGTTGACGATAAATTCCGCCACCGATTTGGTCAGGCCGGGAGCCTTCGGGAATTCCGCAGCGGGCGCGGCGGCCGGTGAAGCCTCGGCGCGGTTGCCGGTCAGCGCCAGCGCTGAAGCGGCTAGAGATGTCTTGAACAGTTCACGACGATTCATGGTTCAGGTCCTCGTTTCTTTCCTGGGGTTTCAATTTTTCGCCGCATGCAACGATGAAGCGACGGCATTTCCGTATAGATGCGCCACATTCTCCGTGCCGATTTTTTTGCGAACTTCCGCCGGCAACTGGTTGAACAGCAAAATCGTCTCCTGCCAGCGCTTGTCGGCGTCTTTCGGTTCCGGGTAGTGCTGATCGCTGCCGATCACGAAGCGATCGGGAAAATCCGTGAACAGCTTGAACCAGTCCGGCTTGAGTTTGCCGTCGGCTGCCAGCGGATAATTCAGGCCGTGCGCATCTGGATCGGTCTTGATCTCCATATACAAATTGGGATGCGCTTGCAGGAGGCGCCGGTCGAGTTCGACCGTCCGAAAACCGGTGAAGTCCGAACCGAGATGTGCCCAGATGACTTTCGCGCGCGGATTGTGCGAAAGAAAGCGCTCGAAGGCGGCGATGTTGGCGTGCAATCGCGGCGCGTTGGGCGGCGACTTCAAGCCCTGCGGAAGCGGCATGTCCTGAGGCACCGCCTCCATGTGCAAGTCGATGGGAACGCCGTGCTCTGCCGCCAAATCCGATAGCAGGAGGTACAGCGGATGATCGGGCGGCACCGACTGGTACGGCGTGAAACCGTCAAAGTGCTCCGCGGTCATCTCGCCGAATCCCACTACGCCCTCGCGCAGAAGTTCCTCCGCGCGCGCCTTGAATTTTTTCTGCACCTCCGGACCCGCATCGCCGCTGGCCACGGATTGCATGATCATGGCGTTCAGCGAGCCGCCTCCGCCCGTCAACGCCAATTTACCGGGATGCTTTTTGACTTCGGCCAGAATGATTTCCGAGTCGTAGCGGCCGGGATGATCGAACGTGTCCGGAGAAATCTGAAACAGGATCATGGCCGCATTCTCGCGTCCGAGGGCGGCGATCGCCGAACGCACCGCGCCGGACGGATCTTTTTCGTCAAAGTGCGCGTGTTCTTCCACAAACGGTGTCAGCGCCGGAACAGGCTCCATCGATTGGGCCATTTTCGCTGCGTTTGCAGCGGATTGGCGGGCGAACGAAACGTGAGTGGAGAGCAAGAGCGCGATGATTCCAACGGCCGCCAGCGACATTGCAGTCAAACGTACGCCGGGCAATCGCGTCATCGCGGAACTCCTGAATTCTGGCATCTTTTCGTGATGGAACTCGGCCGATCGTGATTTTCCGTTCATCAGATTCTGTCCGTGGAGCGCATCCGAAGGCAAGCGATTTCTTCCGCCTGGGCCTCAATGTTAAGATGTTTTCGCGAGGGCTGCTATGAGCGAAAAAATTCGCAAGAGCGAAGCGGAATGGCGCCAGATTCTGACGCCGCAACAATACTACGTGACCCGCCAGAAAGGCACCGAGCCTCCCGGCACCGGCGAATATGAAGACGCCGAGGACCCCGGCACCTACGTGTGTATTTGCTGCGGGCAGCCGCTATTCAGTTCCGAAACCAAGTTTCACTCCGGTTCTGGATGGCCGAGCTTTTACGCGCCCGTCGGCGAAGAGAAGGTGGAAATCGAGCGCGACACCAGCCACGGGATGACCCGCGAGGAAGTTCTGTGCAGCCGCTGCGACGCGCACCTCGGCCACGTCTTTCCCGATGGACCGCGACCGACCGGCCAGCGCTATTGCATCAACTCCGCTTCGATAAAATTGGTTGAGAAGGACGAGTAGTGCCGCGCGGCGCAGCGGCAGCCGGTTCCGTTCCCTTCCCGAGCCGTCATTTCTCCGGAGTTGCATTGCTGCGCGCCAGTGCCATTGCAGTCGCAATTGTCGCAGGCTGCCTCTGCCTTCCCGCGCCGGCACATGCCTGGGGCTGCGAAGGACACCAGGTGGTCGCGCTGCTCGCCGAAATGCATTTAACCCCGCAGGCCCTGGCCACGGCCAAACAAATTCTGGCCGACGGCCCCATCGATCCAAACCTCAGCCGGTTTTGTAAGGAAGGCGGCAACGACCCGCTGGCCGATGCCTCCACCTGGCCGGACGACATTCGCGGACAGCGCCCGGAAACTGCGCCGTGGCACTACGTAGATGTCCCGCTCGGCACGACGCGCCGCGAGGTGGAGAAATTCTGCGACCCGAAAGAAGGCTGCGTGACGCGCGCGATCCTGGATCAACTGGCAATCCTGCGCGAAGAGAAGTCCGACCCACAGAAACGGGCAGACGCCTTGCGATTTCTGATTCATTTCGTGGGAGATTTGCACCAACCTCTTCACGCCGTGACCAACAACGATGAGGGCGGCAATTGCGTCCCGGTGGCCTTCTTTGGCCTCGCGCCGCAGTTGCGAAATCCGCAGACGCAAAGCTACGCGCCCAACCTGCACGCCGTGTGGGACACCAACATCCTCGGTAAAGCCACCCTCGGCAGAACCGCGGAGCAGGTCGCCGCGTCTCTCAACCGATCGTTCCGGGCGAAAATTGCCGGCTGGCAAGCAGGGCCGGCGGACGTCGACGGCTGGGCCTGGGAAAGCTTCCAACTGGCAAGGAAAAGAGCGTACGGAAAATTGCCGGTGGCCATTCCGGCGGAGACTCCCCAACCGGTAAAATCCTGCACGGACGACAATCATATTTCCGCGCGGATGTTGCAGCTGCACGAGCGCCTTGGCGATTCCTATCAGAAAATCGCGGCTCCCATCGTAAACCAGCGCCTGGCGCAAGCCGGCGCGAGGCTGGCCCTGCTGCTCAATCAGCTCTGGCCGTAGGCATCCTCCGCAACTTCCTTCCGCCCGCTTCCGCGTGTGTTGTTTCGAAATCGCGAACCAACAATTACACAAGTATTACAAAGCGTTTTGCCCCCAAATGCTACTTTCGAGATGCGCGGCCATGGGTTCGATCACCAGCAATTTCCGGCCGATGATAATGATGACAAAGCTGAACTGCTAAGACAAAGGGGACCGGGTCATGGCCAGCAACGGACAAGGCGACAAAACATTCACCCAACCGGTGAATTGGGTTACCACATTTTTCATGGGCGCATTTCACGTGGGCGCGATCGCGGCATTCTTCTTTTTTGGATGGAAGCCGCTGCTGATGGCGATTTTTCTGTGGTGGGTGGCGGGAAGCCTGGGCATCGGCATGGGCTATCACCGCTTGCTGACCCATCGCGGATACAAGACTCCGAAGTGGATGGAATATTTTCTTACCCTCTGCGGGACCCTGGCCCTCGAAGGCGGACCGATTTTCTGGGTGGCCACGCACCGGAAACATCACCAGAACACGGACAAGGAAGGCGACCCGCACACGCCGCGTGACGGCGGATTCTGGGCCCACATGGGCTGGATCCTCACCGGCAAGGCCATGCACAACAAGCTCGATTCCCTCCTGCCCTACGTTCCCGACCTGCGCAAAGACAAATTCCACACCTGGATTAGCGAGTGGCACTGGGTGCCGCAGGTGGTGGTCGGCGTTCTGCTGCTGGCATTCGGCGGCCTGCCTTACCTGCTGTGGGGCTCGTTTGTGCGCACCGTGTTCGGACTGCACTCCACCTGGCTGGTAAATTCGGCGACGCACATGTGGGGTTCGCAGCGCTTCATGACTGATGACGATTCCAAAAACAGTTTCTGGGTAGCCGTCCTGACCTTTGG
The DNA here is from genome assembly GCA_035295105.1 of Candidatus Acidiferrales bacterium. Taxonomy (GTDB): domain Bacteria; phylum Acidobacteriota; class Terriglobia; order Acidiferrales; family UBA7541; genus Palsa-360. The sequence continues at coordinate 16,797 of DATGJQ010000009.1, read as the reverse complement.
AGAAGGCTGGCACAACAATCACCACGCCTTCCCGCAGGTGGCGCGGCATGGCTACACGTGGTACGAAGTCGATATGAATTGGTACGGGATCAGCACGCTGCGCATGCTGGGCCTGGCGTGGGATATCTCGCTGCCAAAGGTGGGGCGCATCAAGGAGATTCAGCCGGCCGCAGTTCCGGAAGCGCCCGCTGTTCTCGCGCCTTCCGTGCCGGAACCCGTCGCGCAAGAAGCGATCGGCGATTAACGCAAACAAGTAGGACAGGCTTCAGCCTGTCTGGTTTGGATGTACGCAGGCGCAAAATAAACCAGACAGGCTAAAAGCCTGTCCTACCGAATCCCCGCTTACTTCGGCGGAATCGTTACCAGTCCCGCTCCCGCCACTCTCCACTTTCCGTTATCCTTCACGAACATCCGAAGCACGCGCATCTCCCTGACCGGAACGATATTGCCGCTGGGGTCCAGACCTTTGATGGTGGTGTGGTCAGTTGCCAGCACAACATTTCCGTAGATCGCGCGAATCTTGAAGGTGTCCGGAAACGCGCCGGTGCCCGGCTTGCTGTCAGCCTTGCCCATCCGGTCCATCATTTCGTGCTTGTCCACCACCACGCCGCTGGACAGGACGTCGAAGAAATCGTCCATCCACAGCTGGCTCAGACCGTCCGGGCCGTCCATGATTTTGTCATGCTCGGCCTTCATCCACTTCAACTCCACTTCGTAGAGTTCCTTCTCCAGCGCCGTCGGCGTGGCGCTCTCGAATCTTTTATCTTGGGCATGCGCGCGCGGGGGAAGCGCGAAACCGGCAAACATGGCCAGGATCAACACCCAGATGAACTTCATATGTGTTCTCCTCTCGTGGATACGATCGACGGGCCGTACAGCCGGCCGGCGAAGCTGTCACACCATACGTCAAAACCGCTTGCCGATAAACGTGAATTTTGCGGGCTGGGGTTTGCTGTATGCAAGGACAGCGGCGGCATTTTTTTTCCGCGCGCGTCTCGTTTAGTATGATCTGATAGAGACACGCCATGCGCTTATCGAGACGCGCCAAGAAAATCGCTTTTTTCGTGACTCTGGGCACCTGCCTGGCGGGGCTGGGCATCGCTCTGAACGTGGCCTGGATTGTGCTGAAGTGGCGGGAAGTGGTGCCGCTGGTGCTGGGCATCATCTTCTTCGCGCTGATCATCGCGGGAATCGTGGTGTACACGGTCTTCCTGGTGCGGGAGATTCACAAGAACGAGCAGCAGGATAGTTTTCTGAACGCGGTCACCCACGAACTGAAAACGCCGATCGCCTCCATCCGCCTGTACCTCGAGACGCTGCAATCCCGCCAGCTCTCCGAGACGCAGCAACGAGAGTTTTACCGCATCATGCTGGAGGATACCGACCGGCTGCTGGGGACCGTCGAGCAGATTTTGAAAGCCGGTGAGGCGCGCCACGCCGCCGGCAAAAAGAACTGGGAGCAGGTGGATTTCTCCGGGATCGTCGCGGAAACCGTGGAGCTTACGCGGCTGCGCCATAACTTGCCGCCGGAAGTCTTGCAATTTATGGGCGCCGCGGACGAAAAAATTTACCTGCGCGGCAGCCCGCAGGAACTGCGCACCGCGGTGTTCAATCTGGTGGAGAACGCCGTGAAATATTCCGGCGAGCAAAAGGAAATTGAAGTGGATTTGCTCACGCCGGACATCGACACCGTCCTGCTGCGAGTGCGGGACAAGGGGATCGGGATTCCCTCGCCGGAACTCAAACGAATTTTCAAGCGATTCTACCGGGTGGCCAGCTCGGCCAACGGGCGCGTCAAGGGCACCGGGCTCGGTTTGTTCATCGTTCGCTCCATCGCGCGGCGCCACGGCGGCGATGCGTTCGCTGAAAGCGCGGGAACCGGGCGCGGCAGCACATTCACCTTGCGGCTGCCGAGGGTGTATCCGGTATGAGTCGCATCCTCGTAGTGGAGGACGAAGCGCACCTGGCGGAGGGACTCCGCTTTAACCTCGAGCAGGAGGGGCATACCGTCGATGTCGTGGGCAACGGCGAGGAAGCGCTCGACCGCCTTTTGAAACGCAAGGAAGACTTTGACGCGCTGGTGCTGGACGTCATGCTCCCCGGCAAAAATGGTTTCATCGTGGCGCGCACGCTGCGCGAAACCAAAAACTACATTCCGCTGCTGATGCTGACCGCCCGTTCGCGGCCGGAAGATGTCTTGCAGGGATTCGAGTCCGGCGCCGACGACTATCTGCCGAAGCCTTTCAATCTGTCGATCCTGCTCGCGCGGGTCGGCAGCCTGCTGCGGCGCAAGACCTGGGAGCGCCGCGCGGAAGCCGCACCGGCGAAGCCTGCTCCGCGCAGCTCGGATTCTCCCGACACCTTCCGGTTCGGAGACAAGGTGGTTGATTTTGAGAACCTGCGTCTGCAGACCGGCAGCGAAACCGTGCAGCTGACGCTGATGGAGTCGGAACTGCTTCGCTACCTGGTGCAAAATGCCGGCCATCCCGTTTCGCGAAAAGCGATTCTGGAAAATGTATGGAACCTGCAGGAAGATACCGACACGCGGGCCATCGACAATTTCATCGTGCGGCTTAGAAGATATATTGAGGCCGAACCGTCCGAGCCGCGGCACCTGGTGACCGTGCGCGGCCTCGGCTACAAATTCATTCCCTTCCCGGACAAAAAAGCTAAAAAGTAAGTTCGTGGCGCCGGCGCTACGATTCCGCTTTAGCCGCATTCGCGATCGGGACATTCGCAGCGTCTTTTTCCGCTTTGGCCATGGTGATCAGAATCACGCTGGCCAGCACGCATGCCGTTCCCAAAATCGTACGCGCGCCGAGCGGCTCGCCGCCGAGAAAATATCCCACCAGCACGGCGACCAGCGGATTCACGTAGGCGTAGGTGCCCACTTTGGTCGGCGACTCATGGTGGATCAGCCACACGTACGCGGTAAACGCGACGATCGAGCCGAAAACGATCAGGTACAGCAGCGCCAGCCACGCCGCTCGCGACACTTCCATAGGATGAAAATCGCGAAATTCTCCCAGCACGGCCGCGGCCAGCGCGAGTAGGACTCCGCCGGCCAGCATCTGCGCTCCTGAACTCATCCCTTTCGACGGCGGAAGCGTCACCTTTCTGGTGAGCACGGAACCAATCGCCCAGCTGATGGACGCGACGAGCAGCGCCGCCGCGCCGCGCTTGTCGATCGGCGCGCCGCCCAGATTGAGTGAACGGCTCATGAGCACCGCCACGCCGCCTAGCCCGATCAGCAGCGCCACAACCAGGCGCGCGGTCAGCCGCTGAGTGCGAAGAAAAATAATTTCCGCGATGGCGAGGAATGCCGGAATCGTGGCCAGCATGACGGCGGCCACTCCCGACGGTACTCTTTGCTCCGCCCAGAAAAGCATTCCGTAATCGAACACGAAGATCAGGAGGGCGATCGCTGCAGCCGCCATCCACTGGCGCGCCGTCGGGAACAACTCGCCCCTGGCTCGCATCCACACGCACAGGATCGCTCCGGCAACGGCAAAACGAATGGCGGCAAGGAGAAATGGCGGAACTTCCTGAACGCCGATGCGAATCGCAAGAAAAGTTGTGCCCCAAACCAGATAAATTATGGCGAATGCGGAAACGGTCTTCCAGGTGGGGCGATGCTCGGGCGGGTGCATAGGAGATCCTAGCTCAAAAGTGGCACAGACTTCAGTCTGTGGGGTTCCATTCTAAAGCCGAGGCTGGCAATAATTGCCAAGATCACATGAAAATCCACAGACTGAAGTCTGTGCCACTGAAAGCGGTCCTATTTTCACTACCAGATCTGGCAGCGAATGGCCGCAGGCCGCGCCATCGCATCGCCATCCTTGCAACCGAACGCGCTGGCGAATTCCGGCATGTTGGAGGGCGAGGCGATGGCCCGGAAGCGGCTGACCGGATGCGGATCCGTGTTGACCATCAGGCGCTCGAATTCGGGACGATCGTTGGTAGCCCAGATTTGCGCAAACGACAGGAAAAAGCGCTGGTCCGCGCTGAAGCCGCCGGACGCCGCAGGAGTGTCGCCATTCTCTGCCTTCTGCAGCGCACGGTAGGCGATTTTCAAGCCGCCGAGGTCGGCAATGCTTTCGCCGAGGACCAGCTTTCCGTTCTCATGCAGATCGTCCTGCACCACATAGCTGTCGAACTGCTTTTCCACGCAGGCGGCGCGCTCCTCGTAATTCTTCTCGTCCTCAGGCGTCCACCAGTCGCGGAGATTCCCTTCCGCGTCGAACTTTCTGCCCTGATCGTCGAAGCCGTGCGTCATTTCATGTCCGATCACTGAGCCAATGCCGCCGTAATTGGAGGCATCGTCCGCCTTGGGATCGAAAAACGGTGGCTGTAGAATCCCTGCTGGAAAAACAATCTCATTCCTCTGCGAACTGTAGTACGCGTTCACCGTGGGCGGAGACATTCCCCACTCTCCGCGGTCCACGGGCTTGCCGATTTTGTTCAGGTCGCGCCGGAATTCAAATTGCGAGCCGCGCATTTGATTGAGCACGTAAGGGCCGCGGTCCACGGCATAGGCCGAGTAGTCGCGCCACTTATCGGGATAGCCGATCTTGCGATTGAATGCCGCTAGTTTAGCCAGCGCCTGTTTGCGCGTTTCCGGTCCCATCCAGGAGAGCGTCTGCAAATCTTCGCGCAGCGCGGCGGTCAGATTGTTCACCAACTCCAGGGCGCGAGCCTTGGCTTCCGGCGGAAAATACTTCTGCGTGTAAATCTGCCCGAGCGCTTCGCCAAGCTGGCGGTCCGTGGCGGAGACGCAGCGCTTCCAGCGCGGCAGCAGTTCCTTGGTCCCCAGGATCACACGCCCATTGAAATTAAAATTCTCGTCCACGAACGAATCGGACAAAAAGTTCGCCGTCGAATTCACCAGGTGCCAGCGCAGATACGTTTTCCACGTATCGATCGGCGTGTCCTTGAAAGCCTGGCTCACGGCCTCGAAAAATTTTGGCTCGCCGACGTCCACGAAATTGATGTTGGTGTAGCCGATTTGCTGAAAGTAGTCTTCCCAGGACCAGTTGGGAGTGAGGGCGCGCAGCGCAGCGCGGTCCATCCGGTGGTAGGTCTTGTCCGGATCGCGCCGGTCCACGCGCGTCATGGAGGCTTCCGCCAACCGGGTTTCAAACGCGACGATGGCGGCAGCCTCGGACGAGGCCTTCGCGGAATCGTCCCCCGCCAGCGCCATCATTTTGGCGATGTGTTCCTGATATTGCTCGCGCAGTTGTTTGGATTTGTCGTCGGTTCTGGTGTAGTAGTCGCGATCCGGCAAGCCCAGCCCGCCCTGATCCGCTCCGCCGATGACTTCGGAACTGTTCTTGGCATCCTGCGTGGAGCCAAAGAAGAAGAGCGCGCGAACGCCCATTCCCTGCAGCCGGGCGACTTCGGCCTGAAGCTGCTCGCTATTGCTGATGCCGGCGATGCGCGCCATTTCGGCGTCCAGCGGCTTGGCGCCCGCTGCATTGATCTGCTTTTCATCCATGCAACTGGCGTAGAAATCCCCGATTTTCTGTTCGTTTGAGTCGGGAACGGCCTTGGAATTGGCCGATGCGCCTTCCAGAATCTGGTGCAGCAATTCGCGATTGCGTTCCGCGAGCTCGCTGAACCGTCCCCAGCTGGGATACGCGGGCGGCACGGGATTCTTCGCCAGCCAGTCGCCACTGGCGAAATGGTAGAAGTCCTCGCACGGCTTGCAGGTCTTGTCCATGATGGTGAGCTCGACGCCGTGCATGGCGGCCGAGGAAGCCTGCGTGCCGGCAGCCGATTGTCCCGCGCGCAGCATTTCAATCGATCCGGATGCAACGATGATGAAAGCGCCGGCGATGATTGCCTGCCGAATCGGCAAGACTCTCCACGGACTGAATCGTCGCAAACCAGATCGAATTTTTATCAAGGGCGACACGGGATGGACCTCCCAATTGGCGTGCGATCGCTCTACTAGGTCTACGACGGAGCCAAGCGCGAGTCAAGTCGTGGCGCGCAACGACGTCGCCAGTAGGACAGGCTTCAGCTTGTCAGGTTTAAATGCCAGCCGGCCGCGAATCTAAACCAGACAGGCTGAAGCCTGTCCTGCCTCAGCCTTCCTGCGCTCATGGTTTCGCCGCACCGCCACCAGCCGGCATCGAGCGAATATAATTTATGATTTGCCAAACCTGTTCCTGTGTTTCCCGACCATCGTAAGCGGGCATGCGCCCCTTCCCTTTCAGAATGAGATAGGAAAGCTCGCCGTCAGTGAAGTGCGCCAGGGACTCCGGCTTCCTCCAATCGTGGGTGTTCATGTTGATGTCCTTGGCCTCGACGCCCTTGCCGTCCCCCTCCTTGCCGTGGCACAGCGCGCAATCGGTGGCGCCGTACAAGCGCATCCCCTCGGCGATGGAGGCGGGATTGGATTCGATGGGATTTTTGCGGTCCACTTCTTCCTGCGGGATCTTCACGTCTGCCGATTTACCCGCGCACCCGAGCAGCCCTGCGAACAATAGAGCGCAACCAGTCACACCTGGCCATGTCCTCACGTTGCCTCCGGTCCTGAACTTGCCGAACTCCCATGCCGCCCTTCCCGATTCATCGCCACCGAAAACTTTCCCAGCGCGGTGTTTGCTTTCCGGCCGGGACTTGGCGTATGGTCATGCGTCGCAAATCGAGATAAACTAGACGGTATATTACAAGACTGGGCTCCATGTTTGCGTGCCGATTGTTGGAACACGCGCAACGGCACCCATGCGCAGCGCGTCTAAGAGCGGCATCCATCCGATGCGAAGAACTGGTGAAGCAGCAGCGCAAGTGACCATCCGTTCTGTTTTTGGAGATGGTAATAGAAAAGTAATCTTATTCGATCAATTGAGAGGGTCAGGGAATGCATTTTATCATTACGATTTGTCAGTGGCTGGAACAAACTGCGGTGGGCTCTTCCATTCGGGAATCTTTGTGGCTGTTTCCGATTATCGAGACCGTGCACATTTTTGGCATCATTTTGCTGGTAGGCGCCACTTCGATCCTCGACCTGCGCCTGATGGGACTCGCATTTCGCGATGAATCCGTCTCCAAGATGGCGGGGCGGTTCATCCCGTGGGCTCTGGCCGGCTTCATCATTCAGGTCATCACCGGACTTTTGCTGTTCTCGTCAGAAGCAACCAAGATGTACGGAAATCTCGGATTTCAGGTCAAGATGATCCTGATCGTGGTTGCCGGCCTGAACGCCCTCATCTTCCATTCGGTCGCCTACAAGAGCGTGGGAAAATGGGATTACGATCCTGTAGCGCCGCTTTCCGCGCGCGCGGCGGGATTGATTTCCATTCTGCTGTGGTTCGGGATCGTAGCCGCAGGCCGCTGGATTGCCTACGTGTAGAGTAGGACAGGCTTCAGCCTGTCTGGTTTTGGCTAGCGGCAAGCGTAAATCTAAACCAGACAGGCTCAAGCCTGTCCTACTACTGCGACGAAACGCTGGATTCCAGTTCCGTCGCCATCACGGGCCGCCGCTGCCATCCCCCCGCCACCGCCGCCACCAGGCCGCACAGCGCCGCAAAGGAAAGCCACAAAGCCGGCATGGCCCGGTTTCCAGTCGTGTGGATCAGGTAGGTGCAAATGGCCGGGGTAAATCCGCCGAAAATCGCCGTCGCTAAACTGAAAGCCAGTGAAAATCCGGAAGTACGAATCTCCGGCGGCATGATTTCCGCCAGGTGCGGGATCATCGCGCCGTTATACACGCCAAAGAACATCGACAGCCACAATTCCACCGCCAGAAGCCGCACAGTGGACGGTTCGCTCACCAGCCATAACATCGCCGGATACGCCGTCAAAATCGCCGTCACCGTAATCCCAATCAGCAGCGGCCGCCGGCCGATCTTGTCCGAGATGGCGCCGCCCGTAGGCAGCCAGAAAAAATTGGACAGGCCCACGCAGCACGTGACCATCAGGCTTTCCCGGCTGGTCAAGTGCAGCACTTCAATGCCATAGGTCGGTGTGTACGCGGTGATCAGGTAAAAACACACCGTCGTCATCGTCGAGAGCAGCACGCCGATGCCGACGATCTTCCAGTTCGACGCCAGTGACGCGAGAATTTCCGGGACCGCGGGATGGTGCTTCTGCTTCAGGAATGCTTCGGTTTCCGCCAGCGCACGGCGCAGCCAGAACAGCAACGGCACGATCAGGCAGCCGATAAAAAATGGAATGCGCCAGCCCCATGCGGACATTCCTTCCGGAGGGATCAGAGCGCTTAGCGCGACGCCCAAGAGCGCCGCGAAAATCACGGCCACCTGCTGGCTGGCGGATTGCCACGCGCAATAAAATCCGCGATGGCCGGGCGTAGCCATCTCTGAAAGATAAACGGACGCTCCGCCCACTTCGACTCCCGCGGAAAAGCCCTGCAGCAAGCGGCCCAGCAGTACCACAATCGGCGCGACGATTCCGATTGTGCGGTACGCCGGCGTCAAGGCGATCACCAGCGTTCCGATGGCCATCAGGAACAGCGTCAGAATCAGGCCGGAGCGCCGGCCGTGCTTGTCGATATACGCGCCCAGAACGATTGCGCCGAGCGGCCGCATCAGGTAGCCCGCGCCAAACGTTCCGAGCGTCAGCATTAACGACGCGTAGGCATTGCTCGACGGGAAAATTTCGTGCGCGATGTACGACGCGTAATACGCGTACACCATGAAGTCGTACATCTCCAGAAAATTTCCGCTGGAGACGCGGATCACGTTGCCGAGTTTCGAGGTTGTCTGTTGACTCTTCAATGGCGAACCCAGTCCGGCCCCAATTGATCTCTATCTTAGCCCTTTTCTAACGACCGGCGGCGGCAGAATCTGTCAGAACGCATGTAGCGCCCGCCTTCAGGCGGGCATCCGTTCCGCGCGATACGCAAGTGCCCGCCTGAAGGCGGGCGCTACTTCGCCGCCATCGCCGGAGACGAGGTCAAATAAAAGTAACCAACCTTATTGTTCGACGGCGAGCCGTACCACATCCGCCCGGCGGAATCGGGAAAGAATTCGCGGATGGTATTTTCGGAATGTGGAAACGGATACTCGACTATTTTTCCCGTCTGCGGATCGAGCCGCCCGATCACGTCCAGATAGTAGGACGAGTACCACACGCCATGATCCGCGCCGATTCCGATGGCGTACGGAAACGAATCTACGCCTCCCGGCACGTCGTATTCCTTGAACGCCTGCGTTTTCGGATCGAAGCGGCCGATCTTGCCTTTCTGAAATTCACCGAACCACACGATGCCGTCATTGTCGATGGCGATTCGCCGCTCGTAAGTGTTGAGCGTCGGCGGCATCCACTGGGTTACCTTCAGGGTCTTGGCATCTACTTTCCCGATCTGGCCGGTGCCAGGATTGGTGAACCAGACGTTTTCATCTTTATCGAAAGTGAGGCTATAGGTGTGCGCCGCTTCCGGAAAATCGTTGAATTTTCCGGTCTCGGGATCAAAGCGCGTCAGCGGGTATCCGCTGGACCACACCATGCCTTTGGAATCGATTCGCACCGTGTGCCGCGAGCCGCCGTCTTCCCGGCCTTCCATTCCGGACCGATAGGCGTCCTGATATTCGGTGATCTTCTGCGTCGCAGGATCCCACCGTCCGAGCTTGTCCGAAGCCTGCTCGGTAAGCCACACGGAGCCGTCCGGCGCCGCGATGGCCGAATGAACTGCCGCCGTGCCCTCATTCGGCACCGGAAAATCCTGCATCTCCGCCGTGTTCGGATTCAGCCGCGTGATTTTGTTTCCGATTCCGAAGTTCGGAATCCACACCGAGCCATCCTTCGCCGGAGCGGCGCTGAACGGCATGCGGCTCGGGCCCGGCATGTCATATTCAACGTACGCGATGTTCATGGCATCGCTGGAAAACGGCCGCACGGTTTGCTTGTATTCCGGCAGGTCGGCGGGAGATTTCGGAAATTCCGAATCCTCGCCGTAAAGCTTATTGAGATACGCCGCGATTTCGGCGGCATCCTGATCCGTGATCCGGTAGGACAAGCTGAAATGCATGGCGTCACGCATGAACTGCACGCGGTCTTTCCAGCCGTCCAGATCGCGCCGCACCGACGCCATCCGCGTCTGAAATCCGTGGCAGATAAAACATTTCGTGAAAATCGTCTCTTTGGCTTTTTCTTCCGGCCACAGTTTCTTGGCCTGGTAGATGGAGAGTTCGTTCCAGCGAACCATCCCGGTCTGCATGGCGAAATCGAGAGAAAAGTTCTGGTCCGCGGCAAGCGCGACGCCGCTCTTGGGATCGCCGCGCAGGCCGGTAGCCTTGATCTGCACGCGGTAATCCCCCGCCGGCAGCTTCTCGACGCGGTAATGTCCCTGATGATCCGAGAGAACGAAAATGCTGATTTTGGTCTTGGTATTTTGCGCCTGGATAAATGCGCCTTCGACCGGCGCGCCGTCCGGCCCCTTCACCGTTCCGGAAATATTCGCTCCGAAACAAGCGCCCGCCAGAAACAGCGCCGCGCTCACAAGAGCCGCAAACTTCGCTCGGGACCCCATTGCTCCCTCCATGTTCGGAACTGAATTCCCCAGATCGGGATTGCACCGGTAACTGGCATTATGCCCCATTCAGCTCTGAAAATGGTCGGTTTTGCGCAGCACTGGCTTCAAAGGTTCCGGAAAAACCCTATAAGTTGTCATTCTGAGCGAAGCGAAGAATCCCTCCTTGTTTTTTCTTGCTTGCACGTAAATCGAAGAGAGATTCTTCGCTTCGCTCAGAACGACAAGACAAAGCGTTTTTCCGAAGCCTGTTCAGCCTGCAGGGACCTGCAGGGGATGAATCTAATCCAAGAATCCGAACCGGGCGAGATGAAGCCGGCGGGCCGGCTGCCAAATCAAATCGGTCGAATCTTTGTAGGGCACGGCTTTCAGCCGTGCCGTGAAGTCCGCAGCTTGATCGCGGCTTTAGCCGCTGGCCGTTTGGCGCAATCATCGCTCATCGCGCCGACCACGCGACTCCGTCCGGATCGGTGCCAACCTGGATGGTATTCACAATTTTCCGCGTGGCCACGTCCACAAAAGTCAACAAGTTGGCGGCCGAATTCGTGACATAGGCATGGTGGCCATCCGGAGAAATCGAAACGCCGCTGGGATCTTTGGACGTAGAAATGGTGGCGCTCAGTTCCCGGCTGCGGGCATCGAACACGGTGGTCTCGCCGCTGCCGGAGTTGGTCACCCACACCTGCGAGCCGTCGGGAGTGAAGTCCAATCGCTTGGGGCTTTTGCCGCCGCTCGGAAAGGTTGCCACGATGTTGTCCGTAGCGGTGGAGATGACCTCGATTTTTGCGTCGGTGCGGCTGGCCGCCCACACTTCTTTCCCGTCCGGCGAAATGGCGATGCCCTCGGTGCCCGGTCCGGTCGGCAATACCTTCACTTCGCCCGAAGAGCGGTCGATCACGGTCACGGTGCCGGACACCGTATTGGTCACGTAAAACTTGGATTCCTGAGGAGTGGTCACGATCATGTGGCTGCGCTGCTGGGTGGTGTTCCAGACGTGCAGGATTTTTCCGCTGCTGGAGTCCAGTTCGAGGACCGCTTGCGGCGTTTCCGTGGTCACCCACATGATTTTTCCGTCATGGCTCACGATCATGCCGTGCGGTCCCGTGTGCGTGCCCAGATCGAAAGTGTTTTTAACCTTGCGCTCGACCAGATCGATGGCCGTGATCGTGTTGCTGGCTTTGTCGTGATCCGTGTCGCCCGCCGGATAAACGCTGTAGCGCCCGAAGTTAGAGACGTAGGCGGTGCGGCCGTCGGGCGAAATCGCCACTTCGTGCGGGCCGCGCCCGGTGGGCAATCTCATCAGTACTTTTTCGGTCGCGGGATCGACCAGGGCCAACTGGAAGTCTGACTTGCAAACCACGACGACCGTGTCCGCCCAAGACCGCGGCACAAACGCGCCCACCACCAGAACCGCAAGGAGCGATGCTTGTCGAAAAGTTTTGTTCATCTTCATAAAATCATCCTCAGGCGATTTCATCCGAGCTCACCACGCAATCATGATCCGCGACCGTACTCCGACCGGCGACCAGAGTCAACCGCCGTGAAACCGAAGCGTCCAGACAGTCTTCGTAGCATTGGCGGCACACCGGCGGGCGCTGCGCGAGACCCGGCGCATTGTGCGGGAAAGCGCTCCGGCGTATATTGTCATCCAGTAATCAAACCATTATAAAAATGCACCCGGGGAGATTCATCCGATGAAACGATCGATCTGGTTCTTCGCAATGATACTTGCAATGTTCTGTGTTGCTGGTTCCGCACAAGCTCAAACGACCAAGGGTGCGGTGGTTTTCGAAGAACATTGCGCCAGTTGTCACGGCAACCCCAGCAGTGCGACTGCTGCGCCGGACGTGCTTTCGCTTTGGAAGCTCACTCCGGAAGCGATTTACGCCGCAGCGAGCAAGGCTCCGCACACCACGCTGAAAGACGCAACGGACGCCGACTTCCGGGAAGTGGCGTTTTACCTGGGCCGCCGGCGCGTGGACGTTGCCAAAATTACCGACGCGAAACTCATGCCCAACCAGTGCCCCGGCAATTCCCCGCTGGGCGATCTTTCCGCGAAGCCGCTGTGGAACGGCTGGGGCAATGACACCGCCAATGACCGGTTTCAATCGGCCAAGGTTGCGGGCCTTACCGCCAGCCAGGTGCCCAATCTAAAATTGAAATGGGCCTTCGGCTTTCCGGGCGCCGAAGAAGTTTACGGCCAGCCGACTGTAGCAGGCGGGCGCGTGTTCCTCGGCGTGGATACCGGCGCGGTGTATTCCATCGACGCGGAAACCGGCTGCGTGTACTGGTCCTATCAGGCCGATGCCGGAGTTCGCACGGCCATCAGCATCGGGCCGGTCAAAGGCAAAGGTTCCGCCAAGTACGGCGTGTACTTTGGCGACATTCGCGCCAACGTGTACATGCTGGACGCTTCCACCGGCAAGGAAATCTGGAAAGTGAAAGTGGAAGATCATCCGGTGGCCAAAATTACCGGCGCGCCGATGCTGTACGAAGACCGGCTGTACGTTCCGGTATCGTCGCAGGAAGAGCGCTCGGCCGGCTGGAGCACCGTGTATCCCTGCTGCACGTTTCGAGGCAGCGTCGTGGCGCTGGACGCGATGAACGGGCGCACCATCTGGAAAACGTATCCGGTGCAGGATCCGCCCAAGCCCACGCAGAAAAATCCCAACGGCGTGCAGCAGTACGGGCCGAACGGCGGCGCTGTCTGGAACACGCCGACCATTGACGCCAAAAATCACGCGCTCTACATCGGCACGGGAGACGCCTACACCAAGCCCGTTTCTCCCAATACCGACGCCATCATGGCGCTGGACTTGAAGACGGGAAAAGTGATGTGGTCGGTGCAGGACACGCCAGCCGATGCCTGGCTCTCCGGATGCGGCGGTGAAATCAAATCCGATAATTGCCTGCCGCCGTCGGAAATCGGGCCGGACTACGACTTCGGCGCGTCGCCGATATTGAAAAACTTGCCGAATGGAAAGCGAGTCCTGGTCGCCGGGCAGAAGAGCGGCATGGTCTGGGGCCACGATCCGGATCGTGAAGGCACAGTGGTGTGGAAGGCTCAGCTCGTCAAGAAACTCGCCCTGGGCATGATCACCTTCGGCGGCGCGGCGGACGCCCAGAACGCTTACTTCGGGCTGCGCACCGGGGGCGTGGCCGCGGTGAACATGGAGTCCGGCGAGCAGAAATGGTTCACGCCGGTGGAAGCCAAGGGCCCCGGCCCGAGAGGCGAGAACGCGGCCCTGACGGCCATTCCTGGAGCGGTGTTCTCCGGCGGGTGGGACGGCATGCTGCGCGCCTTCTCGACGGACGACGGGCATTTACTGTGGGAATACAACATGATTCATGATTACGAAACAGTGAATCACGTTCCGGCCAAGGGCGGATCGATGGCCGCCGCGGGACCCACGGTGGCGGGCGGCATGCTTTTTGTCGGCTCAGGCTATGTGTTTGGAGCGGGGACGCCGGGCAATGCCCTGCTGGTGTTCGCCGCGCAGTAGCTTCAGTAGGACAGGCTTCAGCCTGTCTGGTTTTGATTCGCGCCGTGCATAAATCTAAACCAGACAGGCTGAAGCCTGTCCTACGTCATCCCTTCACAATCTGGTTGCGCACCGCGTAACGCACCAATTCCGTTACACTGTGCAGGTCCAGCTTGCGCATGATGTTGGCGCGATGGGTATCCGCGGTTTTGACGCTAATCGTGAGGAATTCCGCCACTTCCTTGCTGCTCTTTCCCTCGGCCAGCAACTGCACGATTTCGCGCTCTCGAGGCGTGAGCCGGTTTCTCCCCAGCCCCTGAAGGTCGCCCTTGGCGCTGCCCGGCCGGACGCGCCCCAGGATAACGTCGGTGGCCCTGGAAGTAAAAAACGAGCGGTGATTGGAGAGGGCTTCGACGGCGGTGATGAGATCGCGCTCGGAGTCAGCCTTGACCACAAAGCCGCGCGCCCCGGCGGAGACGATTTCGCGAATCAGTTGGTCCGAATAATCGAAAGAAATGATGAGCAGTTCGGTGGCCGGAAGCGACTCGCGAATTCTTCTGGCGGCTTCGATCCCGTTCAGTTCCGGCATGTTAACGTCCAGGATGACGATATCCGGCTTCAGTTCTTCTGAGCGCGTCACAGCTTCCTGACCGGTTCGCGCATCCCCGCAAATTTCCCACCCTTCGCGGCCGGCCAAGAGGGCTCGGATCCCGAGCCGCATCACGTCGTGGTCGTCCGCTACCAATATCCGAAGAGGCATTTAGACATCTCCTATGCAATCCAAACGGAAGGCCTTGGCGGGTTCGTGATGCTCGCCATCTTTTCCGGTCTCACCTCTCTTCGCCGCGTCAGTTCAGGGGCTGCAAACCGCTGACCGATTAGTAACATGGAATGTGTCTTAGGTCACATGATACTTCCATACAGTAAATGCCCTACTTGGCTCCGGGGATTGCTGCAAGCGTGCCCTGATGGTCACTAGAAAACCGCTAAATGCTGCGTTTTGTATCCTGTCCATCGAAAACTTGAAATCGAGTTTCAGAGGGAACAAGCGTCGTTTCCTGTATAATTTGCGGGTATTCGATGGGTTGTTCCATGAAGATTCATGAACATTGACGCCGTTGGGCCCTGGAATGGCATATTTCTGCTCCATGCAACTCCATGAGCATCCGGGTAGCACTGAATCACAAAACTCTCTACCGCTATACCCGCCCGGTATGGCTCTCTCCCCATGTGGTGCGCTTGCGCCCGGCGCCGCATTGCCGGACTCCCATCCCCGGCTATTCGCTTAAAGTCACTCCGGCACAGCACTTCATCAACTGGCAGCAGGATCCTTACAGCAATCACCTTGCCCGGCTGGTGTTCCCGGAAAAGACCACCGAATTTTCAGTGGAAGTCGATTTGGTCGCGGACCTGACGGTCATTAATCCGTTCGATTTTTTTCTGGAAAAGTATGCCGAGGAAATTCCGTTTGCATACGACCCGGTGGTGAGGCGGGAGCTGGGGTCGTATCTCAAGAAGCGCCACGTCGGGCCGAAAATGGAAGCTCTCGTCGCCGAAGCGCGCAAGGAGAAGATCCGCACCAACGATTTTCTGGTGGATGTGAATCGACGCATCCAGAAGCGGGTTCAGTACCTGATCCGCATGGAACCGGGAATCCAGAGTCCCGAGAAAACTCTGACTCTCGGGAGCGGTTCCTGCCGTGACAGCGCCTGGCTGCTGGTGCAGTTGCTGCGGAATCTCGGGCTGGCAGCGCGATTCGTTTCTGGCTATTTGATTCAATTGAAGCCTGACGTGAAGTCCCTGGACGGCCCCAGCGGAACCGACCGCGATTTCACCGACCTGCACGCGTGGACAGAAGTCTACCTGCCAGGGGGCGGCTGGGTGGGTCTCGATCCCACTTCCGGATTGCTGGCAGGCGAAGGACACATTCCCCTGGCCTGCTCCGCCGAACCCGTAACCGCGGCGGCGATTTCCGGCGGCTTTTCCTACGATAACGAATCGATCACCGAAACCGAACCCGACTCGGAGAAGAAGAAGCCCCGAGGCAAGGACGCCTTCGAGTTTTCCATGTCCGTAAAGCGCATTCATGAAGATCCGCGCGTCACCAAGCCGTATACCGAGGAGCAATGGATTTCGATCGAGTCGCTGGGCCATCAAGTGGACGCCGATCTGAACGCCCGCGACGTCCGGCTGACCATGGGCGGAGAGCCGACACTTGTATCGGTTGACGATATGGACGGCGCCGAGTGGACCACCGCGGCGGTCGGCCCGGCCAAATACAAGCTCGCCAATTCGCTGATTCACAGGCTGCGCAATCGTTTTGCTTCCGGCGGTTTTCTGCACCACGGAATGGGCAAGTGGTATCCGGGTGAATCTCTGCCGCGCTGGGCCCTCGGCCTGCACTGGCGCAAGGACGGCGAAGCGATCTGGCGCGATCCCGAGTTGATGGCGGACGACAATGTTCCGGGCAAGCTGACCAGCGCGGACGCGCGGGCGTTCATCCTGAAGCTCACTCAAAAGCTGGACGTGAACCCGGATCACGCGCTGCCCGGTTACGAAGACACGTGGTACTACCTTTGGAAGGAACGGCGCCTTCCCGTCAACGTCGATCCCTTCGAAAACAAGCTGGAGAATCCGGAAGACCGCGCGCGCCTGGCAAAAGTTTTCGAACGCGGTCTAGATCATGTGGTTGGCTACGCCCTGCCGCTGCGGCGCGAATACTACACCGACGGCACCAGCGACTGGGTCACCGGCGCCTGGTTCTTCCGGCCCGAACGCATGTACCTGATCCCCGGCGATTCGCCCATGGGATTCCGTCTG
>DATGJQ010000008.1:0-18520 GCA_035295105.1 Candidatus Acidiferrales bacterium | reverse complement strand
GGGTAGGCGACGCGGTGATGGCGATTCCGGCGTTGCAGGAAATTCGCGGGAAATACGCCGGAGCGGAAGTCTTCCTGGTGGCGAGGCCCGCCGTTGCCGATCTGTTTGCCGGCCAGCCGTTTGCCGATCGAACTCTGACCTACGACTTTCGCGGGAGGCACCGCGGCTGGCTGGGCCGCGAACGGCTCGCCGGAGAGCTGCGCAGGGAAAAATTCGATGCCGCCGTGCTGCTGCAAAACGCGTTTGATGCTGCGTGGCTGGCGTGGCGCGCAGGCATTCCGGAACGCATCGGTTACGCGCGCGACGCTCGCGGCCCGCTGCTCACGCGCGCCATTCCCGTGCCGCGCGAAGGCGAAATTCCCAAACACGAATCGCATTACTATCTGGAACTGTTGCGCCGCGCCGGATGGGCGGAGGCGCCCAAGAATGCGTCGACGGATCCCGCGCCAGCCATCGCGCCGATTCGCTTGCTCATTTCCGAAGACGCCGGCGCGCGCGCGGAGTCCGCTCTGCTCGCCTCGGGAGCCAGCGCTGCCGGATGGCGCTGCGCGATTGCTCCCGGCGCATCTTATGGAGCCGCCAAGTGCTGGCCGCCGGAACGCTTTGCGCAACTCGCGGACCGCCTGATTTCAGAATGTGGCGCCGATGTGATATTTTTTGGAACGCCGGGAGAAAAAGATATAGCGGCTCGGATTCTCTCCCAGATGAAATCGCGCGCGATTTCGCTGGTTGGGGAAACGTCCATGCGGGAACTGGCGGCTTTGTTTGCCCGCTGCTCGGCGTTTATCGGCAACGATTCCGGAGCCATGCACGTGGCCGCCGCCGCTGGCCTTCCGGTGATCGGCATTTTTGGATCGACGGATCCGGAGGGCACCGCGCCTGTGACCGCAGAATTTACCTTGATTCGCGAACCCGTTTCCTGCAGCCCGTGCTTCCTGCGGCAATGTCCCGTCGATCATCGCTGCATGACGCGAATTTCCGTGGACGCGGTCTTCCAGGCCGCAGCGCGAATCAAGGAATCCGCGAAAAATCCTACCGCTCGAGGCCGCCAGAATGGCTGAGAAGGAACCGCTGCGCCCCGCCGTGTTTCTCGATCGCGACGGCACCATCAGCGAGGAGATGGGCTACGTCAATCACATCGACCGTTTTCAAATTTTTCCCTTTGCCGCCGAAGCCATCCTCCATTTGAACCAGGCGGAAATTCCGGTCATCGTCATCACCAACCAGTCCGGCGTGGCCCGCAATATTTTTCCGGAGGCCATGGTGCACGAAGTCCACAAAAAAATGGTGGCGGAACTGGCCAAAGGCGGCGCGTGGATTGACGCCATCTATTTCTGCCCGCACCGCAAGGAAGACGCCTGCGATTGCCGCAAGCCGAATCCGGGATTGCTGAAGCGTGCGGCGCGGGAACATTCCGTCGACTTGAGCGCCTCGTGGGTCGTCGGCGACCGCTACGCCGACTTGGAAATGGCTCACAAGGCCGGCGCGCGCGGAATGTTGGTGATGACCGGATACGGCCGCGGCGAGTACGAATCCTATCGCACCACCTGGCCGAGGCAGCCCGAAGCGCTGGCCCGCGATCTCAGCGACGCCGTTCGCCAGATTCTGCAGAGCGGCGGTCCCACGCCGCCTCGCAATGAGTGAAGCCGAGGAACGTTTTCTGGTAGTGCGGCTGACCGCGCTGGGCGACATCCTGCACACCGTTCCCGCCGTCGCTGCGCTGCGCGCCGCTCACCCGAAGGCTCGCATCGACTGGGTTGTGGAGCGAAAATGGGCGCCAGTGCTCGAGGGCAGTCCGGCACTAGGTGAGGTGATTCCGTTCGATCGCCGCTCGTTGTGGGGCGCCGCGGAGTGCGTCGAGCGGCTCCGCGAAAATCGCTATACCTGCGCGATCGATTTTCAGGGGCTCTACAAATCTTCCTTGCTGGCCGCGCTCGCGCGCGCGCCTCGCCGTATCGGATTCGATCGCGCCTGGGCGCGCGAAGAAGGCGCCGCGATGTTCTACACCGAGCGCGTCGTTCCCACCGGGCGTCATGTTACTGAGCTGAACTATTCGCTGGCGGAACATGCAGGAGCGAAACGTCCCGAAACGCCTGAATATCCACTGCGTGTCCCGGCCGGCGGAGCGGCGTCGGTTCGCTCGCGGCTGCATGATTTGGGCATCACCGGGGAGTACATCGTGGTCGGTCCCGGAGGCAGTTGGCGCGCTAAGTGCTGGCCCGCCGAACGCTACGGAGACTTTTGCCGCGCGTTTGCGGCACGGAATTCCGCGAGCATCGTGGTGATTCATGGTCCGGGGGAAAAGCCGGTTGCGGAAGAAGTGATGCGCCGGGCAACCCCCGCGCCGCTCAAGATCATCTCGACAACCATCGAAGAACTGATGGGACTTCTGGCGCATGCCCGGTGCATGGTCGCGGCGGATTCCGGGCCGCTGCATCTGGCGGCGGCGCTCGGCACGCCGGTGGTCGGTTTGTATGGCCCGACCGATCCTGCGCGCAACGGCCCGTACGTTCCCGGCGCGACGATCATTCACAAAGCGCGGCCCGAGGAGATCAGCTACAAGCGGCGATCGGAATATTCCCCGGCCATGTTGCGGATCACAGTCGAAGATGTGCTGGCGGCGACCGATGCGGCGCTGAAGGCTTCTGCTTGAACTCGACGCCCAAGACCAACTTCTGGATTCGTTGGCGCGTCCGCGTGGGATATCCCGTGGGCATCGCGGCGTTTGTATTTGCGCGTCCACAAATAAAGTGGCTGATATGCGGCGTGGCCATCGCCGTCCTCGGCCTGGTGGTGCGAGGCTACGCTGCGGGCCACTTGCGCAAGCACCAGAAGCTGGCGACGTCCGGACCGTACGCGTTCACCCGCAATCCACTGTATTTTGGAAGCGTTCTACTAGCCGCGGGATTTTCCGTGGCCAGCCATTCGTGGATTTCAGCTTTGCTGCTAGCCGCGTACCTGGCGATTTTTTATCCGGTGGTGATTCGCAGGGAGCAGACGGAACTAGAGCAGCACTACGGAAACGCCTTCCTGGAATACGCGTCACGAGTTCCCGCGTTCTGGCCGCGGCTCACTCCGGCTTTCCCGTCGTCGGAAAGTTTTTCGTGGGCGCTCTACCGGAAGAATCGCGAGTATGAAGCCTCGATCGGTCTGGCCGTGGCCATGGTCATCCTGGGGCTCATCATGCTGTGGCGCGGATAGCGCAGCGGCTCTCATCGAGTAGGACAGGCTTCAGCCTGTCTGGTTTAGATTTGAGCATGGCGCTCGCCAAAACCAGACAGGCTGAAGCCTGTCCTACTTGATGTCCGCGACATTTTCGATCTCAGGATGAACAGTCGCTGCGTCACGGAACGCGCCCACTTTCAGCGTGACGCCGTCGGTGCTCGCCGTGATCGCGCCGTCGCGGTCCGTGCGAAACACGCGCACGCCCGCCTCTGCCAGCCGTTCGGTCACCTCCGGAGCGGGATGCCCGAACGTGTTATCCCTTCCCGCTGAGATTGCCGCGAACGCCGGATGCGCCGCCGAAAGAAATGGCTCGGTCGTCGAAGTCTTGCTTCCGTGATGCGCGACCTTCAGGAAATTCACCTGTACCGGCTGCTCCTCGGCCAGAATCGCGCGCTCCGATGGCCGCTCGATATCTCCCGCCAGCAAGAACGATTCGGAGCCGTCCGCCAGACGCAACACCAGCGAATCGTCGTTTTTCGCCGACTTTCCTTCCGAATCCTCCGCGGGCCACAGGACGCTTCCGGCCACGCCATCCTCGGAAAATGAATCGCCCTGTTTCAAATGGCGGATCGTCACTCCATGCGCGCGCGCAGTCTCCAAAACTTGCCGGTACGCCGCGCTCCCAATGTCCCGCCCCACCCAGAATTCACCGACGCGAAAGTTTTCAAAGATGGCCGGCAGCCCGCCCAGATGGTCTTCGTGCGCGTGGGTGAGGGCGACGACATCGATTTTCTTGATCCCCCGCGACCACAAATACGGCGAAACCACATCTTCGCCGGTATCGATTCCAGAACGCATCCCGCCGGAATGAAAACTCCCCAGCTCGCCTCCGCCATCGACCAGCATGGTGCGCCCGTGCGGAAATGAGACGAAAATGCTGTCGCCCTGCCCGACGTCCAGCACGGTCACCTCCAGCCGCTGCGGCGCGAGGCGCGGCGCAAAGGGATACATGGCGATCACTGCGGCGGTGGCCAGCAACGCAGCAACCACACCCCCAAGTTGCCAACCTTTCCATTTCATCCGAATGGCGGCCGCCAGAATGATCGCCAGTGCGACGAACACGGCCATCACCGCGACCGACGGCCCCGGAATGCGGTAACTCGCTCCGTGCCAGCCGGCGATCCAGCGTACCGCCGCGTCCAGAACCGTAAGGACGAGCCCCAGTAACCTTGCCGGCCACGCGGCAATTCCCGGAGCCACGAGAGACACGGCGAGCGTAAGGAACCCGAGGGGCACGGCCACTCCCGTCAGCAGCAGCGCCGGGACATTGGCAAACGGCCCCGCCAGCGCGACGCGATGGAAATAGTAGGCCAGCGGAGGCAGCATTCCGAGTTGCAGCATCGCCGAAATAAAAACAAGTTCCCAGAAATAAAACGTGGTTCGCAACGGCTGCACGACAACCGCGGTTCCCAACTGCGCCGCCCTTCTTGGCAGGCGAGCGGCGATCCACGCGGCGGCCGCCCGCATTTCCAGTCGGAATTGGATGACGCGAGGCGCATGCGAAACGTCGCGGGTCACATCGGATAAATGACTGAGCGCGCGGCGGTACGGCTCGCTCGATCGCGCGATCACCGGAACGGCAATCGCTCCGATCGTGGCAATCGCCGAATAGGACAGCAGGAAGCTGGCATCGGTGATTTCCGACGGCCGCGCCGCGAGAATGACCAGCGCGGAAATCGCTGCTACGTTCAGCAAGTCCATGCGCCGGTAGATCAGCTTCGCGCACAAGAAAACGGCGGCCATCAGCACGGCGCGAAGGATCGGCGGCCGGTCCTCCACGATCGCCGCATAGGCCGCCAGCGCCGCCAGCGTCAGGAAAACGCGCGGAAAAAGCGCCACCCTCAGGCGACGGCCGGCCCACAGAAAAAATGCCGCCAGCGCGCCAACGTGCAATCCCGCCAGAACTAGCACGTGGTACACGCCCGTCTTCTGAAAATCGATGACGCGATCGTGATCCACGAAACTGCGGTCGCCGAGGAGCATGGCGCGGGCCAGCGCGCCCTCGTCCGGCCGCGAAGCGAAAAGCTGATTCAGCGACTTGAGCAGATCGCCACGGCCGCGCGCAAAACGCTCGGCCATCGTAAGCCGGGGATGCCCGACGATGGTAAGAAGCTGCGCGCTGCGCAACGAGCCCTGCAGTTGAATATTCTGCCGCTGCAAATAGCCGCGAAAATCGAAGCTTCCGGGATCGCCGTAGTTGTAAGCGGGCCGCGCGCGCACGAGGGCTTCGACCCGATCGCCCGCGCGCGCCGGCGGTGGAGCCGTCGCGGCATTCGGTCCCGGCGTGTAATACGTCAAGCGCAGGCCGCCCGCGACCGGCGTGATCCCGTCCGCCGATTCGACTTCCTCCAAATCAATTTCGTAGCGCGTGCCCCAGGGCACCTCCAGCGGATCGCCGCGCAGCCGCCCCCGCCAGCGCAGAGGTGTCCCGGCATCCAGCTTTCCCGATTCGATCAGAGTGCCGGCAAGATTGGGAGCGACGGAAGCGCGTTCCAAAACGGACGCGGCCAGCCCCAGGGAGACCCACGCACATGCGGCCAAAACAACCGCCGTAACAATGCGGCGTCGCCGAAGGGCCAGGAATCCTAGAAGAAGAAACACAAGCGTCACGCAGAGAATCCATCGCGGAGCAACAGCGGCAAGGCGGTGCGCGGACACCGACGCGGACAGCGAGAGGAGTATTCCTCCCGCGAAGAGCCCGGCGGGAAAGAGGGAAGGAAGCTTCATGCGCTACGACGAAGCCGCACCAACACCTCCATATGATAGGTTTGTGGGAAAATGTCAAACAAATTAATGCTCTCGATGAGGTACGGTCCGGCACCGTTCGTGCCAACCAGCTGCGCCAGGTCGCGCGCCAGCGTGGCCGGATCGCACGAGACGTAGTGCAAGTGAGCGGGAGCCAGCTTCTTGATGTGCGCCAGCGCTTCCACTTCCACTCCCGCGCGCGGCGGATCGACCACGATCAGGTCCGGCTTCTCGTGCCAGCGCGAAAGAAAAGCCTCCGCGGTGATATTTCGCGCTGCCGGTGACGCGCCGCCGCTGGCTTTGAGATTTGTTTCCAGGTCCTTGGCCGCCGCCAGATTCGATTCCACGCCAATCACTCGCTCAAACTGCCGGGTTAATGCCACCGTGAATAATCCGACGCCTGCAAACAAATCGAGCGCCAGCTTTCCCTTGGTGTCCGCGATCACCGCATCGACCAGCGGCTCAACCATGAAACGATTCACCTGAAAAAACGAAAGGTGCCCCACGCGGAATTGCGCGCCGCCCACCGTGTACGTCAGATAGCCCGGGCCGTCGAGGTGAAATTTATCGGCGCGCCGGTCCTGGATAAAAATGGACTCCACGTTCGGCACCGCCTGGCGCAGCGCGGCGGAAATCGATTCGGCGGAGCCGGTCAGCCGTTCAGCGGAAAGATTCAACAGTAGTTTTTCGCCGCTAGAGTCGGTGAAGGCTTCGATTTCATCGATGGCCGAAAGAGTTTGCCCCTGCGACACCATCTGGCGAAGCCGCGCGAAAGTTTCCGCGAGGCGCGGCGAGAGAATCGAGCACTCCGTCGCGGCGCAAAGCCTGGTGCTTCCCATTTCGAAATATCCGATGGCAGCGCTTCCGGCAGCGCCGTCCGGCTGAGGCCGCAACTTCCACTGCGCGCGATTGCGATAGCCAAACGGCGGAGATGCGTGCGTGCCGATCGGTCCGGTCCACTGAATGCGCCCGACGCGTCCCAGCGTCTCGCGCAGAATTTCCGATTTGTAGCGGATTTGCGCCTCGTACGGAATGTGCTGGTACTGGCAGCCTCCGCAGCGTCCAAAATGCGGGCACGGGGCCGCCACGCGTTCTGGCGATGGTTCTACGACGGAATCCAACCGCCCGCGGATGAATTTTTTCTTGCGCGTTGCGGATTCGATTCGAACGAGTTCTCCCGGAAGAACCAGCGGCACAAAAACAGTGTTGCCGTCGTGATGCCCGAGGCCGTCGCCGCCATACACCAGTTTTTCTATTCGAACATCCATTCGAGTCGCTTTCCAATGCGGTGGGTTGTGATCCGCGGCCGGGGGCCTCAGGTCAGGTAGAACAAACTCAGGCGCGGAAGATTATACCGCTCCCAGAGGCGTTTCTGCAGGTATTGCCGTTCGAGCTGCGCGAGTTGCGCGGAATTCATCTTCCGGCGGTAGGGCGCCAGTTGCTGGTCCATGTCGCGGCGGACGTCGAGCAGGAAATCTTCGGGCGCGGCGGCGGTCAGCGCGGCGGTCAATTTTTCCTCGGTTACGGTCAGGCGGCGCTCCAAGTCCTCGAGATCCATCGCGCCCGGCGAGTCGAGCAGCGCTGCGAGTTCCGCGAGGCGCGCGCGTGTTTCGTCCAGCCGCGAAGCGAGTTCCGGTTGCGCTGCGCGCGACGCGGTGGACGCCGCGGAAAATCTTTCGCTGTTGCTCGCAAAGAAAGCGCGCAACGCATCGCGCGAAAATGTTTCTTCCGCTTTTGTTTCTTTCGCCGTCACTGGGCCGGTTCCCGCGGCGGCTTCCTTTGCTTCTTCCGCGGCCTCTAACACCGCGTCGATGCAGTACGAAAGGCTTTTCAGTGGACGGCCGCCTGCGCCGCGACGCGAACGCGCGTAACTTTCAAAGGCGCTGTCGATGCCCTTGAGCACCGCGGCAAGCGGAATCCCGGCCTTCTGCCAGGTTTCGACGATGGCCCAGTCCAGCGGCGATACCAGCAGGTGCGCGCCGCGCTTCTGCCAGAAATATTCCTCGATTTCGGTGAAGTAGTTGAAGTAGTTCAGCTCGGCCATCGCGTCGCGGGAATTCAAGAGGGACGTTTTCTTTCCTTGGCGGCGGAAAGCGGGATGGGCGCCTTTTCGTTGGCGCTCGCGGGAGCGCGCCGGGCCGGCTGGTTGCGCTCCCACACGATGCGCAATCCTTCCAGCGTCAGAAATTCGTCGATGATTTCGATGTGCTTGGATGCGCGCGCGATCAGCGGAGCTTGCCCGCCGGTGGCAATCACGCGCGCCGATTCGCCGATCACGCTCTTGATGCGCGCGACTATCCCGTCCACCAGGTCCGCGTAACCGTAGTACAGGCCGGATTGCAGCGACTGCATGGTGTTGGTGCCAATGATTTTTCCCGGGTCCTTGATCTCCACGCGAAACAGCCGCGCGGCGCGCGAAAAAAGCGCCTCCGCCGAGATGCCGATTCCCGGCGCCAGCACGCCGCCCATGTATTCCCCGCGCTCCGAGACCACATCAAAATTAATCGCCGTCCCAAAATCCACTACCACGCACGGTCCGCCGTATTTGGTGTACGCGGCGACCGCATTCACGATGCGGTCCGCGCCGACTTCCTGCGGATTGTCGTACAGCACGGGCATTCCGGTCTTTACGCCCGGCTCGATGAACAGGGCTTTCACGCGGAAGTACCGCTCAGACATTTCCATCAGCGTGGAATTCAGCGGCGGCACCACCGAGCTGATAATCACGCCGCTCACGGAAGACGGATCGATTCCCGCGAGCGTAAAAAGTTCGCGCGTGAGGATGCCGTACTCATCGACGGTCTGGTCGCGCGCCGTGGTCAGCCGCCAGTGCGCCACGAGCTCCGTGCCGCGAAAAAATCCGAGCACCGTGTTGGTGTTTCCGACATCCAGCGTCAGCAGCATTCATTTCCTCAGAGCGGGCCCCGATCGGGCCCCGACCGGGCCTCGATCACGGCCTCAATCGGCTTCGGACAGCGTCCCGGCAATCACCGGGAGAATGCGCCCGTCGCCGCGTTTCACGCGCAGCAGGCCGCCGGGTTCGAGCCCTTCCGTCGTGCCGGTATAAGTTTCGGAAGGGGATTCGATGCGCACGCGTTTTCCCCTGGCATAGCTGGAGACTTCGGAAAAGCGCGCCACGATCGCTTCCGGGCCTTCGGTGACGAAGCGATTGTAGTAGGAGTCGAGGTGCCGCAGCAACCGCGCCACCAGCTCGACGCGGGACTGCGCGCGCCCGGTCTCGATGCGCAGCGACGTGGCGATTTTCGCCAGCTCGTCCGGGATGCGATCGTGGTTCACGTTGATGCCGATTCCCACGGCCACGAAATGGATTTGATCCTGCTCTGCATTCATTTCGGTCAGGATGCCGCAGAATTTCTTTCGTCCAAAAAGCAGGTCGTTGGGCCAGCGCAGGTCGGGAGTAAGGCCGGTCTGCTCGATGATGGCTTCCCGCACCGCGAGGCCCGCTACCAACGTGATGAGCGGCGCCTGCTGGGGAGACATCGGCGGGCGCAGCAGGACGGTCATGTAGATGCCGCTGGTTTTTTCCGAGTGCCAGGTGTGTCCCGCGCGGCCTCGCCCGGCCGTTTGCTCCTCCGCGATCACCACCGTGCCGTGCGGTTCGCCGCGCTCTCCGAGCGCCATAGCCACGGTGTTGGTGGAGTCGATTTTGAAGAAATGATGGATGCGTTTGCCGAGCGCGCCGGGATGCAGCCGCCGTCGCAGGATTTTTGGCGCCAGAATGTCCGGAACTTTTTCGATCTGGTAGCCGGTGCGCGGATGGCCCTTGACGCGAACGCCGAGGGCGCGCAGCTTTTCGATCCAGCGCCACACGGTGTTGCGGGACACGCCGATTTCGCGGGCGATCTTGGCGCCGCTGATGACGATCATGGCGTTGTCGGCCAGCAGCGCCAGCAGGGAATCGATGCGGCGGTCGGTGGTGCCCGGAAGCGTGGTGTTGGGCATGGGTTTAGTAGCACAGCGACTCTTCGCTGTGCGGGTTTTGCAATTGGAAACGGGCCGAGGCCACCCGTGGGCCTACAATTTCACGCAACTCGGAACTCAGTCAGCTTACAAAACCGCACAGCGAAGAGTCGCTGTGCTACTAGAGCCGTTCCAGCTGCGCGAGTCGTTCACCCAGCTTTTCAAATTCGGTGCGGCGCTCGGCGAGCGTGGATTCGAGCCCCTTGACGATGTGTTCGGGGGCGCGGCTGCGGAACGTGTCATCCTGCAAACGCGACTGTTTGGACGCGATGTCCTTGGTCAGCCGGTCGAGTTCCTTCTGCAAGCGCAGCTTCTCGGCCTGTACATCGAACGCCGCTTCGTAGGGAATGAACAGCTCAAAATCCCGCGACGACCGCACCACGCCCTTGGTGGAATCGAACGGCACGGCGGCGAAAGAAAGAGTGGAAAGATTGGCGAGCCGCAAAATTGCGTCGAGGCTGCCCTCCACAACGGACTGGACCGCCGGCGTCGCCGCGCGCAACTGCGCGGGAAGTTTTGCTTTCGGGTCCAGCTTCATCTCCGCGCGAATATTGCGCGCCGCGGTGATGATCTCCTGCAACAGCGCGATGTTTTCCTCTGCCGCGGCGTCATTTCGTTCGGCATGCGGTTCCGGAAAGCGGTCGAGAGCGATGGAGCGGGCGCCGGCGCGTTGCGGCAACTGTTGCCACAATTCCTCGGTCAAAAACGGCATGAACGGATGCAGCAGCCGCAGGGCGCTCTCGAACGCAGCGAACAGATTCTTCCAGGTGGCCGCCGCTTTCGCGCGATCCGCGGAGACGAGTTCCGGCTTGACCCACTCGATGTACCAGTCGCAGAAATCGCCCCAGAAGAAGTGATACACGACGTGCGCGGCCTCGTGAAAACGAAAATGTTCGAGCGCATCATTCACCTGCGCGGTGGCCCGCGCCAGGCGCGAGAAAATCCAGCGATCGACGAGCGCGACCTCTCCGCCGGCGGCGTACGGCGCCGAGGCGCGCACGTCCGGCGAGGCCAGCGCTTCCAGCGTTTCACCGCCCGCTGATTCGTACTTATCGAGGTTCATGAACACAAAACGCGCGGCGTTCCAGATCTTGTTGGCGAACGCGCGGTAGCTCAGGATGCGTTCCTCGGACAGGACAATGTCCGTCCCGGGCGCGGCCATGCTCGCCAGCGTGAAGCGCATCGCGTCGGTCCCGAATTTCTCGTTCAGCTCGACGGGATCGATTCCCGTGCCCTTAGACTTGGACATTTTCTGCCCCTCGGCGTTGCGCACCAGGGAGTGCAGGCAGACCTGCCGGAAGGGAACTTTTCCGGTAAATTTCAGGCCCATCATGATCATCCGTGCCACCCAGAAAAACAGGATGTCGTAGCCGGTGATCAGCAGGCTGGTCGGATAATATTTTCGATAGTCAGGCGTGTCGTCCGGCCAACCCATAGTGGAGAAAGGCCACAGCGCCGAACTGAACCAGGTTTCCAGCACGTCGGGATCCTGCGTCAGCTTTCCCGAACCGCACTTCGCGCATTTTGCCGGCGCCGTGCGCGCGACGATGATTTCCTTGCAGTCGCCGCAGTACCACGCCGGGATGCGATGTCCCCACCACAACTGGCGCGAGATGCACCAGTCGCGAATGTTGCGCATCCACTCGAAATATTCGGTGCGGCGATTCTCCGGGACAATCTCGATGTCGCCCTTTTCCACCGCGGCGATGGCCGGCTCGGCCAGCGGCTTCATTTTCACAAACCACTGAGTGGAAGCGCGCGGCTCGATGATCGTGCCGCAGCGGTCGCAGGTTCCCACGGCGTGGGTGTGATCCGTAATTTTCACCAGGAAACCGCCCGCTTCGAGATCCGCGACCACGCGCTTGCGCGCTTCAAAGCGATCGAGCCCGGCATACGGTCCCGCGGCGGCGCTCATTTTGGCGTCGTCGGTCATCACGTCGATTTCCGGCAGATTGTGGCGCCGCCCCAGTTCAAAGTCGTTGGGATCGTGCGCGGGAGTCACTTTCACCGCGCCGGTTCCGAACTCGCGGTCCACCATGAAATCGTCGACGATGGGAATCTCGCGATTCATCAGCGGCAGCAAGACTTTCTTGCCAACCAGGTGTTGATAGCGCGGATCGCTCGGGTGCACGGCCACGGCGGTGTCGCCCAGCATGGTTTCCGGCCGCGTGGTAGCCACCACCACGGATTCATCGGAACCCACGACGGGGTAGCGAATGTGCCAGAGGTGTCCCTGGCGCTCTTCATGCACCGTTTCCAGATCGCTGATCGCGGTGCGGCATTGCGGGCACCAGTTCACGATGTAGTGGCCGCGATAAATCAGCCCGTCTTCGTACAGGCGCACGAAAACTTCGGTCACCGCGCGGGAAAGTTCCGGTGAAAGCGTAAAGCGCTCGCGCGTCCAGTCGCAACTCTCGCCGAGCTGCAGCATCTGGCGCGTGATCGTGCCGCCGGATTCGGCTTTCCATTCCCAAACTTTTTCGAGAAAGCCCTCGCGGCCCAGATCGCGGTAGTTGATGCCTTTGGCCGCCAGTTGGCGCACCACCACGCGCTGCGTGGAAATTCCCGCGTGGTCCGTTCCCGGCAGGTACAGCGTGTTGTAGCCCTGCATGCGGCGCCAGCGCGTCAGGATATCGATCTCCGTATGATCCAGCATGTGGCCGATGTGCAGCGAACCGGTAACGTTCGGCGGCGGAATGACGATGGAAAACACGGGTCCCGGCGCATTCACGTCGGCGCGAAACAGGTTTTCCTCCGCCCATTTCTTCGCCCACTTCTGCTCGATCAGTTGCGGCTCGTACGCCTTGGGAATCTCTCTTGGCATGTTCTCCAGACCTGTCGGTTGAGAGAAATACTATACGGACGCTCGCGCGGACGGTCAAATGCGCCCGCGCGGCGCCGCAGCAAGAAAAATA
The DNA here is from genome assembly GCA_035295105.1 of Candidatus Acidiferrales bacterium. Classification (GTDB taxonomy): domain Bacteria; phylum Acidobacteriota; class Terriglobia; order Acidiferrales; family UBA7541; genus Palsa-360. Next base: position 5,654 of record DATGJQ010000008.1, on the reverse strand, counting down.
TTGTGGTTGGTAGATGACTGGAACTTAAAGAACGATTCAGCGTTTCTGGATTTCGCGCTGCACGAGGGCTTGCACAATGGGCCGCAGAAATTCCTTGGTAATGATATCCACCACCTGCGGCCGCCACTTTTCGAGGATGCGTTGCACCACGGCCTCGACCAGGACCGGGTCGGCTGACGCGGACGGGTCCGCGTTCGAGGACGCGGATTGCGCATCGGCCACCGCGCTCTGCGCATCCGTAGCAAGAGCGCTGAACGGATTCTCGTTGCTATTCAAGCCTGCGGATCCCTCGACGGCCGAAGTGGAACTAGCGCTTTCCGCGCCCGCGTCCGTTCGTTTCTGATGCAGGCTGGCAGCGAGTTCGGCCCAATCACGTTTGGAAATGGAACGCGCGGTGTCCTCGGTGCCCTGGCTAAAGAGTTTGGAAGCGAAGCTCTCCGGCTTCGGCGCCACCGGTTCCGGCTCCGATGCTTGCGTTGCGGGCTCCAAAGCGGCGGCTGAACTTTCGGCCCCGGCTTTTTCCTCGATTGCTTCTGCTTTTTCGGCCGCCGGCGGCTGCAGGCTGCCGGTCAAGTCCGCCCAATCCTGTTTGGAAATCGAACGTGCAGTGTCTTCGGCGCTCTGGATGACCGGCTTGAGCGACGGATGAGTCTTTTCGGGATCGGGAATTTCCGGAGCGCTGGCTGCCTCCGGTTGCGAAGAGGTCTCCGCAGCCAAAGACACCGGAACTACTTCGGAGGCCGGTTCCTCAACGACCGCAGGAGTGACGGGAGCCTCAACCGCAAGCTCGGGAGCGGCCGCTTCCACCGCAGGTGTTTCTATGCTCGCTTCCACGTGCTCATGTTCAATTTGTTCCGGCTGTTCCGGGATCTCAGTTGGACCCGAAGCCACGGCATCCCACGCGACACTCGGTTCCGGAATTTCTTCAACCGGCGGTGGCGGCGCCGAAGCCATCCATTCGAGCGGATTGGCGGCAAGGTCTTCCGGCTTTCCGGGTTCCACGTTCAGCGAAGCTTGCGCTGCAGGATCCTGCACCATAATCGGCGACGACTCGATGATCGAAGAAGGCTCAGCGGCTGCGTCGTGGACTTCCTCGCGGACCAGTTCCAGCGGCTCGATCGGTTGCAACTGGGCAGCCTCCGCGTTGCGCGCGGTGGTTTCTTCGTCCGGTTTCCACGGGCGTAGCGGAAGATCGGCGGTCAGGTCCTGCTCAACGTTCTCGGGCGCCTGGGAATTCTCTTCGGGGTTTTCCGGCGCGGGTTCTTCGGTCTTCCAGAAAACCGGATCGCCCAGTGAGGCGTCGCGCGCGCTGGTCAGAATTTGCTCGTCGGGAACGGGATCGATGGGCGAAATTTCCGGTTCTTCCACCGGCGTGTCCAGCAACTGCCCAAACGCCACGGGCCGCGTTCCTTCTCCAAACGACAAACGCTCAACCGGCGGCCGGAATTCTTCTTCCTCCGGCACCTCTTCAGAAATTTGCGTGGAGGACGGCGGCTGTTCGGCGGCGGCAACCGGGCTCGATTTACTTCGTGCGGCCACCACGGCGGCAGGCTTGGCGACCGCCTCGACCGTGACTAGCCGCTCGCCAAGCGTCCGATCGAGCAGCATTTTCACCATGGCAATCAGCGGATCAGGCGGAACGAAGGGCTTCTTCAGAATTCCGTCCGCTCCAACTCTCTGCGCTTCGCGCTCATCCAGGGGATCGAAGGCTCCGACCAGCAGCACCACAGGAACATGTGAGAATTGGGAATCTTTCTTGACGTACTCGCAAACTTCATACCCATTTCGCACCGGCATGAAGATATCGGCCAGAACCAGGTCCGGAGACACATCGCGGAGCTTGCGCACGGCCGCCTCGCCATTGTTGACCGCCACCACCTCGATGCCGAGGTCGGCCAAAGCCAGCGTGACGGTCTTCTGGACGTTGCTGTTGTCGTCAGCTACCAGGATCTTAGCCACTTGCCGGCCTCCCGATTACCACAAACACCCATGGAACCCGCTGCCCACAGACAAAATTATTCCTCATTCATTCGTAACATCCTGATTCAACTGAGTCAATAAAGACCGGACCGGAGTGTGTCTGAATGAACTAGTGGACGAAAGGACAGGGCGATTTTTTCGTGAAACGCTAGCTTGCCGCCAACCAGGTTGCACGTCAGGGACGAAGAAGTCGGCGCAGGAACCCCAGTTTGAATGTAGCGCCCGCCTTCAGGCTGGCATCCTCGTTAGGGCACGATGCCCGCCTGAAGGCAGGCGCTACAAACTTGCGGAACCCAGAGAGTCAGCTAGAAGGGAATCAGTTTCCGGATCCCGCTCTTCTTTTTGCTGGTCGATTCCTGGCTGGAATCGGCGGGCTGTGTGGTGGTCGAATCGCTGGAGTTGCCCGTGGCTGCGGGTTGAGCGGCGTCCGCGGCAGGAGCCTGTTCGGTCGAGGGAGCGGCGGAGGCCGGGGGAGGCAGCGCTTCAGGGCTGCCAGGAGTCACGGTTTGCACCGTGGCTTCGTTGCCGATGCTAGAGGGCGCAGACACATTGGCGTTGGGCTGCAAACCGAATCCGATGGTCTCGTCCCCGGATTCGCTGGCCGGAGTCATCGTCGGAGCGCCGTTGCGAGCCGCGGCGGAAACATCCGGACCGGTCTTCAGGACGCTCATGGACCGCTTGACCAATCCCGGCCGGTCGGTGTTTTGCTCTTTCTGCATGCGTGCTACCGCCGTCGGATCTGCCGGAGGAACCGGAGCGCCAAATTTCACCAGCTTGTCTTTGGCGTCGCCCGCGAGCGGAGACAGCGGATAATCCTTCACGATTCGCGCGTAATACTTGGCGGCCTGATCGTTATGCTCGCTCTTTTCATAAATCTGCCCGAGCATCCAGTTGGCGTGGTCGGCCTGGCTGTACAAGGGGTAGCGATTGGTCAGTTCGATCAGGCGGGCGCCGGCGGCGCGGTAGGCGGCGCGCGTGTAGTAAAAACTAGCCACCCGGAAATTACCCTCGGCCAAAACTTCCTGGACTTCGCGCAGATGCTGCTCGGCCTGGGGAACGAGGGAGCTGTTGGGATATTTTTCCAGGAACGTCTGGAACTCGGCTTCCGCCTGCACGGCTTCCGCGTGGTCGCGGTCCGGCTTTTCCATCTGGCGGTAGTGGGCCATGGCAATCTGCATCTGTGCCTGGGCCGCTTCATCGAGGAACGGGAAGAATGTGATGAAATCCTTGTACTCTACGATGGCCTGCTTGAGGCCGGCTGTGCCACCTTCTTTATAGTAGGAATCTCCGATCGCCAGCTTGGCCTTGGCCAGGTATTCGCTGTCCGGATAGGTGTTGATCAAAGTTTGCAGAGCGAGGCGGCCGGTGGTGTATCGGCCGTGTTTCAGATCCTCGGTGGCCTTGGAGTAGAGAACTTTATCCGGCTCGACCGAAGTGCCGGCGACCGGGGCGGCGTTCTTTTTACCCAGACACCCGGTGAGCAATCCTGCTCCGAGCGTCAAAACACATAGAGTTCGACCAGGTTTCAAGTTCGATCCTTATGCTTGCGGGTCCCGGGCAGTACCCGCAGTTCAAGACTTAGACTTTTTGCGCCAGCGCCCCGTCGGCCGTTTGCTTCAGCGCGCGCACGGCCTCGGCGACATCGGGGGTATGGAAGATGGAAGTTCCGGCAACCAGGATTTCGGCCCCGGCGCGAACCAGTTCAGTCACGTTTTCCGGACCGACTCCCCCGTCCACTTCGATCCGGAAGGAACGATTATAGCCCTCTCGAATTCTTTTTAGCTCGCGAATCTTTGCCAGGGCGTTGGGAATGAATTTCTGCCCTCCGAACCCCGGATTGACCGACATCACCAGGACGTGATCGAGCTTGGCGAAGACCTCGGACAGCGAAGAAACCGGGGTCGCCGGATTGATCACGGCACCCGGCTGGCATCCATGCTCGCGGATCATGGAGAGCGCGCGGTCCAGATGCGGTGTAGCTTCTTCGTGCACGGAAATCATGTCGGCGCCGGCCTCGGCAAATGCCTGGATGTACTGCTCCGGATTCTCGATCATCAGATGCACGTCGAGGGGCAGGCGGGTTGCCTTGCGCAGGGAGGCCACCACCGGCACGCCGATGGAGATGTTAGGCACGAAATGCCCGTCCATCACGTCGACATGCAGCATGGCCGCGCCCCCGCGCTCCACGGCGCGAATTCCGTCGCCGAGGCAGGCGAAGTCCGCAGCCAGAATGGACGGCGCGATGGCAACAGGGTAAGTCACGGGTTCTCCGCGGACATCTTATCAGATTCGCAGAAGGGAGACGAAGCACCGGTTGGAAATTGTCATTCTGAGCGAAGCGAAGAATCTCTCTTCGATTGGAGCATGAGACAAAGAAACAAGGAGAGATTCTTCGCTTCGCTCAGAATGACAGACGCTCGGGTTGTTGGGCAGTTTGGTTATTGCGCTACGACGATCTGGATGTCCGAATCGGAAGTGATTTTCGTTCCTGCGTCAGGAATCTGCTCGGTAACCGATCCCTTGGGCCACTGCGGGGAAGGAACAAAGGTGGTCTTCGCCAGTTTGATTCCGGCTGACATCAGCAGGCGATCGGCGTCCGGCAGGGACATTCCCACCATCCAGGGCATTACGTAGGAGGCTGGAACGTCTCCCTGCGCTACGAGCAGATCGACGCGCGGGCTGGCTGCGCGCGTGCCCGGCAGCGGGGTCTGCTGCAAAATAGTGTCAGACATTGCGGCGGGAGCGGCGATGGTGGTGACTTCTCCGAGCTGCAATCCCACCTGCAGCAACTGGATGCGCGCGACGCGCAGGGATTCGCCGACCAGCGATGGAGTGTTCACGTTGGGAGAGCCGAGACTCAACACCACGTGGGCATTCTGGCCCACCTTCATGCGCTCGCCTTCGGGAGGGCTTTGCCGCGCCACGGCGTTTGCCGGAAGGTCGCTGTAGACGCGGTCCACCACTTTCAGTTGCAGCCCCCGGCCCTGCAGGATGGCCATGGCGTCCGCCGAACTTTTTCCGACGAGGTTGGGCATGCTGACTTCGCGGCCCTGGATCGCGAAACGCATGGTGGTCACTGCGCTTAAGAATGCCGCCGCTGCCAGAATGAACACCAGCAGCCCGATGCGAAAAACCCACTCGATTCGTTCGCGCAGACTCATCAATTCTCCGCGATCAATCTAGCACGCGCTCCGCGAGGCTTCCAGCGTGGCCGTGAAAAACGTTTCGTCATGAATGCGCCGGCGGTGCGGATATTGGGAATTTCGCTGAACGAACTCTGTTCAGGCCTTGTAATTTGTACGCGTGAAGATCGCGGCGAAAAATCCATCCGTTCCGTGCTCCGGCGGAAAAGTCCGGAATAAACCTTCGGCGTCGACCACGCTCGCCGCCGCTACCGATGGTTGCAGAATTTGTGTCAGAGACGTGAGGGGATCGACCGTTTTGAATTCTGCACCGAACTCTGCGAGCACCTCGCGCACGACCATCTCATTTTCCTCCGGTTCCAGCGAACACGTGGAATAAACCAGCCGCCCATCCGCCGCCAGATACGCTAGGGCATTACGCAGCAAGCGCGCCTGTCGGTCGTGCAGGTCGCCGAGATCTTCGGGCTGAAGTTTCCAGCGAATCTCAGGATGGCGCGCCAGCGTGCCGGTGCCGGAGCACGGAACATCGAC
>DATGJQ010000007.1:0-15911 GCA_035295105.1 Candidatus Acidiferrales bacterium | reverse complement strand
CATCGCCGGTGACCCACATGTTGCGAAACGGCTTCGGCCACATGGGATCGACCACGTACTTGGGCACTTCGGCCGGAGGCTTGGGAGCGGCTTCGGCCCGGCGCAGCAGATGCAAGGGGCTGCCGCTGCCGAGAGAGATTCCGAACAGCACTGCGAGGACGACGGCAAAAATAAATTTGGTTCGCGTCATGTGAGTTGCTCCCAATGCCTCGTTTTGTCATTCTGAGCGAAGCGAAGAATCTCTCTTCGATTTGAGCCTGGGAGAAGAAACCGAGAGAGATTCCTCGCTTCGCTCAGAATGACAACGTTTTGTGTTTCTTCGTGACCGGATTACTTCGACGGCGGCACCGGGACAGAGGCTCCGGCCGCGGGGCGCCACGTTCCATTCACTTTCACGAACAGGCGGGCGAAGGTGACTTCGCGCACCACCGCCAGCTTGCCGCTCTCATCAAGATACCAGTGATCGGTTTTATTGTTGGGCGCGACGTGCTCGAAGTCCGGCTGGCCCTTGCCGTCCGTGCGAATTTTGAAGGTGGTGTGATCGACGGCCATGGCGAAATTTCCATAAACCGCCATCAGGGTGAACTGCGTCGGATTCGGTCCCTCGCCTCTCACCACGTCGGGATAAGTCTTGGCACCGGCGGTTTGTCCGGCCACCATCTGCGCCTTGGTTTGCGTGCCGTTCCCGCCCATTTCAAAAAACTGGTCGGCCCAAAACTGGGCGCGATGATCGACGCAATCCTGGCGCTTGGCGTGGAAGTTTTTTCCCTGGCAGAGCCAGTTGAGATTGGCCTCTCGCAGCGTGGCTTCGAGGTCAGTCCAGGCCTTGTCGCCCTTCTTCATGGTTTCCTGGGCATTGGCCGCGCAGGATAAAGTGAGAACGAGCGCTACTAGCAGCACGACATGCTTCGTCAGTTGATTGGTCAGTTGATTGGTCATGGGCGCAGAACCTCTGTTGGGGGCGCTTATACTACCCGTCGGTGGCCGCGTCAACTGAACGCTGGCTGACTAAAAAATGATCGCGCCTGGATCCCCTCTATCGATCTTTTGCGCTTTCCGTGGACTTACGTAGGACAGGCTTCAGCCTGTCTGGTTTTGACTCGCGCCATCCACAAATCTAAACCTGACAGGCTGAAGCCTGTCCTACTTGAGAACTACGGCTTCAGTTCGAAGAGGACGGCGGGATTGGTTTTCACCATCAGGTTGATATCGTCCACTGAAATTCCTTCTTTGTGGATTACCTGCATGAATTCCAGCAGGCCATCGGGCTCCAGAAGGCGCGGGGGATTCTGCAGCGAGCCGTAATCCGTGGCCAGGATGCAGGACTTCGGGCCGATTTCGCGGATGGCCTTGGCATAGTCGCTGATGCTGACCGTCGGATTTGCGCCCTGCGTGGCACCGTAGACGAACTCGATAAACGCGCCGTCCTGCGCGGCGGTTTTCATCTGCGGGATGGACATCTGGACGGACGATGCCATCGCATGCGTGACCACAATGTGCTTCACGCCGCGCGCGTGCGCTTCGTGGACCGCCATCAGCCCCTCTTCCGGCGCAACGTGCCCCGTTTCAAACACCAACTGGTGGTGCTGGGCGATGTAATCGATCAACTCCAGCACGCCGGGCAGCAGATGGCCGTCCTTCGAGACCGGAACGTATGGAGCGGACGACTTCGCGGCCTTCACCACATGCTCGGCGTCGAACGTCGGCAGCCAGATGATCCGGCCGTAGCCGCCCTTGATTCCAGCCATGTGCTTCACGGATTCCAGGTTGATCCCGCCCTCGGCCAGGTCCTGGGTGATTCCGCCGAAGATTTCAAAGTCCGGAACTTCCTTGCGGACGAGATAAGCCATCGATGCGGTGGGCTCGTAGTGGCTTTTGAAAACAATTCCGCGCATGCCCTTGGATTTCGCGAGGCGCGCCAGATCGTCGGCATCGATCGCGCGCGGACTGCTGTCCGGATCCTGATGGTTGTGGATGTCGATCGCGCCCTTCAGATTCAGTTCCTGGGCGCTGGCCGGCAGGACCAGAAGAAACGCGCAGGCCGATGCCAGGCCCAAGGTCTTAATCCAGCAAGAAGTTCGCTTGAAATCCATTTGGATCCCCCTTCAATCGGAACGGTCCCGATCAGCAACGCGATCAGCGACTCGAGCAGCAGCCGGGCAAAAGAATGGTTGGCAGTGACGCATACTATCACCGGCGCGCGGCATCTTGCCCGGGAAAGTGGTAGTCTAAAATTGTGCGGCCGATCCCACGCTCTGTTACAGGAAGGGTTAAAGCGAGGGCGCAAATCGAGAGATGGCGCCAGGGAGTTGCAAAGTAGAGCAGATTTAGGCGAAATTAGATTAGAGCTAGACGGTCCGGGCGCAACGAAACGCGCGCAAGCAAGTGTGACATGGCGCACTGAAATTCAGAATCACTGGAGTTAGCTTCAATTTGCTTCTCATGGGGCTTTGATGCGAGGGCCACATGGACACCATAAAAGTTACCGTCGTCAAACATTACCACATTCGATGGTCAGGGATCGCGCGGCTGGACTGGGAACCGTTCCGCTCAATTGCCGAAGCGGAAGAGAGTGCGCGACAACTGCTACGAGAGGGCGAAACGTACAGCATTGAAGAAATGGACGGCTCGTGCGCCCGTTGCGCCAAAGCGAAGGCCGCGGGCAAGCACTGATTTCAGGCTGCGCCCAGCCCTGTGAAAGCGTCCCCGTTTCCCGAGACAAGACGCCAGATTTCCCCGTAAGCGTCGAAATCTACCGCCACGGACGCAATCATTTAGTGCCATTTTTCGTCTAAGGGAATTGACAATTTTCGCCAGAAAGTCAAAATTCGGTACCCGCCAAGACGTTGAATCCGCCGCCTCCCCCTTCCCGCATGCAGCCTAAAACTACAGAAATGATTGGAGTTGCCGCCGATGTGTCGAATCGAAAACCTCCCTTTGATGCCAATGGAACGGTAACTGCACCTTCTCCGTTGTCGGGCTATTTAGCCCAAAAATGAACCAATCGTCGGAGACGAAAAAAGGAGTTTCGTGAATGCGTCCTAAGGAGAAGGGCTTTTCGTTAATCGAATTGCTGATCGTTGTTGCGATTATTCTGATCATCGCGGCGATCGCCATCCCGAATTTGCTGCGCTCGAAAATGGCGGCCAATGAAGCGTCCGCGGTTGCCACGCTGCGTACGTATAACACCTCGATCGTGGCGTATCAGACCACCTATTCCACCGACCCCACTACATCGTTTTCACAACTCGGTCCGGTGGCTGCCGGCGGTACCCCAAGCGCGTCCGCGGCTGACCTGGTTGACAGCTTGCTCGGCGCGACCGGTAACCCGGTGAAGAGCGGGTACACGTTTACGTACACGCCGGTGGCGGCAACGCCCGTCACGCAGTACACCATTCTTGCTGTTCCCCAGTCGACGTCGACGGGCCAGCGAAAGTTCTTTACGGATCAGAGCGGTGTGATTCGCCAGACTACCGATGGCTCTACCCCGACCGTCGCCAGCACACCGATCGGTTAATCACCTCTGAAAAGAGGTCCCCTTGGGGAGAATGGCGCTACGCCATTCTCCCCTTTTTGTTTTGGAACCTGTTTTTTCTGAACTTGTGGCGCATGCTTTAGCTTGCGGAGTGTGGTTTTAGCCGGATTTTCCGTGGCTTGAACGAAACTGCGCAAGCTAAAGCATGCGCCACAGGGAGCTATTTTCGTTCGCGGAGGAGCGCGCTCAACCTGGCGAAGAGACTTCCGGACGCTTCCTGCCTGGGAGCGGCAGGCATGTCCGCTGTGTCGTTCACTTTTTTCATCGCGCCCGGGGGCAATGGGATGCGGATTAGCTGACCGGCTACCAGGTGATCGGGATCTTTCAGGTCGGGATTCAGGCTGCGGATTTGGTTGGATAGTTCGACGTCAAAATGGCCGACGTACCGCAGAGTAAGATCTCGCAGCGACTGCTGCGGACCCGCTGCCACGGTGAGCACTTGGCCGCTGCCGGTGTCTTGCGGCGTGGCATCGTAGGCCGCGGCGTCTTCAGCGTTTCCTGATGGGAGCGATTGCCCGAGCGACCCAGAGGCCTGATCGAATACTTGCGGCGTCAATCGTTGCCTGGATTCCGAACGTCCCAGAACCGCAAGCAGCAGCGCGCCTGAGAACAGAATTACCACTACGATCGCCGAATGCATGCGCCACGCCGACGGATTCTTCTTTGGTCCGGCGCCGTAGGTCAGCGAGGGCCGCGGGCCTTCGTCGGGGCGATCCACAGCATGTTGAGCAGCGACGGCGCGAGCGTTTGTCGTGATACGGCTCGCCGGAGCTTTCGTGGAAACAGCCGCTACGCTGCGTGCTGGCTCAGCGCCGGCGGGGGTTTGCTGGGGCGGGGAGGCGAGTGACTCCATGTCCAGGCCCGCCACCGCCTCTTGCACAATCTCGGCGTTCACGGCGCGGCGATCGCGGGAGTACGCGATCAGCATCGAATTGTGGCAAATATTGTTGATGTTTCTGGGAATGCCCCGGCTCTGCCGCGCGATCAGCTTTATGGCTGCAGGCTCAAAGATGGTTTGGCCGCCGAATAATCCCGCGACGTTCAAGCGATGTTCGATGTACTGGCGCGTTTCCTCCACTGTAAATGCTTCCAGTTGGGTGAGGACTGAAATGCGCTGGCGCAGTTGCGACAGGCGGGGCTGAGCAAGCTTCGCCGCCAGCAGAGGCTGGCCGGCCAAAATAATCTGCATCAGCTTGGCGTTGTGGGTCTCGAAATTGGAAAGCATGCGCACGGTTTCGAGCACGGAATCGTCCAGGTTCTGCGCCTCGTCCACCACCAGAACGAACCGCTTCCCCTGCATCAACTGTTCAAACAAGACTTCATTCAGCTTGCCGTGCATGGCCACCAAACCCATGCCCGTAAAATCGACGCCAAGGTCCTGCAAAATATATTCGATCAATTCGCGCGAGGTGCAGTCGGTCTGAAAGATGAGCACGGTTCGCGCGGCATCACCCAAATGCTCGATCAACTGGTACAGCAAGGTGGTCTTGCCCATACCGGGATCGGCGACCAGGGCCAGAAATCCACGAGTGTCCGCAATTCCCCGCGACAGGGATGCCAGAGCCTCGCTGTGCGTCCGGCTGGCGTAGAGATAGGCCGGGTCCGGAGTCATCCCGAACGGCTGTTCCCGCAATCCGTAGAAATTCAGAAAAGACATTCTTGTGGACCCGCTATCGATGTCCGGGCCGATGGACGAAAACGCCGGCACTGGCTCTTCGTTCGCGCGCAGAAACTCGGCCAATTCCTTTTCCGCTTCCAGCCAGTCAGCTACTTCGTGGCCGTTCTCGCAGCCGCGCTCCACAAACTTCTGGCGCGCGCGGCGTTCGATTTCTTCCCTGCTCGGCCATTTCGGATTGGTGTCCGGCATGCCGCGTGGACCTCGACGGTCCCGTTCCCCTTTTTCGGCTTGGCCCAGCGCGACTCTCGACCTGGAGAGTTCCTGAGGTTGCTGCCCTGATCTCCGGCTGAATCACAATCATATACGCGCCACGGCCTGGGACGTCAAGTTTCACGGAGCGGTCTCTGCTTCCGCCTCCGGGCTCGCCCCGCCGGTCACAACTTCCGGCGCGACGCCTCCGCGTATGAAATCATTTTCCAATCTTATTTTAACAACTAGTACCGAGTGAGGCCTTAGCTAAAGTCTGTGTCCAGGTCACGAGCTTCTTTTCTTGCCCGGGGGTGCGACTTGTGCCATCCTGCATCGTAAATCAGGGAGGCACATCATGCGCTTACCGAAACTAAAGATTTCCCCGCGCTCCGTCGCGACGCTCGTGGGCATCGCGCTCGCGGGAGCCATTTCTGCTTCGGCGCAGATGGCGCCAACCCGCACGTGGGAAGAACTCAAACAGGAAACGCAGCGCCGCGTGGATAAGAACCTGGGCCCCGTCGGCGGGCTCAAGTCCGAAGACGCGCGCGAAGCGCTGAATAACATTCACAGCCTGGACCGCGACGAATGGGCGGCCGCGTGGAGCGCCATCGGTGATCGCTATAACCTGAAGGCGCAGCGCGAAGAGGGCGCAGAAATGAAAGATGCCGCGCGCGAGGATTATTTCTGGGCCTTCAAGTACTACACCGCGGCGCGCTGGCCGGTGCCCAATTCGTCCGGCAAGCAAAAGGCATATCTGAACGCGCTCGCGGCGTTTCGCAATTACGGAAAATTTCTCGATCCGCCGATCGAGATCCTGCACATCCCCTTTGAGGGCAAGGAAATTGCCGGATACATCCGGCTGCCGAAAGATGTGCGCCCAGCGCCCTTGGTTTTCATGATCAACGGAACGGATTCGCGCAAGGAAGACGAAGTGCAGGGACGCGACTCGTTGTTCCGCAGCGGAATCGGTGTGGTGGCTGTGGACATGCCGGGTACCGGAGAGTCTCCGGTGAAGGCGGACGTGGGAGCGGAGCGCATGTTTTCGCGCGTGCTGGACTATCTGGCCACCCGGCCTGACGTGGACAGCAAGCGCATCGTCGCGTGGGGCGTCAGCTACGGCGGCCACTGGGCGGCGAGCCTGGCGTATCTCGAGAAGGCGCGGCTGCGCGGCGCCGTCGTGCAGGGTGGACCGATTCACGACTACTACTCCGCGGAATGGCAGAAAAAATCCCTGGGCACGCCGGAATATTTGTTTGACCTCTTCGCGGCGCGCGCCGCCATTTACGGCGTGGAATCGCTGGACGAGTTTTATGCCTACGGCCCGCGATTGTCGCTGAAGACGCAGGGTTTTCTCGGACAGCCCTCGGCCCCCATGCTGGTATTGAACGGCGAGAAGGACAGCCAGGTGCCCATCTCCGATCTTTACGCGCTGATGCAGTCCGGCGGTTCGCCGAAGTGGTCCTGGGTAAATCCTGATGGCGGGCACACCGGGCGCTCGGCGGAATGGCCGAATTCCCGCATCGGGGAGGAAATTGTGATGCCCTGGATCAAAGCGCGGCTGGAAGAGCCGGCGGCGGGAAAAAATAAAATGAACGCCGGGAATTAGGTGCATCCCGTCAAGTGTCTATGTGGGTCGCCACTTCGCCGGCTGGGAAAAAAATTGGACCGTTGTCATTCTGAGCGAAGCGAAGAATCCCTCCTTGGTTCTTTGCATGCACCTAAATCGAAGAGAGATTCTTCGCTTCGCTCAGAATGACAAAACAAGACAGTTCTCCATTGGGCCAAAGGAAAATCCTAAATCCAAAAATGGCGGGTGAATCTATGCGAAAAGCAATTTGGACGGCCCTGTTTGTAATTTGCGCGGCCGCACTGGTATCGGTGGCGGCTGCTCCCGCGCCACAAGGATCCGGTTATCACTTGTTGAAGAAGCTGACGCTGGGAGGCGAAGGCGGCTGGGATTACCTCTCGGCCGATCCGGTGTCGCACCGTCTCTTCATTTCTCGCGGGACGCACATCATGGTTGTCGATATGGACGGGAACGTGGTCGGCGATGTTCCCAACGTGCAGGGAACGCATGGCGCGCAGCTGTTGCCGGAATTGGGACGCGGCTACTCAAGCAACGGCCGCTCCAATTCGGTGACCATCTTTGACCTGAAAACTCTGGCGCCCATCAACGAAGTAAAATTGCCCGCCGCCGACGGCCCGGATGGCTTCATGTACGATCCGGCATCGAAGAACGTGTTCGTCTTCAACGCGCGCAGCAAAGATGCCACCGCGGTGAATGCGAAAACCGGAGAGGTGGCGGGCACTGTGCCGCTGGGCGGAAAGCCGGAAGCTGCGCAGGCCGACGGTGCGGGCCACGCTTGGGTAAACATCGAAGACAAGGCGCAATTGATCGAGTTCGACACCAAGGAATTCAAAGTTCTAAATACCTGGCCGCTGGCGAACTGCGAGGAGCCGACCGGCATGGCCATCGACCTGGCGCACAAGCGGCTGTTCATCGGCTGCCACAGCAAAGTGATGCTGGTGTCCGACTATGCGGGCAAGATCGTGGCCAGCGTGCCGATCGGGCAAGGCGTTGACGCCGCCTCGTTCGATCCCGCCACCGGCATGGCGTTCGTCTCCTGCGGCGACGGCACCATCACCGTGGCGCACGAAGACTCGCCCGACAAGTACACCGTGGTGGACACCATTTCCACGCAGCGCGGCGCGCGGACTATGGCGCTCGACACCTCGAATCATCGCGTGTTTACCGTGACGTCCGATTTCGGTCCGCCCCCGGCCGCGACGCCCGACAATCCCAACCCGCGGCCCGCGCAGGTGCCGGGGACATTTACGCTGCTGATTTACGGACGGTAACGGTAGCGATCGGCCTTTACTTCGCGGCTTCGCCTCGGGGCGCGGGATATTCGGATTCGTGGAACGTGCCGATGTACCACTGGCCGTTCTCTTTGACCGCCAGGACCACCATCAGGCCCTTGCGCGGCGGAATTTCCGATCCGTCGGCAGTTTTTGTTCCGGTGATGACCGTGTCGGCATCCACGGCGGCGAGGTCCGGCGAAAAATAGCGGATGCTTTTCACCGTGTCAGTGCGCAGCGAATCTTTCAAGTTGCCGTGGAACAGTCCAGCAAACCACTTTTCGATGTCCGCGCGGCCGTGGCTGTGACGCCCGTTCATGTTGGTGAAGTCGGCATCGTCGGCAAAGGTCATGGCTACGGCGTGGGCGTCATGGCGGCTGAAACTCTTAGAAAAATCAGCGCACACTTTTTTGATGGCGGCGGAATCAGCATCCGAGCCGGACGCCTGGCCCTGCGCGCGAGCCGCGATCGCCGGAAAAATCAGCGAGAGCGCGAGGGCCGCGATGAAGGATTTTAAGCGCAAGGTCGCCTCTCGATGGAGCATCCTGTGAATCGAGTTGCCATTGGCTTTTGCGGCGTAATCATACGCCGGCTGCCACGCCCCTGGAAACCATTTTGGCGTTGAAATAAACATTCAAATACGATTGACAAAAGTTTATTTCGGCGACAATCTCAGCCCACAGGAAATTGTTTGCTGCAGGAGGCTTTCGATGAGCGGAATCACCAGGCGTGGATTCGTGAAAAGCGCGGCGCTCGCTCCCCTCGCGCTCGCGCCTTTGAGCGGGATGGCGCGCCAGCCGGCGGCTCCGGACCGTTTCGATATCGTAGTGGCCGGCGCGGGTCACAACAGCCTGGTGACCGCGGCGTACTTGTCGAAGGCGGGCTTTCGCTGCGTGGTGCTCGAGGGGCGCCCGACGGTGGGAGGCGGCGTGAAGTCCGCGCAATTCACGCTGCGCGGGTTCATTCATGACACCTGCTCCTCCGCGCACAACGGGATTCAGGACAATCCCATGCTGCGCGATAAGGAAATAGACCTCGAAAACTACGGGCTCGAGTACATCACTCCGGACCCGGTGTTCCACATGCCGTTTCTCGACGGCGCCTACATCACCCAGTGGCTCGATCCGGAGCGCACCCGCGCCGAGTTCGCGAAAATTAACAAGAAGGACGCCGACTCGTACTGGCGCATGTGGAAGGAATCCGAAAACATCAAGCCCGCCGAAAAATTCTGGCAGCGCCGCCTGGCCATGTCCTACTGGGACATCATCCGCATGAATTTTGAGGACGATCATTGCCGCTCGTTCATGCTGGCGTGCCCGTGGTCGCAGCAGCCGCCGCAGTTCCCCATGACGGGACGCGTGGCCTACGGCCCCTTCAACCAGCAGCGCCACGGGCGGCCGCTGCCCAAGGGCGGCTCGGGAAAATTGACGGATGCGCTGGCGAAATATATCGAGGCGCACGATGGAGTGATCCTCACCAACAAGCCGGTGGCGCGCCTGATCGTCGAAAGCGGCAAATGCACGGGTGTCGAGTGCCTGGACGGAAGCTCGTATCATGCGGAGAAGGCGGTCCTCTCCACGATCCACATCAAACATCTGGTGGATATGGCGCCGAAAGATTTGTGGGGAGCGGATTTCATCGACGGCGTCGACACCTGGCAGCCGGAATTTCAGATGATGAGCACGAATTACGCGACCAGCGAGCCGATCAAGTATCCGACCTCGGCCGGAATGCTCTCGCCGGTACATTCAGAACTGCTCGGCAAACCGGAGCGGGCGCTGCGCTTCGCTTACGACTATTGCGCGGGCAACGTAAATCTGGACGAGCCGCCGGTGCATATCATCCAGACCAGCGTCGCCGACGCGACGCGCGCTCCCGCGGGGATGCACACGATCAAGGTGGTCGGCTACCATCCCTATGATTTGAAGGAAGGGCCGAACCACTGGGACGAGATCAAGGAGCAGGTCGCCGACGCGACCTTGAAATACATTCAGAAATATTCGCCGAACCTGACCAACGATAAAATTCTGGAGCGCGTGACGCACAGCCCGCTGGACCTGGAGCGCATGAACCCGCACAACTGGCACGGCAGTTGCCACGCCGGAGGCTCCGGCCCTTCGCAATCGGGCGCCATGCGACCGATGCCCGGCTGGGCCAATTACCGCATGCCGATTCCGGGGCTGTACCAGACCGGCGGCACGACTGCGCCCGGAGGATCCGTCACCGGGCAGCCTGGACGCAACGCGGCCATGGTGATGCTCAAGGATCTGGGGACAAGCCTGGAAGAAGTCGTGGGGAAAAAAGAGAACAAGTCTTAGTGGGACAGGCTTCAGCCTGTCTGGTTTTGTGTAGTGGCCTACATAAATCTAAACCAGACAGGCTGAAGCCTGTCCTACTTGATCGTCACGTTGAACTTGCCCGACTGCCGGGAGGTGGTCTCTTGAAAGGCATCGCCAAAGCTGTTGTGGCCGTGAGTTTGTTTTCTTTCTTGTTTGTAGCTCTCTGCATCGCCCGCAGCGTCCATGCGCAATCTTCCGCTGCGTCCGCGGAGGTCAAACAGGAAGTTCCAGACAATCCCGTGGATCACGCGCCGCCCGACCAGCCGCTTCCCTACAGCCACAAGACGCACCTCGCGCTCGGATTGCCTTGCGCAACTTGCCACACCAATCCCGCGCCCGGAAATCTGATGACGTTTCCGGCGACCAGCACCTGCATGTCCTGCCATATTTCGGTGGCCACCAATAAGCCAGCGATTCAAAAACTGGCAGAGTTTTCCAAATCCAAGCAGCCCATTTCCTGGGTGCGTGTTTACAAAGTGCTGCCGGGCGTCACCTGGACGCACCGCAAGCATCTGGACGCCGGAATGAAATGCCAGATGTGCCATGGCCAGGTGGCGCAGATGGACCGCATGTCCGAAACCACCAGCGTCACCACCATGGGTGTTTGCCTCAGTTGTCACAAGGACCACGGCGCGCCGGTGGTGTGCTCGACGTGCCATTCCTGGCCGCCGGCGAATTGAGGCGCGATCGGGCAACAGGCAGGGCAACACAGCCAGTCAACTCGGCCGGGACACACGACGGGACTACGCGCCGCAACGATTGTCATTCTGAGCGAAGCGAAGAATCTCTCTCCGTTTCCTCCCTGCGCTTAAATCGAAGAGAGATTCTTCGCTTCGCTCAGAATGACACTGAATAACAAAGACGTTCGTTTGGAGGGAACTACGATGAGATCACGCTCCGCTGTATTCCTTTTTGTTTTTGCGGCCGCGTCGGGACTGGCTGCCGGCCGCGCGATCAGCGGCCGAGCCGCACAGCCGAGCGCAGCCGGCGGTCCCGCACAGGCAAGCTCTGCCGCAAGCGCGTGGCCAAAGGATATCCATTCGGAGACCGGAAATCGCTTGCCGGCCATCAAGCGCGAAGACCTGGACGAGGCCGGCAAGAAAATGTTTGACGCTCGCGGACCCTCCGCTGATTTTTTTGGCCCGGCTCCGATTCGCCTGTACAGCCCGCAAGTGGCCGAGCACATGGGCGCGGTGAACGACTACCTGCGCAACAAATCCGGGCTCGACCCGCGACTGGTGCAACTGGCGATTCTGGTCACGGCGCGCGAATTTGACTGCGAGTACGTGTGGACGGCGCACGAACCGCAGGGCCTCAAGGCGGGACTCGAGCCCCAGGTGATTGACGTGGTGCGCTACCGAAAACCGTTGCAAGGCGTGGCGGAGAAAGATTCGGTGATCATTCAGATGGGGCGCGAAGTGATCGTGAAGCACCGTGTGAGCGCGGACCTTGCCGCGCGCGCGGCGAAACTTTTTGGGAAGCGGCAACTCGTGGAATACGTTTCGTTGATGGGCGACTACGCGGCTACAACAGTTTTATTGAACGCGTTCGACCAGCACGTGCGCCCGGCCGACAAGCCGCTGCTGCCGATTCCGTGAATGCGGTAGTTCGCGCCGCGATAATCATTGCGACAACTGTTCGCCCGGAATGGCCGCCTCGCGATGATTGTGTAGAAAACCCTCCGCCAACCGATCCACAGCCTTCCCCACGGGCGTGTAGGAAATCACCACCGAAACTATGAATGCGCCGATCGATGTGAGCATGGCGTCGGTGAAGCGCCCGGGATAGTGGGACTGATGCATCATGGCGTCAGCAAAAAACGTGCACGCGCCGACGAACGCGGAAGAGGCCCATCGATTAGCGAAGTAGCGGGCGTAGCGCGTGAATGTAACGCCGAACGCAGGACACACCGCGAGCAGGCCGGTCTTTGTGGCTATTGCCAGATGCGTCAGCGTCGCGTCGCCGAGGTGGCCCTTGACCATCACCAGCAGGCAGACCGCACCGATCTCGATGGCTTTGTGGCCGAACAAGACCGCGCGGAACTGATTCTTGTTGTGAAAATATTTTCGAAGATCCATGGCGTTTCCCGCGATTCCTGTCAGGCGCTCCAATTTGAAATTGGCAGCCCGGACCACGGGAACGGTAACACAACCTACTGCGATTCCGCGTAAAAGCGCTCTACCGCATCAGCGATCCAGCCGGGATTTTCCCAGTTCGGATATTTGGCGCGAAATTCGACGGAGAGCAGCTTGGCTGCGTCATCGACTGAATTTCCCTGCGCTTTCAGTTCCACGACGCGGGCTTGCACAGCTTTGAGGTACTCGCGCTCGATGCCGATCAGTTTGGCGTCGTCCACTTCGCCGTGGCCCGGGACGATGGTGCGAGGGTGCAACTCATCCAGTTGATCGAGAATGCCCAGCCAGTTTTTTCCGCTGGCATCCTTGTCCGGAAAAATCGGGAAGAACCGGTTAATGACCGTGTCTCCGGTGAAGAGAACGCCGTCTTGCTCGACGAAAACAAAATTATCGCCGCGTGTGTGCGAGGGGCCGAGCCACAAGAGATGCACCGTGACTCCGCCCAGATCGATTTTTGCCTCGTGATTGAACAGGATGTCCGGCGGACGCGGCTTCACATCCTCGAGGAGCGCCTTCAGGTCAGGCGTTCGGCGGCTGAAATTGCGGATGAATTCCGGCTGCTTCTGATCCACTTCCTCCTGCTGCACTTCGGGACGGATCACAATGGTGTTCGCAGGGAACGCCTGCACGCCGGTCATGTGCTCAGGATGAAAATGGGTGGTGGTGAAATAGAGATCGGTGTTCTTGCTGACCTTGGCTAGTTCGCGCAGCACGGTTTGCCCGTTTCGCGGGCCCATTCCCGCATCCACCACCAGCGTCGCTCGGCTGCCCACGATCATCCCGATATTGGGAACTAGATTCACCCGTCCGTCGGGTATCACGTAGACGTGATCGGAAACCTTGATGGTCTTGTTTTCCTGCACCAGCGGCGCGGGCTGCGATTGATTGTGTCCCAGCGGCGCGGTTTCCTGCGCGCGCGTGGAAACCGCGGGCACGGCCGCACACGCTGCGCCCAACAAAACCGGGATCAAGAATTGCGCCAGTCCACGCCGGCTCGCGGGTGACTTCATGATTGTTTCTCCTTCAACGGAATCGCTGGCCGAAAGAATGACGTACGGCGGATGCTATGGCGAACGATCTTTGGTGTCAACGGTTCTTAAACAATTATTCAAACAATAATTCGGTTCACCTCAATGGACGTTGAGTGTATAAGTGTGCCGAACTCGGAGGCGCCATGAGACACCTGCTTGCAATTTCTTTAGTGATCGGCGCGGCTTGTCTGGCCGCTTGGAACGGAACCCCGGCCATCGTGTCCGCCGCGCCCGCTGGTGAAGATGTCGAGGCGGCACTGCGGGCGGACAGCTCACTTCTGAACGCGCTCAAGACAAACGACTCGAAGGCTCTGGACAGCCTGCTGGACGCAGCCTTCACGTGGACCGACGCGGACGGGCACACGCGAACGCGCGCACAATTCTTGCGCGAGGCCGCGACGGGTGCGGCGGGCTTGGCGGGGTACCCCGATATGAAGGCGCAGGGTTACGGGCAGCTCGTAGTGATCAGCGGCGCTGGAAAAGCCTCAGGCGGTGCGGACACATTCTCTGCGCGCGTGTGGGTGAAACGCCCGGCCGGCTGGCGCTTGCTCACGCACCAGGACACCGCCATTCTTGCCAAGGCTCCGGCAGCGCCACCGGCCGCGCCCGCCAAGGACGCCGCGGCACCCGTCGATTGCGAAAATCCGTGCCGCACGCTTCCCGTCTCGCCCAAAACACATGCCGAGAAGGACGTTTTCAAGGCCTACCAGGATGTGGAGACGGCGGTGACTTCGCATGACGCGAAGACCTGGGCGTATCATGTGGCCGACGAATTCGTGGGCATCGGACGGCAGTACACGGGAACGCCGGACACGAAAGCGGCACGCGTGGGGCAGATCGGGGTGGTGTCCAATCGCGTGGTATTGCCGAAAATGCTGCGCGGCGAGGCATTTGTATTTGGCAACGCCGGAATCATCCTGGCCGATCATCAGCCGGTCGGCGAGCCTCCGTATCACGTAATTCGCGTGTGGGTGAATCGCGACGGGCGGTGGCAATTGTTTCACCGGCAGGAGACGACGATCAGGTAGGACAGGCTTCAGCCTGTCTGGTTTAGATCTGCGCATGCCGCTAAACAAAACCAGACAGGCTGAAGCCTGTCCTACTGTTCGCCTTACGGAGACCACTTTGCTTCACATTCTTGTTTATGGCGATTCACTGACCTGGGGAATTATTCCTGACACGCGGCGGAGATTTGCGTTTGAGGAACGCTGGCCGGGCGTGCTCGAAAATAAATTGAATGCGCGCGGGCCTCGCGTGCGCATCACCGAGGATTGCCTGAACGGGCGGCGCACGGTGTGGGAGGATCCCTTCAAGCCGGGACGCAACGGAATGGCGGGCCTGGCGCAGCGGCTCGAAATGCATTCTCCGTTGGCGCTGGTGATTCTGATGCTGGGGACGAATGATTTCCAGTTCTCGCACCCGCACAACAATGCGTGGTCCGCGGCGCAGGGCGTCGCCGCGCTGGTGAACGAAATCCGCAAGGCGCCGATCGAGCCGGGGATGCCGCAGCCGCCGGTTCTGGTGGTGTGCCCTCCGGCGATTACCACTCCGCGAGGGGCGCTGGCGGAAAAATTTTCCGGGGCGGAACTGAGGTGCGCGGGCCTCGCCGATGCGTACCGAAAAATGTGCGCCGAACTGAGCTGTCATTTTTTTGACGCCGGTAGTGTGACTTCGAGCAGCCGCGTGGATGGGATTCACTTGGACGCGGATCAGCATGTCACGCTGGGAAATGCCCTGGCGGAGCCGGTGTCTCAAATTCTGAAGTAGTACAGGATTCGCGCGCGGCCGGCGATTTCAGTTTGAGGAATGAAACTGGCGGGCGGAAGAGCCGGCTACGCAGGCGGCTTCGCGGCGATCGGCTGCGGCTTCAGAATTTCGTCGATCAGAAAAAGGTCGGTGAGCAATGCGCGCAGGTGAATCGACGCGTTGAGGTTATCGATCAGCTGAGAACTGATGATGGCCTGCGCCAAGACCAATTGAATGGAGGCCAGCGCATCGCGCGCGTCGCGTTCCAGCACGCCCTGGAATGCGGTGTAGCGATCCGCGGGCTGGAAATTTTCCTCTTTCACCGCCGCCGAATAGGATTCCGATAATCCCGACAGCGCCTGGACGGCACGATTCAGAAATTCGCGCACCTGCGAACTG
>DATGJQ010000006.1:0-4657 GCA_035295105.1 Candidatus Acidiferrales bacterium | reverse complement strand
TCCTCCCGCCGAATACTTGCGCATGAGCTATTACGAAATCTGGCTGAAAGGGATGCTCGAACTCGCGATCAAGTTTGGCCTGGTGACGCAGGCCGAGCTCGATAGCGGAAAGCCGGCGGCGGGTTCTGCGAAGCTGCACCCCGCTCTGACCGCGGACAAGATTCCCGGGCTGGTGGCGCATGGAACGCCGGCCAGCCGCGATGTGGCGGTGACGCCGCGATTCCGCTCCGGGCAGCGCGTGCGGGCGCGCAACATCAATCCGGTCGGACATACACGGCTGCCGCGGTACGCTCGCGGAAAGCCCGGCATGGTCGAACGCGATCACGGTGTTTTTGTTTTTCCGGATACCGATGCGCATTTTCTGGGTGAGAAACCGCAGCACGTGTACACGGTGCGCTTTTCCGCGCGCGACTTGTGGGGAGAGCAGGCGAATGCCCGGGACACGGTTTGTATCGCCATGTGGGATGACTACCTTGAGCTGGAATAATTTCAGGATAAATCTATGACCGATGCAGAAAAGCTCTCAGCGCTGCCTCGCATGCCGCGGGATGAAGGCGGACCGGTGTTTCGCGAGCCGTGGGAAGCGCAGGCGTTTGCGCTTGCTGTGAAGCTCTCCGAGCAGGGATATTTTACGTGGAAGGAATGGGCCGCCGCGCTGGCCGGAGAGTTGAAGGCCGCCGCCGATCGCGGCGAGCCGGACGACGGCACGCGTTATTATGTGCATTGGCTGGCGACGCTGGAGCGGCTGGTCACGGCCAAGGGGCTGAGCGATTCCGCATCGCTGGCGGCGCGCAAGGAAGAGTGGGCGGATGCGTACCGGCACACGCCGCACGGGAAACCGGTGGAGCTATCTGCCACGGGCCGAAGCAAAAAGTAACGCAGACTTACTGAACCCCTCACCGAGTGAACAGGCCGCAAGAACAGAGCACTTTGTCATTCTGAGCGAAGCGAAGAATCCCTCCGTTGTTTTTTGCTCGCACTTAAATCGAAGAGAGATTCTTCGCTTCGCTCAGAATGACAAGGCAGTATTTTCTCGCAGCCTGTGAAGCGGTGCCACCTTTCACCGCGGCGTCCAGCTTGGATGTCCGGTAAACAGTCCATCCACGATCCCAGTCTGGTAGCACAAAAATAATCCGAACGCGACGCTCACGAATCCCGATGCCAGGGCCAGGCCGCGGTTCAGCCGCACGAAATGTTGCAGCGAGTAGGCGAAGGGCAGCGCGATCGCGGCGGTGATCAGCATCATTCCCGCGACCGTGCCCAAACCAAAAATCAGCAGGTATCCGACCGCCCAGGATGGCCGGCTGATCGTGGTGAGCACCAGCAGGGCTACCGCCGCCGATCCGGCGAGGCCGTGCACCACTCCGACGATCAGCGGCCGCAGGATGTGAAACAGGCCCAGTTTCTTCCACCACTGCGGCGTCCATCCCACGATGGAAAATGAATCCAGCAAAATCATTTCGCCATCTTCATCGTGAGTGTGAACCATTCGCCGGCCCAGCAAATAATGCGAATGCGCGCCGGGGCCGATTCTCCGGAGCGTGATCCATTCCATCGCGCGGCGAAGGACGCCGGTGAGATTCAGGATGCCCAGCAGAACGAGCATGAGGCCGACGCACAGTTCCATGCTCAGGCCGAGGCGTGGCGGGATGGTGAGCTTGAATATGATGATCGCGGAGCCCACGGCGAGAATCGTTAGCGTATGGCCCAGTCCCCAGAGCGCGCCGATCAGCGCGGCGTGCAGCATGTTGCGCTCGCGGCTGACGATGGTGGTTACGGCGATGACATGATCCGGATCGGTGGCGTGCCTCATCCCCAGAAAAAATCCCAGCAGCATGATGGCGAGGAGCGCGGTCATCGGAGTCGCTTAGTATTTTCGGTGGTCGAAGGGCGGAAGTCCAGCGATCCGGCTGCGGGCCGCGTTCCACAATTGCAGATTTGCCAGCGTCATGGCGGAAGCGGAACGCGCCAGGAGCCGGATGACGCAACCGCTGCGTGAGAGCTCGCTTGCGCCACCCAAAATATCCGGTGCGCTGTTTAGTACTTCGCTTGCCGCGGAGCAGAGTTCTTTCCAGTCCGTGGGGCCGTCGGCGAACACCGCCATGCTGGACACGTAGTCAAAGTCCTGCGCCGCTCCGAGTTGGTCCGGCCTGCGCTCAGCAGGCACGATCCTGGTGCGATTCACGTACGCGGGCTTGCCGCACGCGCGGACTTCGATTCGCGAATCCATCTCGACAAATTTCCAGCGCTCTCCGTGCGCCACTCGGCCTGCGGCCATGGAATCCAGAACGATCGCGCGGCTGCCGCGCGCCAAATCAATATGCAAGGTTTGCCGAAGCGCAGACCCGGCATGCGGAATGACGTGATCGGGAAAATATTCGAGCGTGGCGCGTTCGCCTACCCGAATCCGCGTCTCGAGAACCGCGGGCTTTTCCGTCGTGCGATAGATTCGCGTCGCCGACGGGGTTGTGAGGCAAACGTGCGTCCCAGGCTCCTGCACAATTTCCGTGGTGAGGCGATCGCCGCCAAGCACGCCGCCCGTGGGATTGAGCAGCATCAGATAGGACGCGCCACCGGCGAGCGTGAGCGGCGTGAGCACCTGCAGCGGCAGGGAGAAACGCGATTGCGCGAGAATCGTGCGGTCGCCACTGCGCGCAAATCGCAGCCGCAGAAATCCGTCGCGCCCGACGCGCCCAGGCTCCGCTTCACTCCTCGAAAAGGAGTGCGTGCCGAATCCATTCGACGAGGGTGTCCACTCCTGAACCGGTTTTGAGATTGGTGAAAACGTAGGGCCTCTCTCCGCGCATGCGTTTGGCATCGCGATCCATCACGGCAAGATCGGCGCCCACGTAGGGCGCGAGGTCGATCTTGTTGATCACCAGCATTCCGGAAGTCATGATTCCGGGCCCGCCCTTGCGCGGGATTTTTTCGCCTTCGGCCACATCGATCACGTAGATCGTGGCGTCCACAAGTTCCGGGCTGAAAGTGGCTGCCAGATTGTCTCCGCCGCTTTCGATGAACAGAAGATCGAGATCGGGAAAGCGGCGCATCAGCGCGCTCGAAGCTTCCAGATTCACCGAAGCGTCTTCGCGGATCGCGGTGTGCGGACAGCCTCCCGTTTCAACGCCCACGATGCGTTCGGGCGGCAGGACTCCGCGGCGGGTCAGGAATTCGGCGTCTTCGCGCGTGTAGATGTCGTTGGTGATCACAGCAAGCTGGTGCGACGGTTTGAATCGCGTGCAAAGCACCTCGACCAGCGCGGTTTTTCCCGAGCCAACCGGCCCGCCGATTCCGAGTTTGAGCGGTTTGGGAATCATGAACGGAACAGCCTGGCATCGAGCCGCGCGTGGCGCATGCTGGCAATTTCCAGCGCGGGCGCGAAGGACCACATGTCGCGTTCTTCTTTATCCCGTGCCGAAGCGGCGAGCGATGCGATCAGCGGCCGCAGGTTCCAGAGAATGTTCTGGCCGGCAAGTTGTCCGAGCAGCAGGAGCCGCAACGCTGCGCCAACAAGTGCCGCGCTCGTCGAGTAAAGATACGCGCAAGTCATATCCAGCGCGTCCCATTCGAGAATTCCGCCGATCATGCCGAAGACGATCGGATGGTGGCCGGGAGTGATTTCTTTTGCCACAGCCTCGGCGAATTCAAGAAGCAGCGGATCGCACGGCAAGTGCGTGGCGACGCGCAGTGTTTGCCGGCCCATCTGCCGGCTGGCGTCGCGCAATTCGCCGGGGGTTTTCATGGCGTCGAGCAGTTCGTCCAGGGCCATGCAGGCGGCAGCGTCTTTCACCGCCGCAGCGCGGCGCGCGCATCCCAGCGCGACTGCATCCGTCGGGGCAGCGCAGCCTTCGAGGTACGCGCGGAGGAACGCAGCGACTCCTGCGGCGTCGCGAACCTCGCCGGATTGGACGCACTCCTCCAGCCCGAAGGAATGCGCGTAGGCGCCCGCGGGAAAGAGTCCGTCGGCAAATTGCAGCAGGCTAAGAAAGCGATCCATGTGGATGCAATTGCGTGTTGCCGATGGGATCAAAAATTGCCTGGCGGCGCTCCCATCGCACGCCCAGCCGCTCCAGCAACCGAGTCATCGCCTTGTCGTCGGGGACAAGAATTTTCCCATCTTCGAGCGCCAGCGGAAAATGTAGGTTTCCCACTTCATACGCGATCTTGACTGCACCGGCGTAGTCAGGCGGAACAATTTCGAGAACCATTTCGACGGCGGCTTCGATTTTCAAAAACCAGTCCGGCCCGACGTAGAGAATTGCGCCGTGCGAGAGTGTTGTGCCCGTGGGAAGCGCGATACCGATCTTGCGTCCCTGCATCGTCGTGAATCGCCCACGGCTCCAGCGGCGCTGCTCCCAGGTGAGGACAAGCCGGTCTTCCTCCTTCGCGAGCAAACTGTCCTGCTCCGAAAAGGAGTGCAAGCGTTCGATAATGAGCGTGTTGCCCCACATCAGAAAAGAAAGTAGCGCTGCGCCATGGGTAGAACTTGCGCCGGCTCACAGGTAAGCAGCACGCCGTCGGCGCGCACTTCGTACGTGTCGGGATCCACTTCGATGCGCGGCAGGGCGTCGTTGTTCACCATGTCCCGCTTGGTCAGGCCGCGGCAGTGACTCACGGCCGCCGTTTTTTTCTTCAGGCCAAGCTTCTCGCGCAGGCC
>DATGJQ010000005.1:0-20080 GCA_035295105.1 Candidatus Acidiferrales bacterium | reverse complement strand
CCGCCTGCCAGCCTCGCGAAATAAAAGTCCGCTATCTCAACTATCCCGCAATCCCGTGGCTCACACGGGCGCTCAACAGCCGGATGTGCCGCCACGTCCTGCAACCCGAGCTCGAATCCTTCGGCCCTGACCTCGTCCTCGCCTACTGGACGCATCCGTCCGGCCACGCGGCCATCGCCGCCGGCGCCGCGCTCGATGTTCCGGTAATCGTCGGAGCGCTCGGTTCCGACCTCCTGCTCTCGAAAGGGATCGGCCGCCGCTTCGCGCGCCGCGCCGTGCAGAGCGCGCGCCGCGTGCTCACCGTCAGCGAACACCTGCGCCGCGCCGCGATTTCCCTGGGCACTCCGCCCGAACGCGTCACCACGATCCGCAACGGCTGCGACTGCTCCATCTTTTTTCCGCGCAGCAGGTCCGAATGCCGCGCCCGCCTGGGCGTCGCGCCCGCCGCGCGCCTGGTGCTCTTCGTCGGCTGGCTCGCGCCGCTCAAGGGTTTGCCCGAACTCGTGGCGGCCATGTCCGAGGTTCGCCGCACCCACGCCGCGGCGGAACTCGTCTGCATCGGCGACGGGCCGCTAAAAAACTGGCTGTCTTCCCTGCCGCCCGAAAGCGGCGTCCGCGCCATCGGCCCAAAAACAAGCAGCGAAATCGCGGACTGGCTGGGCGCGGCAGACCTGCTCTGCCTTCCAAGCCATTCCGAGGGCTGCCCCAACGTGATTGTCGAGGCGCTCAGTTCGGGCCGTCCGGTGGTGGCGACTTCCGTCGGCGGCATCCCGGAGCTGATCGATGCAGACTCCGGCATCCTCGTCGCGCCGCGCGACGCATCGCAACTCAGCGCGGCAATTTCTCGCGCGCTTTCTCACGACTGGAACGAAGCCGCCATCGCCGCGCGCCACAGCCGCAGTTGGGACGACGTGGCGCGGGAAACTCACAGCGCATGTCTAGAAGTGCTTGCCGAACGAAAACGCCCCGCGCCCGAAACTTTCGCCTACGCCATCCGATGAACGCCCCGACCATCGCCAAGAATTCCGTGTGGTTTGGCATCGAGACGATCGCCAATCTTTTCCTCACCCTCTTTACCTCCATTGCCCTGGCCCGGGCGTTTGGACCGCAGAAGCTGGGCTACTTCCTGTACCTATGGTGGATTGCCGGCGTCGCCGGGATGGTTGGCAGCTTGGGAATTCCCGCGGCCACGCGCAAGTACATGAGCGAGTATTTCGGCCGCGGGCAAATGGGCATCGCCAAAACGGTTTTTTACCGCACGCTCCGCCTGCAGGCGGCCATGGCCGCCGCCGCAACCGCCGCCGGCCTCGCTTGGGTTTGGTTCCTCGGCGATCGACCCTACCGGACCATCGCGCTGTTCATGATGGCCAGCATTTTTCCGTTTCTGCTGAACTCCGTGGCCGCAGGCGCCAATACCGCGCTCGAGGATCTGCGCGCCAACGTTCCGGCTTCGCTCGTTTCCACCGGTATTTTTATTTTCGCGGTCACCGGCAGCATTTATTTTGGATGGGGCCTCGTGGGCGTCGCCATCGGCCTCTTTACCATGCGCGCCGCGGAACTGCTGGTGCGCACGGTGCCGGTGGTGCGGCGGCTACGGCAGCACGCCGCCGAGCCGCTCGACCAAAAACTCAGCCGGCGGATGTTTCTGTTCTCCAGCCAGAGCCTGGTGCTGCTGGCGCTCGGACTGATCATCTGGGACCGCTCGGAAATGGTGGTCCTCAAAAACTTCTGCGCCGACATCGGCCAGCTGGCCTTTTACTCCGTGGCCTTCAACATGACCGAGCGCCTGCTGGTTTTTTCCCAGGTGTTTGGAACCGCGACGCAGGCCACCGTCATGGCGCAGTACGGGCGGGAACCGCGGCGGTCCGCCGGTTTGCTCAACACCTCGGCGCTGTACCTGGCGGTCATTTCGTTTCCGATTCATCTGGGCCTGGCGGCCATCGCCGCGCCGGTAATGAATCTGGTCTACGGCCGTCAATACGCCGGCGCCGTTCCGGCGCTGGTCGTCGCCGCGTGCCTCGGAATTCCGAGAGCGTTTTTGCTGCCGGTGCAGGCGCTCTTATCCAGCTGGGAGTACCAGAGCGTGATGATCCGCTGGGGACTCGCCGCGGGAGCGCTAAACCTGGCGCTCGATTTTGCGCTCATTCCGAAATACGGCGCGGTGGGCGCGGCGCTCGCCAACGGCACGGCGCAAACCTTCTCCGTCGTCGCGCTGTGGCTCGTCGCCCGGCGACTGCTTGCGGTGCGCGTCGCGCTTTTGCCCCTCGCCAAGATTGCTTCAATCTCCGCGCTGATGGCTCTCATCGTTCACGCCGCCGTCCCGCGCAGCGCCTCGCCGGCCGCGCTGGCCGCGGCCGTCTTTTTGGGCGCCGCCGTGTACGCCGTGCTGCTGCGTCTCTCCGGCGTTCTGAGCGCGGCCGACCGCAGGCGCATTCTTCATCTCGAGCAACATATCCCGGCGGCCTTCCGCCGCATTTTTTCCGCCAGCCTCGACTGGCTGATCCCTGCTTCCGCGGCCTTCACCGGCCGCGAGGCCTGACAAGGAAATTTTCACCATGCGAACTCCGTTGACCATTGTGCACGTGGTGCGTTCCCTCGAACGCGGCGGCCTCGAACGCGTGGCCGTCGATCTGGCCGCCGCGCAAATTGCCGCCGGAAATTCCGCGCTCATTTATTCCGTCTACGACCTCGAGCCGGCGCTGCTGCCGGACGCCGAAGCGGCCGGCGTGCCGGTCATCCAGTTTCGCAAGCCGCCAGGCTTTTCTCCCGGCACGCTGCGGGAGATGGCCGCGCGCCTCGGCCGCGACCGCGCCGCGGTGGTGCACACGCACAACGAGCTGGTGCACACCTACGGCGCGATCGCCGCGCGTCTGGCCGGCGCGCCGTGCGTGGTGAACACCATTCACGGAACCAAGCGCGGAGAAGACCGGCGCCTCGACCGCAACTATCGGATGCTGCTGCCCTGGACCGACGCCGTGGTGGCCGTGTCCCACGAAACCCTGGCGCAGTTTGCCGCGCCGCGCGCGCGCTACCGCCGGAAATTTCACGTCATCCGCAACGGCATCGCCGCCGGCAAGTTCGCCGCTCAATCGGCCGAGCCCGGATCGCGCTGGCCCAGCCTGCGCATTGGCACGGTGGCGCGCCTCGTGAAGATCAAGGATCAGGCCACGCTGATCCGCGCCTTTGCCGTCGTCCGCCGAAATTTTCCGGGCGCCGAACTGCATCTCCTCGGCGATGGGCCGCTGCGCGGGAATCTGGAATTTTTGTCCGGCCAGCTGGGCCTTGGCCCGAGCGTCACGTTTCACGGCGAGAGCGCGCGGGTCGCCGAATTCCTCAGCGGCCTGGACGTGTTCGCGCTGTCGTCGCTGAGCGAAGGCATTCCGCTCGCGGTGCTAGAAGCCATGGCCGCGGGCCTGCCAATCGTCTCGACTAATGTGGGCGGCGTGAGCGAGGCGGCGCCCGAAGGCGCTGCCGCGGCGTATTCTCCGCCGCACCATCCGCTGGCGCTGGCGCAGGCATTGCAATCAGTGCTGGACCCGCAGCGGCTGAAATCCATGGGCCGCGCCGCGCAGCGAATCGCGCTGCGCTCGTTCACCCTCGAGGCCATGACCGAGGAATACCAAACGGTTTATGAAACCCTGCTGGCGAAAAAATCGTGGCACTGGCTTTCCCTGATCCCGCGGTTCAGTTGATCCGCAGGAAATTCCCAATGCGTTCCGCCACGCCTTCTCCAGGAATTTTCGGAACCTACGGAAACTCGCATTCCCAGCGCCGGCGGTCCGATTGCACGGGCCGCTCACCGTTCCGGTTTCGTTCACTGTGCCCCTTCCTCTTCCTCGCATTCCTCGCGCTGCTCTCCGCGCCGCGCGTTCCTGCGCAAATCACGTTGGCCGTCGGCCAGGGGGACGCGCCCGCCACACCCAGCTCCAGCGCGCAAACCTGGCCCGGCTGCGCCGCCGCATGCCTGCCCGCCAATCCCGCTTACGTGGTGTTTCCCGGCGCGACACGCCGAATCTGGACCAACGTCTGCTCCGGCCCGAACGCCTGGGGCGGCACGGGTTTTCCTTCTGAAATTCCCAACTGCGCCCATCCCTCCGATATTCGCGTGGCATGGACCGTCAATTCCGGCGCGTGCGCGATGAGCCCTTCTCCGTCCAGCGTGTTTGCCACGCTCAGCGTGCCGGCCGGCGCCGCAACCCAGCTCTGCACCATCACCGCCACCACGCTGGCCGAGCCGCCCGCTTCGGCAACCCTCCACGTTCTGATCGTCAAGACGGCGCCCGACAACGCCAAAAACAGCGCGTCGATGGCGCTGCACTATTGCGGCGCGGCCGGTGCGGCCACCTGCGTACACGTCCTGCCGTTTTACGAAGTTCTCTATCAAGGCCAGTACGCCGCCTTGCAGGCATTTGTTTCCGGCAAGGTGAACACCGGCGTGAACTGGAGCGTTTCGCCCGGCACCGGCGGCCTCACCATTCTCAACGGAACAAGCAACCGTTCGCTCGCGCTGCTCGGAGCCGCCGCCGGAACCTACACGGTAACCGCCACCAGCGCGGCCGACGGCTCAGCCTCCGGCTCGGCCCGAATCATTGTCACCGGAAATTCCTTCGCCGGGCAGCGGCGCGCCGGCAAAGTGATTCCGGTGGACTGCACCGCGGTGGGTTCGGGCGCGACATATGAAGTCACCGATACCGCCAGCTTTGCGCGCGTTCCGTGGAACACCCTCGCTCCCGGCGACACGGTGCGCATTCATGCCGGAACGTATGCCACTCCGTTTCAGATCCAGACTTCCGGGACAGCGACGCAGCCGATTCGCGTTTGCGGCGTTCCCGATGCGAATGGAAATTTGCCCGTTCTCACCGGAGCGAACGCCGGGCCGGGTAACGTGATTCCTCCGCAGCAGCCCTACGGAATGGTGGTGGTGCAAAATTCCGGCTACCTCAGCGTCAACTGCGCGCGCGCCGCGAACTGTTCCGAGCCGCCCGAACCCGATCCGCACAGCATCGTTATCGAAGGCCTCGCGGTGCGTTCAGCCTATTCCGGTTACGCGCGCAGCGGCGGCGCAGCGCGCTGGCAGATCGGGGCCGCGAGCTTCCGCATTCAGGGCCGCGATGTGGTGATCCGCGGAAACGAAATCACCGATTCGAGCAACGGAGTCTTCGCTCTTTCGCAGACCGTGGACATCGAGTCCCGCATGGTGCGGCGGCTGGCCGTCGAGGGCAACGCCATTTACGGCAACGGCGAAATCGGCGGCTTCTCGCAGCACAACAATTACCTGCAGGGAGATTTGCTGCTGTTTCAATTCAACTGGGTGGGAACCGTGCGCTCGGGAGCCGCCGGCAGCAGCGTCAAGGTGCGCTCGGCGGGCGCGGCGCTGCGCTACAACTACGTGCAGGGATCGGCTCGCATTCTGGACATGAACGAGCTGCAGGACTGGCAGGATTTCGGCGTCCCGCAAATCTATTACGCGGACAACGTGCCGCAAGGCGCGCCATCCGATCCCACCGGCATCGCCGATGTGGCCGCCGTGGCTGAACATCTCCAAAGCGATTACGTCTATGGAAATATTTTTGACAACAACGCTCGCAACGGAATGTCCGCCGGCTTTCCCATCCATTATTTTCCGGACGTATTCGGCAACCGCGAAAAGGGCGGCACCTGCTACCTCTACTACAACACGGACCGCGAAGTGCATGACGCTTCGGGCGCCTACGCGGGCTTCACCCATCTGATCGATTCGAGCCGCACCGGCGGCGTTCCCCAGGTCTGGCCGCAAACGCGGCTCACCGACAACGCCATCGACCTCGAATGCGCCGCCGCGCAATGCGGCAGCGGGCAATTTTCCTTCAGCCTGGCCTCCGCCGATCAGGACATCATCGGCCTCGACCGAAACTGGATCACCGCCGGATGGAACGTCACGCCGCTCGGCGCCGGCCCGTCGCCCGCGTGGTCCGCCTGCTGCGGCAGCCCCACCAACAACGGCGAAAGCTGCTATCAATCGGCGTGCAGCGATGCTTCGAGCTCCAACCACATCGTGGGAGAAAGTAATCTGATCGGCTCGGAGGCAATCCCATTCAATGAAACTACTTTCGAGCCGCTTCCCGGATCGCCGCTCCTGAACGCCGCCGCGCCGTTGCCCGCCGCGGTTTCCGACATGCCCCCCGAGTTTGCCTACCATCCCGACACGCAATCGGTCGCGCCGCGCGCCGACCTGCGCTCCAATCTTCCGGCAACGATCGGAGCGCTCGATGCCGGCCGGGCCGGTTCCTCCGCGCCGGCCGCCGCGCCGGTTGCTCCGGGCGGAGTGAAAGCCGTCCTCGACTAGCGGCGATCGCGGGATCCGCGCAAAACCGAAAGATCCAGAAAGAAAAAACCAGAAAGAAAAAAGAAAAATAGAAACGAATGGACCTGGACGTCATCCTCGCGACTCGTAATCGCTGTTCGCTGTTGCGAATTGCGCTGGAAAGCCTCCTGCGCGCCGAGGTTCCCGCGGGGCTGCGCGTCGCGATTACCGTGGTCGACAACAATTCTTCAGACGAGACCGCCGAAGTGGTGCGGGAGTTTTCCTGCTACAGAGAGCGGCCCGTCCGCTACCTGCGCGAACCGCGAACCGGAAAATCCTACGCCCTGAATGCGGGCATCCGGTCCACCACGGGAGACCTCGCGGGATTCATCGACGATGACGAGCAGATCGAAGCTTCCTGGTACGCGAGTGTTGCCGAAGCGTTTCGGGATCTTTCGCTCGATTTCATCGGCGGGCCGTACTTGCCGCATTGGGCTGCGCCGGCGCCGCACTGGCTGCCGCGCCAGGCCCGCGGGATCATCGGATGCTTTGAGTTCTCCGACGTGCCGCGCAACTACGGGGACGAACTTCCCGGGGCGGTGATGTTCGGCGGCAACGCCGTGATCCGCCGCCCGGTCCTCGATCGCGTCGGGCCGTACCGCACCGACCTCGTCCTTCATGCCGATCAGGAAATGTTTGAGCGCCTGTTGGCCAGAGGCGCCCGCGGAATGTATCTGCCGCAACTGGCCATCTACCACCTCATCCCGCGCGAGCGCCTGCAAAAAAGTTATTTCCGGCGGTGGATGTGGAGGGCCGGACCTGCCTACGCGCAGATTCATCGCCCGCCGAGCGGCGTCCCGCGGATCGCCGGAGTTCCCCGCTACCTGTTCCGGAAAATGGCGCAGTCTCTCCTTCGCTGGGCCTCGCCGTTCGTCGTCCGCAGCCGCGCGTCAGGTTGTTCATCGCCTCGCGCATCTTCACGCGTTTCGGGCCGCGCATCGTCGCACGAATCGGGCCGATTCGAGGCGGAACTCGATTTGATTCATTGCGCTTCCCTGGCGCTCGCCCATTTCCGCATGCGGCGATCGAAATCCAATCCGCCGCGCCTCGCCGATGCCCAGCGCCGAAGGAACTCACCGTGCTGAAATCGTTCAAGAACCGCCTGGCCGTTTCGCTCTACCCTCTGGCGCGCCTGTACATCAAGCGTTTCCCCGTCGCGGCGCAAAAACGGCGCATGTGGAGCCTGATTCGCCGGACCATCGGCTGGCGCAGCGCAGTGCGCTCGATCCGCACGGACCACGGATTCATCGTTCATGGCGACGTCGCGGAATACCACTACCTGTGCCTGTACTTTTTCGGAGTGTGGGAGGAAAACATCACCCGCTTCGTCGCGAGCCGCCTGGCGCCCGGCGACTCGTTCATCGATGTCGGCGCGCACATCGGCTACTACTCGCTGCTCTCGGCTTCGCTCGTCGGAAATTCCGGCCGCGTTCTGGCCGTCGAAGCGAGTCCCAGAACCTACCGGGATTTGCTGCGCAATCTGCAGCTCAACCGCGCGGCCAACGTTCGCGCGGTGAACGTGGCGGCTTCAGATGCTCCCGGCGAACTCGATCTCTTCGAAGCGCCCGAGGAAAGCCGCGGCCGCACCACCACCTCGGCAACCTGGGCCCGCCAAAGCGATTGCACCTTCGCCGGCAAGGCGCGCGCCCTGCCGCTCAGCTCCATCGCCAGCCCGCGCGAACTGCGCGAAGCCCGGCTCATCAAGATCGATGTCGAAGGCGCGGAGTGGGCCGTCTGCAGCGGCCTCCTCCCGTTTCTCAGCGAGCTGCGCAGCGACGCGGAAATCATTCTCGAGGTGACGCCCAGCGAACTCCGCGCGCAGGGCCACACCCCGGAACAATTCATCCAGCGTTTCGCCGCCGGCGGATTTTTTCCGTACGTCCTCGAGAACCGCTACTCGGTGGACTATTTTCTTTCCGGCCCAAAAGATTCCCGGCCCGCGCGCCTCGAAAATTTTCACCTGGCGCAACAGACCGACCTGGTGTTTTCCAGAATCGACGCCGCCCATCTGTAGAGTCTCTCTGAAATCCTGATGTAGCGCCCGCCTTCAGGCGGGCACCGGTGGTGCGGCCACAATGCCCGCACTGAAGGCGGGCGCTACAAGAACGCGCCAAATCAGAATTTCCGCACAAGTTCTGTAACCAAGCGATTGTTCCGCCGCGTTCCGCCACATCCCCGATGCCTCCGCAAGTCACCGCGATCCTTCCCGTCTATAACGGCGCCGCGCTCCTGCGCCGCTCGATCGAAAGCGCACTGGGGCAAACGCGCCCGCCCGCCGAGCTGATCGTGGTGGATGACGGCTCGACGGACGCCACGAGCCGAATCGCCCGCAGCTACGGCTCGCGCATCCACTATTTCCATCAGCCCAACCGCGGCGCCGCCGCAGCCCGCAATTTCGGCGCGCAGCAGGCCGCCACGGAATGGATTGCCTTCCTCGATCACGATGATGAGTGGCTCCCCGAAAAACTCGAGTGCCAGCTGCCGCTCCTGGAACAGAATCCTGCCGCGCGCCTCGCCTACTCCGCCTTCTGGTCCTTCGCGCTCGACGGCTCCTGCCGCCGCGAGCATCTGCCGCTCCGCCGCCTGTGGCCAACGATCCGCCTGCGCAATCCCTTTCCGCCGTCGGTGGTCATCGTTCGCAGATCGGAATTTCTGGCCCTCGGCGGCTTCAACGAAACCCTGCGCGGCGCCAGCTGCGAAGACTGGGAATTCCTCGCCCGCTTCCTAGCCGCCCACCCGGCCGCGGAAACCGCCGAGCCCCTCACCAACTACTACGAAACCGCGGCCAGCGGCAGCCGCGACTACCGCCGCATGCTCCCCAACACGTTGTCCATCGTCGAAAATCCCCTGCTCTCCGGCCTCTCGCCCGTAGGCCGCGCCTTCTGGCGCCGCCGCATCAAGAGCGCCGTCTACTACCGCGCCGCAGTTTCCGCCCGCGAAGCCGGCGATCCCGCCGCGCGTTACCTCTGGCAATCCTTCCTCGAGTGGCCGTTCCCCGACGTCTCTCCCCAGCGCTTCAAGACCATGGCCGTGCAACTCTTCAAGCACCGGCCAAGCCTGAGCGCCTGATTCCCCGCCCGTTTCTTTCCGTCACGCCCCAAGTAGCACAGGCACTCTTGCCTGTGCGCTCTTGTAAGCTGGCAGTGCGGCGAGGGACTCTCCCGTGGCGCATGCTTCAGCTTGCGCAGTTTCGTTCCATGCACCAGTCACTACTCTCAAACCACGCTCCGCAAGCTAAAGCATGCGCCACAAAGTCCGTCCGCGAAAACGCACCCCTGTCATTCTGAGCGCTCGCACCGAGGACTCGCGCCGAGGCGAAGCGAAGAATCCCTCTGTCACGGTCAATGCCACAAGAAGTACAATCGCGTGCGAGGGCGTCTCCCGGTGAAGGCCTACCACGTCTATATCCTGGCCAGCGCATCGCGCGTTCTCTACATCGGCGTGACCGGCAACCTCCTGCGCCGAGTCCGCGAACACAGGGAAGCCAGCATTCCGGGATTTACCGCGCGTTACCGCGTAAAGGAACTGGTGTATCTCGAGGCCTTCGGAGACATTCGAATGGCCATCGCGCGCGAGAAGCAACTGAAGGGCTGGCTGCGGTCAAGGAAGATTGCCTTGATCGAGTCGTTCAACCCGCACTGGCGGGACCTGTCGAACGAGCTGCAGTCGCCTACGTCGGGCACGAAACCACAGAGAGATTCTTCGCTTCGCTCAGAATGACAACAAGCCGGACCGGCGCCAATAAGGCGCGTGACCGCAAATCGCGCCAGCCCCAACGGGTGTCATTCTGAGCGAAGCGAAGAATCTCTCCGTTACGGCCGATGCCCCAGCGCGGACAATCGCGTGCGAGTGCAGCCCGGATACAGCCGGCCCTCTTGAAGTTTGGGCGCCCCACCCTTCCGTTCTTGAAGGGTGGGGATTTTGACGTGCCTCGATTGCCTTGGCTGAGCGCAATCGATTGAGAAAGCAGACCAGAAGGAAACAGGCCGAAGAATCCCACTCTTCACAATCTTCAAGGATGGGGCACCCCAAAAATAATAGCAAAGACCGGGCGACCCACCCTATTCGCCCATAATCAGTTGGACATTTTAGTTCGAGTTTATATAATTTATAGTAATCTACTGACGACCTAACAGGCACTCTCACGCGCCGAGGGCACTCTGGTCACTGAATGGAGAGATATGGCTGAAGAGACATTTCGACTTCCCAAATCTTCTTATGATGAACTCGTAAAAATTGTTAAGGGCTACTTTAACTCCGGCCAAGAAGCCAATCTGACCGAGGTCTCGCAAACTGCAGCGATGGACCCAACCGTCATAAGCCGGAACAACGCGTTTCTAATTTCGGTTGGCATCATCTCGGCAGGGAAGGCAAAAGGTATCACTGAGAAGGGTAAACTACTAGCTCATGCGCTCCAATTTGACGTGCAAGAAGACATCTCTTCTCGCTGGCGTGAAATAGCAACCTCCAATGAGTTCTTGCAGAAAATGGTGACCGCCGTAAGTATTCGCGGCGGGATGGAAGACACCGCTCTCCAATCACACATCGCATATTCCGCTGGCGAATCCAAGAGTGCTGGGGTGATGACAGGGGCCGGCGCAGTCGTGCAGATTCTCAAGGTAGCAGGCCTTGTCAGAGAACAAGACGGTAAGTTGCTGGCAGACCCGTCCACGATGGGGGGCATCTCGCCGGTTTTGGCCCGCACTATCCTGAAGCATCCAGAAAATGCAGGCCCGTCGAGTATCACTGAGCCCAGGGGTGTACCCCAGCAAGCGGACTCAAAGTTGAATGTCTCGATACAGATCCAAATTCAATGCACGTTCTCCGAGATTTCGGAATTAGGACCTAAGATCCGCAGCTTGCTGAAGGAGTTGAATGAGGACTCGAAGGCCGAAGGCCACTAGCCTGGAGAGCTACTTTGCCGCGCTTCTTCTTCCAAAGCACCGCAGAAGACCTTATCGCCTCTGTTGAAGCCGTGGTAGTTAACGGTAAGCCCACGCCCGTAGAGTTCGTAGCACAGTTCATTGACGTGCCGCGGGACAGAGCGGAGAACGCATTAAAGCTAGCGGTAGACTTAGAATTTCTTTCAGTCAACGCCGCCGAGGAATTCTCGGGCTCGGGACCACTCAGCCAAATGTTCGTAGCTCCAAATGCGGCACCAAAAATCGCCGCGTTGCGGGTCGCACTCGAGAACTATCAGCCGTTTCTGGTATTCCGGGCGCGGCTCAATGCCACAGACTTCGCCGGCGAGGCAGCGCGGCAAACGAAAGTCGCACTGGACCTTAACGGACATCGAGACATTATTAAGGACACTTTGATTAGCTTGGGTACTTACAGCCATGCTCTTGATACCGAGGGTGGGGGGCTGTTCGTCCCAGCGGATGAGCCAATTGAGAACCGTCTACTTGCGCTAGCTCAAGCCTGTGGCGACGCGGCAAGCGCAGAAGCCCGAATAAGAGTGCAAATCGGCGAAGCCGCTGCGAATATCGTTGTGCGAAATGAAGTTCTTCTACCCTTAGCAAATGCTTTGCTAAGAGCCGCTGCAGGCGATGGGCGTGGTGCAGTTTTGCTTGCAGGAAACGCCGTAGAGTCATATTTGGAAGCCCTGGCGATCAGACTCAGGGGAGTAAACCTTGCTGGTGCAGCGGGACTAAACGCAAAGCTGGAGAGGTTTATGGCAGCAAACGCCCTTCCAAGAAAACTGATACAAGTTGGCAAATACCTCGGAAATATCCGTAACGCTGCTGACCATGGAGTAGGAGATCCAGATGTTAACGGACCATGGGCGATTCAGGAGTCGACCGGAACGGAATTCGTCTATGTTGCATGCTCATTTATCAGCGCAGTGACCGCGAGAGAGCAAGGGCATCCTCCAAGAATTTAAATTCGCGGCCCTTCTTTCTGAGCCATCCTCGGTTATGTGAGCCGAGTGCCCGACGCTTTGATTTTCAAAGGGTGGGTTCTCGAGCGTCTTGGGACTTACGATTAGTAAATATCGTACTGCTCCCAATGCAGCGTAGGATCCGACTGAATCACAATGCTCTTCCGCGTAGTCTGCTCAAGGTCCTCAATCAGCGAAGCCTCGCGCGTCTTAAGCGTCTTGGCGATTTCCGGGTTGACGCGCAGAGTGACGGTTTGCGCGTCGAGGTCGGCGGCCATTTTTTTGGCCTCGGTCTGGATCTCGTAGCAGATGGTGGGAATCGATTTGACCATGCCGGAGCCGGTGCAGTACGGGCAGGGCTGGCACAGCACGCGCTCGAGGGCTTGCTTGGTGCGCTTGCGGGTGATGCATACCAGGCCGAATTCGTTGAAGCCCAGGGCCTTGGACGGGGCGCGATCCTGTTGCAGGGCCTGATCTAACGCGGCCAGCACTTTGTCGCGGTTGCGGCGCTCCTCCATGTCGATGAAGTCGCAGACGATGATGCCGCCCAGGTCGCGCAGGCGGATCTGGCGCACGATTTCCTTTACCGCTTCGAGGTTGGTCTTGACGATGGTGTCCTCGAGGCGCGTTGAGCCGCGGCCCACGTATTTTCCGGTGTTCACGTCGATCGCGACGAGGGCTTCCGTGTGGTTGATGACGATGTAGCCGCCGGACTTCAGCCACACTTTCGGCCGCAGCGCCTTGTCCAGTTCCTGCTGGATGCCGAATTCCTCGAAGATGGGCGCTTCCTTCGTGTACAGCTTCACGCGCGGAACCATTTTCGGCTGGAAGCGGCCGACGAATTCCACCACCTTGGTGAATTCTTCCTCGTTGTCCAGCCAGATGGCGGCGTAATCCTCGCTCAGGTAGTCGCGCAGGATGCGCTGCACCAGGTTCAGGTCGCGGTGCAGGAGGGCCGGGGCGCGGCGCTGCTCGGACGTGGCACGAATGGTGTCCCAGGTGCGCCCGAGGAATTCCACGTCGGTGCGGATTTCGTCGTCGCTGGCTTCCGAAGCGGCCGTGCGAACGATGAACCCGCCCGGGAACGTGCCCTTGGCTTCGGTCACCAGGCGGCGCAGGCGCGAGCGGTCTTCCGCCGAGCCGATGCGCCGCGAGACGCCGATATGATCCACCGTGGGCATGTAGACCAGGAAGCGGCCGGGCAGCGCCACGTGGCTGGTGATGCGGGCGCCCTTTTTGCCCAGCGGTTCCTTGGCGATCTGCACGATGATTTCCTCGCCGGCCTTCAGCATTTCGGAAATCAGCTGCGGGCGGCGGTGCTGCTCATGGCGCGGGTGTCCGTGCTGCGGTGGGCGGTTGGGTCGGCCTCCGCGGCGGTTGCCGCGCTGCGGGCGTCCTCCGCGGCGCATGGGCCGCTGGAAGCGGGCGCGCGGCTGCTCGGAAACGCGCACGCTGGTGGGCGGCTGGCTTTCGTTGCCGGGCGCGGGCTCTGAACCGGCATGCATTTCTTCGTGGAGTTCTTCGGCAGACTCTTCACCGGATTCTTCACCAGAATCTTCGCCGGAATCTTCCGCCGATTCTTCGCCGTGCGCCTCGGCATGCTGCTCGTCGAATTCATCGGCGTGCGCGTCTTCATGTCGTTCGGTCGACTCGCCGGACGCGGGCGCCGCTTCGGCGGCCAGCGCTTCATCATGCATTTCGTCGGCAAGCGCGTCGGCTTCCTCCGCTGCGTCTTCGTGCTCGTCCTGCTCGGAGTCCAGAGCTTCCTGCAGCTCCTCGAGCTCGGCCGGCTCGACAAACGCTTCGGCCGCGGCTTCCGCCGCTTCGGAGCGCACTTCGGCTTGCGCTTCCTCGTGCTTGGCTTCGGCCAGCTGCTCGGCCAGCGAAGTGACATCCTCGTCGGAAAGCGTCCCGCCGTTGGCACCGTGCCCGTCGGTGATCGTCGCCGGGCCCGCTTCAGGATCAAGCCCGTCGAGGTCGCGGGCGATTTCCATTTTGGCGTCCGGTGAAGCGGCCGCGTAGTCCGGCCCGGAGTCGCAAGATTCCGAGGTCACGTCCAGCACCGGAGTGTCGTGCTCTTCAGGAACCGCCGAGGGAGGCGCGGAAAAAAGCGCTCCCGGCAGTCCGGCGGACAATTCCTCGTCGGTGTACTTTCGCGCCGCGGGCGGCGTGGCAAAGGTCTGCGCGGGGAGCGAAGAAAGTTCGGACGAAGGCGTGGAACCGGAGGGCGCGCGGTCCTTGAATTTCGAAAGCGATTCGCCCGGAAGAATGACCGGTTCGAAATCGGAGGCCGCCGGAGGTTCGTACGGCTGCGATTCGCGCGGCCGGGACTCCGACGGCGACGCGTACTTGGAGGGCGGCAAATCGCGGCCCTGCGGCCGGCGATCGCGCCCGCCGCGTCCTTGGCCGGGGCGCCCAAAGCCGCGGCCGCCGCGCCCGCCACGATTTCCAAAACCGCCTCGGCCACCGCGGCCGCCACGGTCATGCCGCGGTTCGAATGGCGGGCGCGGGCCGTGTGGCATCGGCGCGGAGGTCCGTGCGCCGCTGTCGAAGGAGCCCGACGCGGGCGCCGCGAGCGCCTGAATGGTTTCGCCTTCGAGCGGCGTAATGACCGGAACAGTTTCAACGGGTCCTGCATCGGCAACCGGCTCGACAGCCGGGGCGGCCGCCGCCGCAAACGACTCAGGAACTTCCGCCGGCGCGGCTACGACGCCGCCGTTGGTTGTGGTCGGCGGATAGACTTCGCTCGCCGGCGCGCGCGCCGGCGCGGGCCGCGGAGCCTTGGGCTCGGCGGGTGCCACGTGGTCGTATTCCTCGAGATGTTCCAGGAAATCGCTGACGTAGAGGAAGGCGTCGCTATCGAGGCCGATATCGACGAAGGCCGACTGCATTCCGGGAAGAACTCTGGTAACGCGGCCCTTGTAAAGACTTCCGACTAACGCAAATTCTTTTTCCCGTTCGATATAAATTTCACAAAGCTGTCCATCTTCCATGACCGCGACCCGGGTTTCGTGCTGGGTCGCGGAGATCACGAGCTCCTTCGACATGAAAACTCCTCGGAGGGCATGGCCGCACTCCGGCCTGGCGCACAGGACGCGGGCTCGATTGCGAGCCTGCCAGTAGACTTGTGCGCGGGGTCCCGAAAATTGGGACGGCCGGGGAAGCTGACATCGAATTGGTACTTCCGCTGGGCACTTGCCTCACTCCAAAATTTGAAAGACTTTTTGTATCCTGCTTTTTTTCACTTGCCGGCGGGCCGATCGCCTGGTTCAAGGCGCGGCGAAAGCCGGCAGGATTTTCCCGGGCTAGTTGACAAAACGCCGGAGACGAACGTTCATCACCAGCCCTAACGCCAAAAACACAAACAGCGTGGCCGACCCGCCGTAACTCATCAAAGGCAGCGGGATGCCGGTAACCGGCATAGCGCCGATCACCATGGCCACGTTGACCAGAACGTGAAAACCTAATACCGCCGTCACACCCATGATCAGAAACATGCCCGCCCGATCGTGCGCGCGCTGGGCGTTCTGAACAAGGCGCAGCAGCAGAAACATATACAGCAGCAGCGCCACGAAGACCCCTGCAAATCCCAATTCTTCCGCCAGCGCCGCCAGGATGAAATCGGAATACCGGACCGGC
Source organism: Candidatus Acidiferrales bacterium (assembly GCA_035295105.1). Lineage (GTDB taxonomy): Bacteria > Acidobacteriota > Terriglobia > Acidiferrales > UBA7541 > Palsa-360. The sequence continues at coordinate 4,217 of DATGJQ010000005.1, read as the reverse complement.
ACAAAGCCTAATTGATTCTGGCTCCCGTTGCCAAGCCCCTTGCCCCAAAATCCGCCGGAACCCACCGCGATCTTCGATTGCAGGATCTGATACCCCGCGCCCTTGGGATCCTCTTCCGGCCGCAGGAAGGTTGTAACACGTTCCCGCTGGTAAGGCTTCAGAAAATGATAACCCACCGGGACCATGACGGCGGCCAGCGCCAGAATGGCCACGGAATGCTTCCACTGCAATCCAGCCAAATACGTGCCCACGGCCGCCAGCGGCACCAGCACCAGCGCGGTGCCCAAATCCGGCTGCAGCATGATCAAGGCCAGCGGCAGCCCCATCAGCGCAGCCACCTTGATCAAATCCGCGAGGCTCAATTCTTCCGTACGCACCTCGGAGAAGAAGCGAGCCAGGACCACAATTATAATCAACTTTACCAGTTCTGACACCTGCAACAGGCCCCCAAGAATCGGCAGCCAGCGCTTGGCGCCGAAGCGCGTGTGCCCCATGGCCAGAACCGCAATGAGCGCGATGATGGCGATCAGGTACAAGGTGGGCGCCTGATCCATGATCCGGTGATAATCCACGCGGGAAAGCAGCAGCATCAGGACGAAGCCCATGGCGATCCATTCCATCTGGTGGGTGTGCATGCCCGCCAGGTGGCTGGCCTTGGTGGCCGACCAGATTTCCAGGACGCCCACGCCGCAAATGGCGAAGGCGGTGGCCAGCAGCCACCAGTCGTAATCGCGAATGCTTGTGCCCTTTGGCATCGAGGTTTACCGAGTCGGCGGATCCGGCGTCAGCGACGGATCGTCCACCGAAGTCGGAACGATTTTCGGCGGCCCGTTCTTGGCCGTGTATTCCTGGACTTTTATGCCGCTCTTTTTGTCGTAGTACGCTTTCACGAGATCGCGCACCACGGGCCCTGCGGTGGTGCCGCCGTGCTCGCTGCTGCCCTGAATGACGGCTGCGACGACAATCTCCGGATTTCGGCGCGGCGCGTAGCCTACGAACCAGCCGTTGGTTTCCTTGCCCTTCTTGCCCATCTTGCTGCCCGCGCCGTAGCTCATCAATTGCGCGGTTCCGGACTTGCCGGAGAACTCGATATTCTGCAGCTTCAGGCTGGAGCCCGTGCCGCCTTCGTTGATCACGCCCCACATTCCCTGGGTGACCTGTTCGACGGTATCGTCAGCCAGCGGAAAATGGTCGGTCTTCCCGTTGAAATTCTTCAGCAAGTGCGGCTGGGGCAAATCGCCCCCGCTGGCCACCGCGCCCACCATGCGCGCCAGTTGCAGCGGCGTGACGGTGACCGACCCTTGCCCGATGGCCACCGAAATGGTTTCACCGGCGTACCACTTGTGGTGATACACGCGCTGCACCCATTCTTCGGACGGCATGAGTCCCGGTTCTTCGCCCGGCAAGTCAATGCCGGTACGGCGGCCGAGGCCCAGGGCCGCGCCGTACTTATGAATTTCGTCAATGCCCAGGCGCTGCCCGAGCGTGTAGAAGAAAACGTCGCAGGAATCCACGATGGCCTTGTGCAAGTCCGTGACGCCGTGCCCTGCCGGCCGCCAGCAGTGGAAGGTGCGGCCGTAGAACACCGCATGCCCGGGACAAAATGCCGTGAAATTTTCCGGGACGATCTTGGATTCCAGCATGGCCGTGGCCATCACGATCTTAAAGACCGATCCCGGCGCGAGCTGCCCTTGGATGGCGCGATTCAAGAGCGGCGTCCGGGGATCGGAGTTGAGCGATTGCCACTCGGCGGAGGGAATTCGAATGGCAAAGTCGTTGGGGTCAAACGTGGGCCGGCTGACCATCGCCAGAACTTCCCCGGTGCGCGGATCCATGGCCACTACCGCGCCTTCCTTGTCCGCCATGTAGTCGTCGGCGACTTTCTGCAAATCGTAGTCGATGGTCAGCTGGATGGGCTTGCCCGGAATGGCGTCCTTCTGTTCCAGGCGCCCGACTTCCTTGCCGATGCTGTTGACGATCACCCGGCGCAAACCGTCCGTGCCCATCAGCGTTTCGTTGTACTGGTGCTCCAGGCCCGTTTTGCCGACGATGTCGCCGGGCTTCAGGCTGGAATCGGAATTCTCGACTTGCTCGGCGCTGACTTCCCCGACGTAGCCGACGGCATTGGCCAGCATGTCGCCGTGCGGATAGCGGCGGCGGTGAACCATCAGCATTTCCAGCACGGGGATGTCGACGCGATGCGATTCGATGAAGGCGATGTCCGAAGGGCTGGCCTCCGGCTTGATCACGATGGGCTGGAACTTCGGCATGGCCCGCATCGCGTCAATCTGCTGCTTCACATCATCCAAGGTCATGCCTAGGCCGTCGGCAATCTGCGGCAGCAGCTTGTCCACCTGTTCGGGAGTATCGCGCAAGAGCAGCACGCTGAAGGACGGGTAATTGTCGACCAGGACGCGGCCTTCGCGATCGAGCATCGAGCCGCGCGGGGCAATGATGGGGATCGACCGGACGCGATTGCGTTCGGCCATCTGGGAGTAGCGGTCGGAATCGATGATCTGCAGCTTCCAGAAGCCGAAGAGCAGCAGCGCAATCATACCGACTACGACGTAGGAAACGACGGTCAGGCGTTCCGTGGGCAACCGCTTATCGTTCATGAAAGAGATGGCTAAATCAACTCCGTGCGGCCTCGAACGCCACACACCCCCGCGGGTTTTCTCCACACCTAACCGTCGACCACACTAGCACTTGCAGCCGGAGTGCGCAAGATCTTGCACATCGTATCGGATACCCCTTGGGATATCCGGTCATGACGGCTTGCGGAACCGGTCCAGCAGCGGAAACAGGCCCATGGCGATCACCGCGTTCACCAGCGAGGCAATCAACACCGGGCCGGTAATGTAGCCGTCGCTGTGCTGCGCCAGCAGAGCCCGCGAGGTCAGCGTGAGCACCGCGTGATGGAACAGGTAAAAAACCACCGTCAGCAGGAACCGGGCGATGGGGTGCTCGACGTCAATCCGGCCGCCCAGTGAGGAGCCCAGGTATCCGACCAGCGTTTTCGCAATTCCGTACAGGCCGAGTGGGGTGCGGCTGAGGCTGTCCTGGAGAAGACCAACCACCATGCCTAGAATCAGGCCCGAGGAAGGATTGCGCTTGCTGAGCGCGAAGTACAGCGTCACGAGCAAGGGCAATTCCAGATAGTTCGCCGAGCGAATGTAGACCGGAAAAAAGGCCTGCAGCACCAGCGCCAGCAGCACGGCGATGGGCACTACTCCGCCGTAATACTTGTGCACCTCAATGTGCGGCTCTGGCCCGGTATAGACTTCCGTGCTGTCCATGTTCTCCTGCTTGCGCGGCGGCGCGCTCGTTCACGTTCCCAATCAATGTCCGTCGGGCTTTTTCTGCGGCGGCGCCGCGGCAATGGCCGCCTTGGGCGCTGCGGGAGCGGCGACCGGCGTGGTATCCGCGTCCGGGACTTTCTTCAAATTCAATTCCTGCCGAGTCTCCAGAACCATCACTTCCTCGAGGCGGTCCAGATGAGCGGCGGGCTTGACGCGAATCTTCATGAACGGCGACTTGGGATCGGACGAAAAATCCACCACCGTGCCGACCGGCAGATCCTTCGGGAAGATGCGATCCTGCCCGGAGGTCAACACCGCTTCTCCGGCGGTTACCTTTTCGTCGGCGCTGATGTAGTCCAGCGAAAGCAGCGGCTCGCCGGTTCCCTTCACCGGACCCTGCGTTCGCGTACCGGCCAGCAGCGAGCCGACGCCGCTTTCTTTATCTCCGAGAAGCAGAACCTGCGAAATATCGGGATACACGGCCAGGATTTTTCCCACCACGCCGTCCGGCGTGATGACGCCCATATCACGGCGAATGCCGTCACGTGAACCGCGGTCAATGTTGATGACCTGGCTACCGGAATCGGGGCTGGCGCTAATGACCCGCGCGGCGATCATGGGCGATTCCGCGTGCATGTCGTGAAACTTCAGCAGCGCGGCCAGCCGGTCGGCTTCCAGGGCGCGGCCTTCCAGTTCCGCGTTGCGCACCTTCAGCCTGTCCAGCTCCGCGCGCATGGCGTCATTCTCTTTCTGCGCGCTGCGCAGGCCGATGTATCCGCCCCATCCATGGGCCGCGCCGTTCACCGTCCAGGATCCCACGCGCTGCAGCGGTGAAATCAACTCGACCGCCCACACCCGGATCAGGCGCACCTGGCGTTCACGCTTGATCTGCACCGCCAACAGCAGCACCTGGGTGAC
>DATGJQ010000004.1:0-26233 GCA_035295105.1 Candidatus Acidiferrales bacterium | reverse complement strand
CCACATCGAATTCCAGATCCTGGGCGACGAACACGGCAACATCGAGGTTTTGGGCGAACGCGAGTGCTCCATTCAACGCCGGCACCAGAAGCTGATTGAAGAAGCACCGTCGGTGGCGGTGAGCGCCGAGCTGCGCGCGCGAATTTCCGAAAATCTGCGCGTGGCCTTGCAGGCCATCGGCTACACCAATGCGGGAACCGTCGAGTTCCTGATGGACCAGTCCTGCAATCTGTATTTCATCGAAGTGAACGCGCGCATTCAGGTGGAGCATCCGGTCACCGAAATGGTCACCGGTGTGGACCTGATCAAGTCCCAGATTCGCCTGGCCACTGGCGAAAAACTTTCCAGCGTCGTCGGCAAGCTTGAACTCCACGGGCACGCCATCGAGTGCCGCATCAACGCCGAGGATCCCGAAACCTTCGTTCCTTCTGCCGGGCACATCACCGTGTTCCGCACTCCCGGCGGCCCTGGAATTCGCGTGGATACGGCGGCCCACGCCGACGCGGTCATTCCGCCCTACTACGATTCGCTGGTGGCCAAGCTCATTGCCTTCGGCGATACTCGCGCCGAGTCCATTGCGCGCATGCGCCGCGCTCTGGAAATGTTCGTCGTTGAAGGTATCAAGACCTCCATCCCCCTGCAGCGCAGGATCATGCTGGATCCTGACTTCAATGCCGGAAAACTGGACACCCACTTTCTTGACCGATTGGCTACATCCCGCGCCGGATAACGCCATATGAACCTTGTGTTCCCCCGGCTCTATGCCATAATCGACCCCACTTTGCTCACCATTTCGGAGCTGGAATTGGCCGAAGCGCTGGCAGGATCCGGGGTCGAGCTCATTCAGTATCGAAATAAGACCGCTTCTTCTCGCCAATTTTTTGAAATCTCCCGGAAACTTTCCAGCTTTCTGAAGCCGCGCGGCGTGCGCTTCGTTGTAAATGACCGTGCGGATATCGCCCTGCTCGCCGATGCTGGGGGCGTTCACGTGGGCCAGGATGATTTGGGCGTGGAGGATGCGCGCGCGATCGTGGGTCCCGGCCGATGGGTGGGATTTTCCACTCACTCGCTGGAACAGGTAGCCGCGGCGGACGCGACTTCCGCCGACTACATCGCCTTCGGTCCGATTTTTCCGACGGTCACCAAAAAAAATCCCGATCCGGTGGTCGGCACGGCACTCTTGCGGAAGGCTCGCGAGTTGACTCGAAAACCTTTGGTGGCCATCGGCGGCATCACGCTGGATCGCGCGGCGGAGGTTTACCGCGCGGGCGCCGATTCGCTGGCCGTGATTCGCGATCTGATCTCCGTTCCGAACCCTGCCGTTCGCGCGCGCGAATATCTCGAGTTGGCTGCGAAGCTTTGACCGTGTAGCGCCCGCCTTCAGGCGGTTACAGGCTCGCGCGGGAGAGTGCCCGCCTGAAGGCGGGCGCTACAAAGTGCCGGAAGCACCGTAGCGCTAAGAGGAGTGAGGCAACGAGCAGTGTCTGACGCGAAATCCACGGTGGTAACAGCCCCCTCCGCCGAACCGGAGTCCTCGGGATTCGTTCGCGGCCTGGGCCTGTTCGACTCCACAACCATCGTCGTCGGCTCGATGATTGGCTCCGGAATTTTCATTGTATCCGCCGATATCGCGCGCAACGCCGGATCGACCGGCGGCCTGCTGCTGGCCTGGATCATCACCGGCCTGATGACGGTCACCGCCGCGCTCTCCTACGGCGAACTGGCGGCGATGATGCCCAAGGCCGGCGGGCAATATGTTTATCTGCGCGAAGCTTACTCGCCCTTGTGGGGTTTCCTCTACGGCTGGACGCTTTTTCTAGTGATACAAACCGGAACCATTGCCGCCGTCGCAGTGGGATTCGCGCGATTCCTCGGCGTGGTGTGGCCGGCGATTTCTCCCGGCACGTGGGTCATCCCACCGGTCGCGCTTTCCGAGCATTACGCCATCAGCCTTTCCGTGCAGCAACTCGTCGCGCTGCTGCTGATTCTTTTTCTCACCGCGCTGAACACCCAGGGATTGAAACTCGGGAAATTGATTCAGAATGTTTTTACTTCCGCGAAAATGCTGGGCCTCGCCGCCCTGATCCTGGCGGGAATTTTCCTCGGCCGCAACGCCGAGGCCATTCACGCGAATTTCAGCGGCCTGTGGACGCTGCACGATTCGCAAACCATTGAGCCGGGCGCCGCGTGGATGAAATCGTTCATCCCGTCGGTCACCGCCGCTTCCGGAGTGTTCGGCTTGCTGATCGCATTCGGCGTATCGCAGGTGGGATCGCTTTTTTCCGCGGACGCATGGAACAACATCACCTTCACCGCCGGAGAAGTAAAAAATCCGCGGCGCGATATTCCGGTGTCACTGGCCGTTGGCACGGCGATCGTCATCTCGCTCTATTTCCTGGCGAATGTCGGCTACCTTTCGACGCTCACACTGCACCAGATTCAGACCGCGCCGGATGATCGCGTGGCCACTGCCACGCTGGCGGCAATCTTCGGCAAGAGCGGCGCGACGCTTATGGCTCTGGCCATCATGACTTCCACCTTCGGCTGCGCCAATGGCCTGATTTTGGCCGGCGCGCGCGTCTATTACGCGATGTCCCGCGACGGCCTGTTTTTCAAGAGCATTGGAAAGCTCAACGGCCATCACGTTCCCAGCATGGGCCTGGTGCTGCAGGGAATCTGGGCGGCCATCCTGGTCCTGCTGCGAACGCGCCTGGTAAACTCCGCCACCGGCGCGGTAACGTACGGCAATCTTTATGGCGTGTTGCTGGACTACGTGGTTTTCGCGGTGCTGATTTTCTACGTCCTGACCATCGGCGGAGTTTTCGTGCTGCGCCGCAAGCGCCCGGACGCCGAGCGCCCGTACCGCGCGTGGGGCTATCCGGTGGTCCCGATCCTGTACATCGTCACGGCCGTAGTCATCATGCTGATTCTCATTCTGTATCAAACCCAGGACACTTGGCCCGGCCTGGTGATCGTTTTGCTAGGGGTCCCAGTTTATTGGGCATGGTCCAGGCAATCGGCCAAAGTGGGATAGGCTTCACAAAAGATTTTCTCTGCGAAGGTGGCCATGGCCAATCAACTGTTCCAGGTAAAAACGCACGAAGCGCTGGTCGAAGAAATTCAGGGCGAGAGCCAACTCCGCCGCGTCCTCGGCCCCGTCCAGCTGACCAGCCTCGGCGTAGGCGCGATCATCGGCACCGGCATCTTCGTTTTGACCGGCGTAGCCGCGCATGACCTCACCGGGCCCGCGCTAATGCTCTCCTTCGTGGTCTCCGGACTGACCTGCTTCTTCGCCGCGCTGTGTTACGCCGAGTTCGCGTCCATGGTTCCGGTGGCCGGCTCGGCCTACACATACGCGTATGCCACGCTGGGCGAGCTCTTCGCCTGGATCATGGGTTGGGACCTGATTCTGGAATACGCGGTGGCGTCCGCCACGGTGGCCCACGGGTGGTCGCACTACTTTCAGGATTTTCTAAAGTTCTTCCATATTGGATTGCCGCAGGTCTTTACCAACGCTCCGTTTGACTATGACCTCAATTCGGGACACTTCACCACGACCGGAACGTGGTTTGACTTGCCGGCGATCGCCATTGCGCTGATCGTCACGGTGATCCTGGTGAAGGGCATCAACGAAAGCGCCAGCGTGAACGCCGCCATCGTGCTGCTGAAACTGGCCATCGTTTTCTTCGTCATCATTGCCGGTGCGTTCTACGTGAAGCCCGCCAACTGGCATCCCTTCGCCCCCTTCGGCCTGAGCGGCCTCAGCATCTTCGGCCATACGATTCTGGGCGAGACCGGGCCCGGCGGGCAGCCCATGGGCATGCTGGCCGGAGCAGCCATCGTCTTCTTCGCCTACATCGGCTTCGATTCCATCTCAACCCACGCCGAAGAGGCTCGCAATCCGGCCCGCGACGTTCCCATTGGGATCATGACTTCGCTGGTCCTCTGCACGGTTCTCTACATCGCGGTCGCCGCCGTGCTCACCGGCATGGTGCACTACGATCAGATCAATATCGACGCCCCCGTCTCCGATGCCTTCCGGCAAGTGGGCTTGCCGTGGGCCGAGCTGCTGGTTTCGGTGGGCGCGGTCGCCGGAATCACCTCGGTATTGCTGGTCATGATGCTCAGCCAGCCGCGAATTTTCCTGGCCATGGCCCGCGATGGCCTGCTGCCAACCGGATTCTTCGGCGCGGTCCACGAACGATTTCGCACCCCTTGGAAGTCCACCATCATGACCGGAATCTTCGTGGCTTCGATGGGCGCCTTCCTGCCATTGCGCATTCTGGCCGAGCTGGTGAACATCGGAACCTTGCTGGCGTTCGTGATCGTCTGCGCGGCGGTTCTGATCATGCGCCGGACGCATCCCGAGGTTCGGCGCCCGTTCCGCGTCCCGTTCGGGACCTTGTTCCCGATTCTGGGGATACTGTCCTGCCTTCTGCTGATGTTTTCGCTTCCGGTCGCCAACTGGGTGCGGCTCTTTGTGTGGCTGTTCGTCGGCCTGGTGATTTACTTCAGCTACGGCATCCGCCACAGCCGCATTACCCGGAGCGCCCGCAACGCCGGCGGCACCGTCACGCTGGGCTCCAAATAAAGCGCGTCGTGAAGCGTTCGTTCGCAGACTCTAATGTAGCGCCCGCCTTCAGGCGGGCATCCGTTCGGCTCCCCGTTGATCCCAAATTGCTCGCCTGAAGGCGGGCGCTACAAAGTGGTTTAGCGCCGCGCGCACAGGCGCAACCGTTCTTGGCCGAAGCCTTCACCAGACGAGACCCATTTTGGGGAGAATCAGACTTTGGCGGGGTAATTCTTGCTGCAGCCACAACCTGAAGCAAATCAAACGCAAACCCGCTACTACACCCGGATCGTAATCCCAACCTTCAACTGGTACGGGTCGCGAATCTCGGGATTGGCCGCCAGCAGCGCTCGCCATCGGACTCCACGGCCCAAATGCTGGCGCGCCAGTTTCCACAGAGAATCCCCGGAGCGAATCGTCACGACCGCGAAGCCAGAAGATTGCAGGACCGGCGACTGCCGTTCCGCGCGTTGTGGCGGATTCGAGCGCGCCGCCTGCAAGACTCCGCGCGGCGCTCGAACCGCGCGCTTACGGGAAATCCGGCGAGCCAGCGAAGCCCACGTTTTCGGAACCTGCACGGCTGATGCCATCTGCACTTCAAATTCCTGCTTCGCTCGCTGGTAAAACGCCCGCGCGAGATCACCGAGTGGCGTTTCCGTCGAGGCTGTTTCGCCCGGTTCTTGGGTAACCGCCGTTTCAATTTGAACCGGAACCGGTTTTTCGAGAGCCGCTTTGTACACGGCGGTGTCTTCCGGCGTCAGAATTTGATCGCGCGCCATATCGTCGTTGGAATAAACGTGAGTGGCAACGGCGGAAGCAACGGGCGGCGTCATCGTCAGCTTCTGCGCCAATTTTTGTTTTTGATATTGCCGCGCAATTTCACCGAGAGAAACTTCCGGCGCGCTCGTGTCCGGCGCGGCGACGATTTCCGGTTGGGCGATCTCCGGGGGGCTCGCTTGCGTCGCCGGAATTTCCGGCGCGGGCATCGGACTCAATTTGATTCGCTTGGCTGCAAATTGCGATTGATCTTCGGGCGCCAGGATTTTTGGGCGGGCCAGGTCATCGTTGGTGTAAACGTGAGTATTGTGAACCGGTTGAGCTTCTTTGCGAGCTTGCTCCTGCCGCGCCAGCGCGCCGAGATCCTGCGCCGAAATTTGTACCGCACCGAGAAAAGCCAGCAGGAAAAACAACGAGACACAAAAGCAGAAGCGTCTGCTTGGGAGAAGTTTTCCGGAGATGAAAAGTCCCGCCATTCTCAGCTTCAAGTCCTGAGTTTCGTTAGCGTCAGAGCCCGCGTCACATCTCCAAGTCAGATCGACGATCACTGCTAAAATCCTATCGAAGTCCCGGGACCCGGCGAGATGCTAAATCGCAACTTTGTCACGTTTCGGGCAGGGGAGTGTCAGACACCGCACATTTCCGGCCCCGGCGAATTTGTCTGGTACTTTCGTACTTATGCGATTTTCCCCGCTGTTTCAAAGGAGAATTCGCTGTTTTGGGAAAATGCGGCGCGGAATTCCCAAACCGCGAAATCCGGCGGGACCCGGCCTTGGGCTCCTTAGAGCAAAATATTTTTGCTTTTTTCTCCCGGTTTGTGCCTTCCCGCGTCGTTTTTCGGCCATCCTGCCTGCAAACCTTTGCGCCTTGCGCGGTGGGCTGCTATCCTCTGAAACGCCCGATGAAAAACTTTTTTTCTGTGGCAGGCAACGCGGCGGGCGCGGCCTCCGCGAAAAATCTTCCGTGAGAGCATGGACTCAACGCTGACAAATCGGAGCCGCGCGATTTGGACGGGAATGAATCCGGTCGACTGGATCGCGCTGGGTGTTGTCGCGCTTTACGGAGCGGTTCTCGGAATTGAGGAATTTTATCCGCACGTGCCGCTGAGCGGTTTTCTTTTTTTTCTGGCGGTGTGCGCCGGAATTTATTGGATCGGGCGCGGGTGGATCTGGGCGCGCGACCATCTGCTGTGGAGCCTGCGCAACCGCCTGGTCGCGGCGTATGTTTTCATCGCCGTGGTTCCGGTGCTGCTGCTTCTATCGATGGCCGGACTCGCGGCTTACCTGCTCTACTGGCAGCTCGGCTCGTACGTCATCTACAACGAAATGGAGGAGCGCGAAGAGCGAGTGGGCGTGGTCGCCACGGCTATGGCCACCTCTTACGCCGTCGAGGCCACTTTGGGCCAGAAGGCCGCCGCACTGACCTTGCCGGTTGAGCCGGAGACCTACATCAAGAACGCCATGGCCGAATTGCCGGGCCTGAAATTGGAAACCGGCAAGGGAGAAGAGCTGCTCAACGCCCAGGGCGCATCCCACGGAAACCGATATCGCGGATTGGTTTTCAGCGGTGGGCAGCTGGCTTTACGGGGAGTGGTGGCGCGTCCTGCGCCCACGGGCCGGATTCTAGTCTCGGTGATCGTTCCGATCACGCCGGAGTTCCTCGATTCGCTGGCGCCCGAGCTGGGCCCCATCCAATTCAATGTGTTGCGCCCCGAGGACAACGACTCGAGCTCCGTGGTTACCAATGTGATTAACACGCCACAGCTTTCCTCCGTGCAACAGATCGGAACGAGCGGGCGCACGGTCCCCAAAGCGGTAAATCCCTTCGACAAGCTGATCACCGGGATCGTCGGGCTGGACGTCCTGGATCTTGATCAAAAGCTTGATCAAAAAACGGATCAAAAGCTGGATCAGAAGCCCGGCCAGAAATCCCCTGTGCGGGTGGTGGTCGCCTTCAGTACCCGGCCATCGCTCCTGAACCGGCGGTTGTTCAGCCCCCTCGGCGATTTGGGCGGCGCAGCGGCTACCGCGCTGCTGGTGGTCGGCGCAATTTTCCTGGTCATCGAATTCGGATCGCTGGTGACCGGCATTGTCATGACGCGGACCATCACCGCCGCCGTCAATACCCTCTACGTCGCTACCCAGCGCGTGCAGGAAGGCGACCTCAGCTATCGCGTGCGATTGAAACATCGCGACCAGCTCGCCGCTCTGGGCGAATCGTTCAACACGATGACCCAGTCGGTCGCTGCGCTGTTTGAGGAACAGCGCCGCCGACAGAAGCTGGAGAATGAACTTTCCATCGCCCAGGAAGTCCAGCAGCAACTTTTCCCGCGCTCCATTCCCAAACTGCCGGGGATCGAAATCGAAGCAATTTGCCGGCCGGCGAGAGTGGTCAGCGGCGACTACTACGATTTCATCCGCATTTCGCCCACGCGGTTGGCCATCGCCGTGGCGGACATCAGCGGAAAGGGAATTTCCGCGGCGCTGCTGATGGCCAACGTGCAAGCCGCGCTGCGCAGCGACGTCCTGCGGCGCCGCGATGGGCAGCCAGGGGGCCATCGTGAGCAGATCGATACCGCCGAGATCGTCTCGCACTTGAATAAGCATCTCTTTCGCAATACCACCGACGAACGCTACGCCACGGTTTTTTTTGGCATCTATGACACCGAGACCCGCCAACTTCACTACACCAATGCCGGGCATCTTCCTCCCGTCTACATCAGCGGTTCCGGCAGCCGGCGCCTGGAAACCGGAGGGATGGTTGTTGGCCTGTTCGATGATGTGCCGTTTCAGCAGGGCGCGGTGGAAATCGAACATGGCGGAATGCTGGTGGCATACAGCGACGGCTTGATTGAGCCGGAAAACGTTTACGGCGAGGAATTCGGCACCGAGCGCCTCGTCGACGTGGCTCTGCGCAACAAGGATACGTCTTCCCACGTGATTGCCGAGGCCATGATGCACGCCGCGGAAGCCTGGTCCGGCTCGCCCGAACAGGCCGACGACATGACCGTCATCGTTCTGCGATTTTCCAGCCTCGCGGAGAAGCGTGCATGAAAGTCCTTACCGCGGCGCAGATGCGCGAAGCCGATCGCCTGACCACCGAACGCTACGGGATACCCGGCGTGGAGTTGATGGAGAACGCCGGAACCGCCATCGCCGAATTTATGCTGGCAAAATTTCCCGGTCTCCCCAGCCGCAGAATTCTGGTGCTGTGCGGGAAGGGAAACAACGGCGGTGACGGACTGGTCGTCGCCAGAAAGCTGAAGGATTCCGATTGCACGGCGGTGGTATTTCTTTTTGCGAATCCCGGTTCGGTGGAGGGCGACGCCGCGGCCAATCTGAAACGCTGGCAGCAGGGACTGGGCGAACTCTATGTGGTGACCAGCGAACCGGAATGGGCCTCGGCGCGCGCGGCGCTGGACGAGGCTGACGTAATCGTCGATGCGCTGCTGGGAACCGGGCTGCGCGGGCCGGTGGAAGGCCTGCTCGGCAAGGTCATCGAAGATCTGAACGCTGCGCACGCTAAGCGGCGAGGCAAGGCGATCGTAGTGGCCGTCGACATGCCTTCGGGGTTGGCATCTGACTCCAAGGATTTCGGCGGTCCGGTGGTCGTTGCCGATTACACAGTGACGCTCACCGCGCCGAAAGTGGGGCAACTCGTCCTGCCGAATTCGACCCGCTGCGGTGAACTGGTCGTAAAGGATATCGGAACGCCGCCGGAACTGTTGGAATCCGATCCGCATCTGAAAATCCACTGGATTGAACCCGCGGAATTCCGCGCCCTGCGGCTGGTGCGCGACGCGGCCGCAAATAAGGGCACCTACGGCCACGCGTTGATTGTCGCAGGCTCGGTTGGAAAATCCGGAGCGGCGATTCTCGCGGCGCGCAGCGCGTTGCGCTCTGGAGCGGGCCTGGTTACCGTGGCCACTCCGCAGGATGTGCAGCCCATCGTCGCCGGAGGCATGCCGGAAATGATGACGGTTCCCTTGGCCTCCACCGAAGCCGGCACCGCCAGCCTTCGCAATCTCGATTACGGTAAGTTTGCTGAAATCCTGCGCGGCAAAACGGTTCTGGCCATCGGCCCCGGCCTATCGATGCAAAACGAAACGCAACAGTTCATTCGCCAGGTGGTCGGACAAACCGAACTCCCGGTGATCCTGGATGCGGACGGGTTAAATGCATTCGACGGGGTGGCCGAAACGCTCAACGAACGCAAGACGTCCGCGATGGTCATGACGCCGCATCCGGGCGAGATGGCCCGCCTGCTCGGAATCACTGTGAAGGAAGTTCAGGCGCGCCGCCTGGACATTGCGCTCGAAGCGGCCGGCCGCTGGCGCGCCTACGTCGTGCTCAAGGGCTTTCACACCATTTTGGCGACGCCCTCGGGCCAGGCTTACGTCAACACTACCGGCAATCCCGGCATGGCCACCGGCGGCACGGGCGATGCGCTCACCGGAATTCTCGCCGGGCTCACCGCGCAGTTTGGCGTCGAAGACTGGACCCGCGTGATCAGCCTGGGCGTCTACCTGCATGGTCTCGCGGGAGACTTAGCCGCGGCACGCGTAGGCCAGGCTCCGCTGATCGCCTCCGACCTGGTCGAAGCGATCCCCGAAGCCTACGGAACCGTAACAGAAAAGTAGGACAGACTTCAGTCTGTCAGGTTTAGAGAAAAGTCCGGCGGAAAAGTAGCAGAAAAAGGCAGGAGCGAAGGCCAACGCCAAAAAAAACGCTACACGCAAACGCGATAAACAAACGCAACTCCAACCCAAACCCAGACAGGCTGAAGCCTGTCCTACAAGGGCCCGATGACGTCCACCGAAATTGTCACGCACTCCGCTGAAGAAACCATCGCTCGCGGCCGGGAAATCGCCGCGAAACTGAAGCCGCCGGTTCTGGTTCTGCTGAAAGGCGACCTCGGCAGCGGCAAGACCACTCTCACCAAGGGAATCATCAGCGGCCTCGGAGTCGCCAAGGAAGAAGAAGTCACCAGTCCCACGTTCAACCTGGTTCATGAATTCGGCAGCCGCCCGCCCTCCGGTTTGCAAACCCCAGCCGGCGCAACTCCCTGCAAGGTCTATCACGTCGATCTCTATCGCATCGACAGCTTTCAGGACCTCGAATCCCTCGGCCTGGAGGACGCCCTTTCCGAAAAGGCGATCGTGATCATCGAGTGGCCCGAACACTTTACGTTGCGCACCGACTGGCCCACGGTGGAAATCCGTCTCGATCACGCCGGTGGTGACACGCGAAAAATCGTGGTCGTATCCTAGAGCCCACCCAGCCGTCGCTGTTGTAGAGACCTGTTGTAGAGATTTTGATAGCCGTCCTATTTGAGATCGCCGCCATGCCTGAGGTCTCCAGGAGGTCGGAGCTTTCAGCCCCGAGGTTCAAATCCGTGAACACAAGGGCTTCAGCCCCTGAACCAGCTTCAGGGCCTGAAGGCCCGATGCATGCATGTCTGTTCGTCCGACCTGAAGGTCGGACCTCCTGAACCAAAATCGAATTTCTCCTGAATGCAAAATCGAAACTCTCTTGAATGCAAATCAAATCTCGATTCGATGGACCGTTTGAGACTTGCGCAGCGCCAGAGCCTGCCCGAGGTTGCCTTCCAGTCCTTCCTCCTCCGAAAAATGTCCGATCTGCTGTTAACGGGTTGGCTCCGCTACCTTGTTCGCATCCCGCTCAATTGCTAACCTAAATATGAGCCTAGCTTGGCCACTCAATGCCCGAACTTTCGTCCATGCTCGCCTCGGGTGCGCCCGCGCGAGTCACTTTGAGGCCTTACACGGCCGAGCTTCCCCTCGGCACGCTCGCCGTTGGCGTCGACAATATCCATCACGATGTTTTTCTGAGCCCCGCGTTTGTGGAGACTACCGAAGCCTACCTGCTGGAATTTATCCGCCAGACCGCCAATCTTGAGTTTCTCGTTACCAAGGAACGCTTGCGCACGGACCGCCGGCAGCTTCCGCGGCGCGACACCGACCGCAGAGCGCCGCGCGCGCCGGAAGCCCCGTCCTGGAAGCGCCAGCTTTCCGATCTTCTGAACACCGGACTGCAGCAGGCCAAGTTTGAAAAAAATATCGAAATCGATTTGCTGCTCCGCGTGGCCCTGCTGAAATTCCTGACCCAGGAAATCAGCACGCAATTCTCAAATCTTTTGCTCGAGGCCAAGGAATGGATTCGCAGCCGCGGCGAACATTTTGACCGAACCGAGCAGGCCCATGTCATCAAGTCGCGCCTCGCCGAACTGCAAGCCAACCGCCGCAATCTTTTCCGCACCGTCGGCCAGCATGTGTATCAGGCAATTCAGGAGCTTGAAGAAAGCAGCCTCGGCCGCGCGCGAAAGGCGCTCTTTGGCGACGAAGCTGCCAGCGCCTACGAAATTCTGAACAACCGCCTGGCTTTCGTCGAAGGCGGCAAGAACGATGCTCTGTTTCTCGAGCAGTACGTTCTGCTCGGAAACTATCAGCGCGATCCGGACCGCTTCGAGACGGTCGACGGTGTTCTGATCGACTTCCTCCGCGAATCGATCGAAGCCGGCGACCCTGGAAATGAACTGACCGATGCCTGGCGGGGACGCCAGAAGCTTCTCGACGAGGCGGAAGCCCGCCGCGTCGAAATCTCCGCGCTCACCGAAGAGCGTGACGCTCTGGCGCGCAAGCTGGAGCGCGCCGACAGCCTGATGGGACGCGTCGGCTTCGGCGCCGATCCGGCAACTTTGCGCGCCTCCCTCACGGATGTTGAGCGGCGCCTGCGGTACGCGCAGCAAAAGCTGGACGATGCCGGCGCGCTGATCACCGCCTCCAAGAGCGAGGCCGACTACCTCACCAAGCAATATCGCGACCGCCTGGGCGAATACCTGAATCAGCCGGAAAACGCCCGCCGCCTATTCGATCCGGCGACTCCCGGCGAGACGCGCGGAAGCGCCGCCGATTTGCGCGCTCGATTGCTTGAAGACTTCGTCGTCCGCCTAGAGCAGCGGGACCTGCTGGTGCACATCATGGCCAGCTATCAGCTGCGCAACGTCTGCCACGACTACTGCCCGCCGATCCACTTGCAGCAGCTGAAAAAGGCGCTGGTCTCCCGCGAGGAATTCAAGCGCGTCGAGGACATCCTGAAGCAGTTTCCCGCCCGCCAGTATTCCATGCAGCGGGTCGATGAAATCGCCAAGAAAATCCGCAAGACGCCGCGCGAGGAAGTACGGGCGGTGGTGCTGCGCTTCGCCGAGGATTTCATGCGGCTGCGCCGCGACACGCGGAATTATGAGCGCCTCAGCTCGGCGATGGAGCGCGTGAACCTGGTGCGCAACGAGCGCATGCGGGGTCTGTCGGAGATGAATCGCAGCCTGTACGAGTTCGTCCTGCCGCAGGAAGCCCGGCCGGCCGAGGATCGCGTGGTCACCCACACCATCATCAAGGCCGACGTGCGCGGCTCGACCAAGATCACCCAGGAGCTGCTCGATCGCGGCCTGAATCCCGCGTCGCTCTTCAGCCTGAATTTTTACGAGCCAGTGAAGCGCATTCTGGAGCGCTACGGCGCGGCCAAAGTATTCATCGAGGGCGACGCGCTGGTCCTGGCGATTTACGAGACGGAATCGACTCGCGCGCAGCAGCGCGCCGTATCCAAGGCCTGCGCGCTGGCGCGCCAGATTCTGGCCGTTTCCTCGGCCTACAACGAGCGCCCGGAATCGGCCGAATTGCCTCGCCTGGAACTCGGCGTCGGTATCGCTTTCCAGGGATCCGCGCCCACCTATTGGATGGACACCGATTCGCGGATCATGATTTCCCGCGCGCTGAATCTTTCCGACCGCCTGTCCAGCTGTTCCAAGGCCGCCAAGCGCATGCTGGCGGAAAACGCCTCGCCGTTTCGCCTGTTCCTGTTTCAGACGATGACCGAGGGTGTAGCAGAGGACGAGGCCGACGAATTCCTGATTCGCTACAACCTGAACGGAGTGGAGTTGAACGACGAAGGTTTTCACAAGCTGCAGGAAGAAATCGCGCTGACCACACTGGAGACCGAATGCGCCATGCCCTGGGGCAACGAGCGCGTTACATTCTTCTACGGAGAAACACCGGTTGGCGAAGGCCTCGAGCCCGTCCTGATCCGCCGCGGTTTCATCCGCCAGATGTTGCCGGGCGGAAAAATCGGAGAGGCCGGCACCCGCCCGTATTACGAAGTCTGCGTCAGCCCGACGGCGCTTGACCTGGTCGAGTACCTTGCGGCGACGGCCTCCGCCGCTGCTTCCCGCGATTGAACTCCTTCAAAATGCTAGGATGTGAGTTGTCATTCTGAGCGAAGCGAAGAATCTCTCTTCGATTGAAAAAGCAAAGACAGTTTCTTTGCTTCGCGCCCAACTCTTCCGTCCGTGGGTCGAAGAAAATGAGCCGAAGCAAATCGAGCCGGAGCAAAGCGAAACGCAAGCCCAGAAAATTCACCGCCGCCGGTGAAGCCCGCCGCCGCGCCCGCGAACTGGCCGGCCTGCCCCCAGCCGCAAGAGTCATTCCAGACAAGCGTCTGAAACCGCCCAAGCACAAGCAAAAATTGATGGAAGAATCGTAGTGCGGGTTTCTGGCGGGGCGCGATTTACTTCCTGCAGAAAAACAAAAACAAAAAACGCTGTCATTCTGAGCGAAGCGAAGAATCTCTCTTTGCTACTTCAATCGAAGAGAGATTCTTCGCTTCGCTCAGAATGACAAAACAAGACGATGTGCCCGCAGGTCGTTCAGGCAAGTTCTAGTGAATGTGCCGCGTCTTCTTCTGCATGTAATCCATCAGCAGGTACTGCCCGAGGGTATACGGCGTGGTGAAGTATGCTTTCCCGCGGCACAGCTCGGTCACTTTTTGCACGAAGTGCACCAGGCTGTAATCGCTGGCCAGCATGAATGTATTGATTAGAATCCCCGAGCGACGGCAGCGGCCGACTTCTTCCAGCGTCTGCGTGACCACCAGCGGGTCCAGTCCGAACGCGTTCTTGTAAATGCGCCCGTCTTCCAGCGTCAGCGCCGACGGCTTCCCGTCGGTGATCATTACGATCTGCTTCATATCCTTTTTCTGGCGCGCCAGAATGCGCCGCGCCAGGCGCAAACCTTCGCGCGTGTTCGTGTAATACGGCCCGACTTGCACGCGCGCCAGTTCGCCTAGCGGCATCTCCTCCGCCGAATCGTGGAACAGCACGAGGTGCAGGGAATCGCCCGGATACTGGGTGCGGATCAGGTGCGAAAGCGCCATGGCCACTTTCTTCGCGGGGGTGAAGCGGTCTTCGCCGTAAAGGATCATGCTGTGGCTGCAGTCAAGCATCAGCACCGTGGCGCAGGAGCTTTGATATTCGGTCTGGTGAACCATCAAATCCGGATAATCGAGCTCAATGGGGACCTTGGAGCCTTCGCGCCGCACGGCATTGAAAAGCGTGCCGCTGATATCCAGATTCAGGGTGTCGCCGAATTCGTATGCGCGCGAGATGCCGCCCGATTCCACTCCCGTCGCCAGGTCGCGCGTGTCATGCCGCCCGAAGCTGCTCTTGCCGAGCGACCCCATCAAATCCTTGAGCGTCTTGAATCCCAGGAAGTCGATGGTCTTGTCGGTGATCTCAAAACGCGCTTCATTTTCGCGATCGCGCCCATGGCCCTGTCCCACTTGCCCGCGCGGCGTTTTGTCCGGCGGCGCGGTCACCTGCGGATTTCCGGTGACGTAGCCCTCCTGCATCAAGCGGTCGATGAGCTGATCGATCAGCTCTTTCATCTTAGCGTCCATCTGCTCGGGAGTTCCGTCCAGCAGGTCCTTCAACTCCTGATCGCCCAGCAGGTCGCCCTCTTCGAGCGCGCGCTGAATTGCCTGGCGCAGCGCCTCCATCGATTTTTCCGGGTCCATCTCATTGAGCCCGTAGTATTGCGACTCAAAACCGCTCTGCAGGAAAAAGTCGGACAGGCGTTTGATCAGTTCCTGCAGATCGACGCCATCGGCCGGCTCGCCCGTGTACTTGGTGTACTTGATGTATTTCGTCATAAACTGTCGCCAAAAAGTTCTGAGTTCTTTGCAGGACACGCCAAAGTTCAGAGTGCTTTGTAGGGCACGGCTTCAGCCGTGCCGAAACTCGCTAGAATGGCGCGGGGCTTTAGCCCCTGACGCCCGCGACCACGCGCCTCTCAATTAAACTGCCGCCGCGGCGGGCGCGGCTGCTGCTCCCGCGGTTCCGGGGCCTTGGGCCGTTCGGCATGAAAGCCGCGCTCTTCATTGCGGCTGATGCGCTTGTGCGCCCACAGCCCTTCGAGAATGAATTCCGCCGCGGCCGCCATGCCGGCAGGACCGCTGCGCCCATCAGCCCCTAGGCGATCGACGTGATCCATCAGTCCCTGAATCTTCTTCAACTGCGCCAGCGCTTCCGTGGCCGGCGCATTCTCCGGCACTTTCAACTCGCCGCCCAGCTCGAACCACTGAACGACCGGCTGCAAGTTTGCGCCTTCCATGCGGCTGGTAAACACCTTGCCCACCGCGCCGCGGATCAATTCCCGCGCAATATTTTCCGCGCCGCGCAATTCGCCTTCGTACTCCAGCTCCATTTTCCCGGTAATTGCCGGAAGCGCCGCATACACATCCGCAATGCGCGCCGAAGATCGCGCCTCGCGATTGCGCACCGCGCGCTGTTCCGCGCTGCTCACCACGCTTTCCAGGCAGGCAATCGGCAAGCGCTGGCTCACGCCAGAGCGCTTGTCGATGCGCTTGTCATCGCGCGCCAGAAAGGCCACCAGCTCGACCACTTCGCGCAGGTAATCGGGAATGTCGATGGCGCTGCGGCCGCCGTCGCGAGCCACCCAGGCTTCCTGCCGGGTGATCGACACGCCTTCCTCCACCGTGGCCGGATAGTGCGTGCGAATTTCCGAACCGATGCGGTCCTTGAGCGGCGTGATAATTTTTCCGCGCGCGGTGTAATCGTCCGGGTTGGCCGTGAACACCAGCAGCACGTCCAGCGGCATGCGCACCGGGTAACCCTTAATCTGAATGTCGCCTTCCTGCATGATGTTGAAGAGTCCAACCTGAATTTTTCCGGCCAGGTCGGGGAGTTCGTTCACCGCGAAAATGCCGCGATTGGCGCGCGGCAGAAGGCCGTAATGAATCGTCAGCTCATCGCCCAATGCGCGGCCCGAGCGCGCCGCCTTGATCGGGTCCACGTCGCCCAGAATGTCGGCGATGGTTACGTCGGGAGTCGCCAGCTTCTCCACGAAGCGCGCATCGCGCGGCAGCCAGGAGATGGGCGTGGCCTCGCCCTTTTCCGCGATCAAATCGCGGCAAGCGCGGCACAGCGGAGCCAGCGGATCGTCGTGGATTTCGCAGCCCGTAATGTAAGGAATTTCCTTGTCGAGAAAATCGACCAGCCCGCGCAGGATGCGGCTCTTGGCCTGCCCTCGCAGCCCCAGCAAAATGAAATTGTGCCGCGCCAGCAATGCATTGGCGATTTGCGGCAGCACCGTCTCTTCGTACCCGTGAATCCCGGGAAACAGCGGCTCGCCGGCCTCCAGTTTTTGCAGGATGTTGGCGCGAAGTTCATCCTTCACGGTGCGGCGCGCCGTTCCGGGCGCATAGCCGGGAAGCTTTCTCAATTCGCCGAGCGTGGCAGCTTTGGTAGTCATGGGGACCCCTGGTGGATTAACACCACCATTATATGCCACACGGACGATTCTGCCGAATTGCGAACCAGCGACGGCATGCAGGTGCTCGCACGGCGAGTCCCTCGACCGAAGCAGCAGTGCGTCGTCGCTCTTCCGGAGATTTTTTTTGCGCGGAACCGGGCGCCTGTTTACTTGTGAGGATAACAGGTGTATAACCCCCTGCAAGTCTTCGCGGCGGAGATGGCAGATCAGAATTCTTAGCACAGGCTCTCACGCTCATCACAACATCTGGATTCGGAACTGTGTCGTCCCACAGTCGCCCGTTCGAGGTGTTTGCCGTCCGCGATCACTTCATTATCGCCAAGCTCAACCCCCGGTCTCTATCAAGCTTTTGAGAGGCAGCCCCAATGACGATAAGTTTTCGAGATCCCAGCACCATGTTCGGGACGACGGCCGAGTCGCGATTGTTCGCCGCAATTTGCGCGGTACTCACCGTTTTTTTTGTTGGTTTTTTCACGGCGGGTTTGTTTTTGGGCCACCGCGAGTTCGACACGGAGATTGGCACGATCGACGGCGCCGTTCCCGTCGAGAGCTCAGCCCTAGGGCTGGACATCCCCCCCGAAGTTGAATTACCGGTTGCCGGTCACGCCCCCGCCGCCATTGCGAAACCCGACGCTCCATCCGCACCAAGACCGGCCGAAGCGATCGCTCCGCTTTCCGCGGCGGTGTTCGCCGGTAATGATGCGGCGATACACGCCGGGGTGGTAGCGCCGGGAGCTACCAATCCGGCGGTGACCCCTCGCGGTTCGATCATCGTGCAGGTTGCCGCCTTGCAGAGCCACGAAAAGGCGCAAGAACTCGTCGCAAAGCTTCAGCAGCAGCATTTTGCCGCCTTTGTGGTCACGTCCGGCGCTGACAACTTCAATCGGGTGCAAGTCGGTCCGTTCGCCGACCTGGTTTCCGCCCGTGCGGCGCGGCAGCAACTTGCGAACTTGGGCTACGCACCCATTCTTGGGCACCGCTGAACCGTATCGGTCGCGAAGACGCTTGCCACACCGGGTAGTTCATGCCGGCACGCTGCCGCTGATAGTGACTAATATATTACTTGACGGTTCCGAGTTTCAGGTTTAGCTTCGGGCTAATCGCGAGAGACGTACACACCCTACTCTCTCCACCCCGGGGCCGGATTGACAACCCCATTCGGCCCCTTTATTTTTTCCGATCGCAGCTATGAATTTCCGGCGGGGTTCTTCAGGTAAGTGCTGCCAAAACGAACGACTCACCTTAGATCGAGAAAATTACACTCGAAGAATCACTCTCGTGGATGTAAGTGCTTGCTGTTCAGCGATCTAGAGCTTGCCATGCCCGTTGCCGGCAGCCTTCCCACGGACGTGCTCGCGCTGTTGCAGTGCCGGGTACCATTCAGTGAGATGCGCCACCAGCCGCGTTTGCCGCGCCGCCTCTGAACGAATTTCCAGCAGGCTCTGCCGGACGGACGCCTCCAACGGCAGCTCTGAGGCGACATGATAGGCCAGCGATATTCCTCCGTCGATTTCAAACCGCGGCGCATCCTCACCATAGAGCAGCTGGTGGCACTGATCGCAGAGCTGTTCCAGATGCGCCGAGACTAGCAGGTCGACTCCCGTGAAATCCTCTTCCAGGTACTCCACGTTCGCTTCGAGATACGATTTCTCGTCGTGAGTCTCCACCAGCCGGAAGGCGCTTTGCCCGGCCGTGAGGATGTCTGACCGGCCATCGTCGTATTCCTTCAAGACCTTGACGATCATCGCGGAGCAGCCTGTTTGCGCAAGCGCTACTCCGGTGGAGTAGACCAGTCCGAAGGGCGACTGGGTGTCGATGCAATGGCGCGTCATTTCACGGTAACGCGGCTCGAAGATATGCAGCGGCATGGCCTGGCCGGGGAAGAGCACGATTTCCAGGGGAAACAGCGGGATGCGCGCCGGTTTGGTAGCCATGTCCGGGCCATAATATCAGAACCCGGCGGCCAATCGTCCCGGCATTGTTTTACGCTCGCGCGCGATTGGCGGTGCGTTAAGAATTCTTGCGAAGAAACAGCGTGTCGTACAGAAAGCCAGCCACTACTCCGCCCGCCATGGGCCCAATCCAGTAGACGCCGTGATTCGTCCAGTGATTCGCCGCCAGTGCCGGGCCGAAGGCGCGCGCCGGATTGAGCGCCGCTCCTGTAAACGGCCCGCCAAACAGGATTCCCACGGTGATTGTCAATCCGATGGCGAAGCCGGCCACTTTGTCGAACGCGCCGCGCGGATCGACGGCGGTGGCGAACACCACGAAGACCAGAAAGAACGTCATGACCGCCTCAAAGATCATTCCGTTGGTGCGCGAAATGCCGTTGGCCAGATCGGGCGTTCCCAGTTGCACCGGGCCCCACACATCGACCGGCAGCAGGCGCAATACGTAAGCGGCGCAGATTCCTCCCGCCAGTTGCGCGGCCCAATACAGGACGGTGTCCATGGTCGATAGCTTGCGAGTTACCCAAAATCCGATAGTGATCGCGGGATTGAAATGCGCGCCAGAGATGTGTCCGAGCGCCGTGACCATGATCCCGATCGCCAGGCCGTGCGCCAGCGCGATTCCCAACAGCCCCACTCCTGCCGAGCCCCCGGAGCTCGAATGTAGGAATTGATCCGCGCAGATCGATCCCGCACCGAAAAAAATCAGCGCGAACGTCCCGATAAATTCAGCGGCCAGCTTTTGAGGCTTTGAGTACATGAGAGGCTCTCCTGTTCTAGGGAGCGCCGATTCTATGAGAAGTGGGGCCGGGAGTCAAAGGTTCTGGAATCAAAGTAACCGTCCGAAGGAAGTGTCTCTTCGATCGAACATCGGCTTGGCTTTCAGGAGGTCCGACCTTCAGGTCGGACGAACACGAATGCCTGCGTGGGGCCTTCAGCCCCTGAAGCTTAGTGGCGAGCCCCCCGCGCGTTTGAGCCCTTGATTTTGCCGCCCCATTGCGAATGTCCAAGGGGGCGGTTTCAAATTTTCAAGCGTGAGTATTGCGGAAAGGTTGCTCAGCGTGTGCCCGCGCCCATCGGCACACTCACGGGCGTCAGCCAATTATGCCGGTCGGCCTTGGCCCCGGTCAGAATCGCAAAAAATTCCTCCTGCAGCGCCTTGGTGATCGGCCCGCGCGAACCTTTGCCCACCTGGATGCGGTCGATGGAGCGCAGCGGGCTGATCTCCGCGGCGGTGCCGGTAAAAAACACTTCGTCGGCGATGTACAGCATCTCCCGGGGGATGGCCTGCTCGCGCACCGGAATTTTCAGGTTCTCGCACAGCGTAATGACCGAGCTGCGGGTGATTCCCGGCAACACGCTCGAGCCCACCGGCGGCGTGTACAGCACACCGTCCATGGCCACGAAAATGTTTTCGCCCGAGCCTTCGCTGACGCAGCCGTTGGTGTCCAGCGCGATGCCTTCGGTGTAGCCGTTGGCGAGCGCCTCCATATGGATGAGCTGCGAATTCATGTAGTTGGAAGCGGCCTTCGCCATGCTGGGCATGGTGTTGGGCGCCATGCGATTCCACGAACTGATGCAAACGTCCACGCCCTGTTCGATCGCCTCCGGCCCCAGGTAGCGTCCCCATTCCCAGCACGCGATATACACCTCAGTGGGCACATTCGTTCCGCCAACGCCAATTTCTCCGTAGCCGCGCAGCGCGATCGGGCGGATATAGCACGAATTCATTTTGTTGACGCGCACCACTTCGGCCGCGGCGTTGGAGAGTTCCTCAGCGTTATAGCCGAGATCCAGGCGGTAGATTTTTCCGGAGTTCACCATGCGCTGCATGTGTTCACGCACCCGGAAGATGGCCGGGCCGTTCTTCGTTTCGTAGCAGCGAATGCCCTCAAAAACCGCCGAGGCGTAGCTGACCACATGCGAAAGGACATGAATCTTGGCGTCCTCCCACTTGATCAGCTTTCCGTTGTGCCAGATTTTTTCCGTCGGTTTCATGGGCATCGCCGCTCTCCACGTTTCAGATCATGCAAGATTGAGCAATTCTGAGAGGAACAGCCGAAATTATAACACAGCAGTTCGCGCTCCCGGCGCGGCGCAAGCAAGTTACTCCGAAGTCAGCAATGCCAATTTGGTTGGTGTAGGACAGGCTTCAGCCTGTCTGGTTTATATTTGTGCCAGGCGGGATCTAAAGCAGACAGGCTGAAGCCTGTCCTACTTTAGTGCTCGATCCGCTCAATCGAATACGGCTCCCGGATCGAATTGAGGTTCTTGATGGCGTGGTTCTGCAGGTCTCCATTCACGGATTCCCACACGCCCAGCAGCAGGAAGGGAACCACGGCTGCCGCGGCCCACAGCTTCGCCCGGCGCGGGGCCTTGGATTCCGGTTCCCAGCGGAACAGTTGCGCCGAGATAATAAAGGCGATCAGGGCGCAGCCCACCAGCGAGGCCAGGTACATCCCGAGATCGGTGAGATTGGTACGCTCGATCATCGCGCGTTCCAGGCCGCTGACGAGATAGGTCGCCGGCAGGAACATGGCCACCTTTTGAACGATCGCCGGCAAGTACGGGAGAGGAATGGTCGCGCCGGAGATAAACAGAAAAACGAACCAGATAATCTGGTTGATGATCTGGGTTTCCTGCATGGTGTTGGTGACGCTGGCGACAATGAGCCCGAGCGACGCGAAGGTCACCGTTCCAATGGTCACCAGCACGAAGATGGAGAGAACGTTGCCCAGGCTGGCCATGTGAAACACCGACCGCGAGAGATAAAATTCCACGGCGATTGTCGGCAGAGTCAGGAAATAGTTGGAAAGCAGGCTGGAAGCCAGCATGGCGCTTGCGCCCACCGGAGTGACCCGGAAGCGGCGCAGGATGCCCTGCTCGCGAAACGTCACCAGTTGCACGCTCAAGCCCCAGAAGCTGCCCATCACCGTGAGCGCCAGCACCTCGGCCAGCAAATACGGCACCGCCTGCGCCCGGCCGCGGCCAAAAATTCCCGCATAGATAAACAGGAACGCCAGCGGCATGATCAGGCTGAAAAATAAGAACGCCCGGTTGCGCATGGCCAGCCGCATGCGGCTCACGGTCAGCGCCCAGGTGTGGCTTATCACGTGGCTCAATCGCGCAACCTTCTGCCCGTCAATTCGAGGAAAATATCCTCGAGAGACGGCGCGGAAATTTCCAGGCTCACCAGCTCGTTGTTCTGCTCTTCGAGATGCTTCACCAGAGCCACGATAGTGCGCGGAACGCGCGTGGAGTACAGCAGGTAGTCGTCCGCTTCAGAGCGAAACTCGGCGACCCCTTCGAGCGCGCCCAGGGCGCCGTTCGTTTCCGGCTTCGCGAGGCGCACCGTGATTCGCGTAACCGAGCCGGAGCGCTGTTTCAATTCCCGCGGCGTGCCCAGCGCGATCACTTTTCCGTGGTCGACAATCGCCACGCGGTCGCACAGTTTTTCGGCTTCCTCAATGTAGTGGGTGGTCAGCAGGATGGTTTTCTTTTCTTTCTTCAATTCCTCGACGATGTCATAAATCTCGCGGCGCACCTGAGGGTCGAGCCCGGCGGTCGGTTCATCCAGAAAAACCACGCGCGGATTATTCACGAGCGCCATGGCCAGTGCCAGGCGCTGCTTCTGCCCGCCGGATAGCTGGTTGTAGAACGCGCTGCGCTTTTCTTCCAGTCCAAATCGGGCCAGCAGTTCCTGGGTGCCGCGGCGTTGGGGGTAAAAGCTGCCGAACAGGTCCAGGGCTTCATGCACCCGCATCTTGTCCGGAAGGGCGGTAGACTGCAGCGCCGCGCCGATCACGTACTTGAACTCCGCCCCACTCGTCTGCGGATCGAGTCCGCACACGCTCACGCTGCCGCCATCGGCGGTCCGCAAGCCCTCCAGAATCTCCACGGTGCTCGTTTTGCCGGCCCCGTTCGGGCCCAGCAGCCCAAACACTTCGCCTTCATTGACGCTAAAGCTCACCCCGCGCAGGGCTTGCACGTCGCCGTAACGCTTGGTCAGATTGGTGACTTCAATCGTGGCCCCACTTAGCATGAGACCATATCTATAACACAATCCGCGAGGAACGCGCGAACCACCACTTGCCACGCTGGCGCAGCATTTCTGAAGCCTCAGGAATCAAGACACCGAAATTCCATCGTCGTGGATCGGCTTACACTTCCAGCGTGCCGGGCCGACGAGTCTTTCGTCGGCCCTCACTTCAATCGCTCCAGCGTTCACCAAATCGGTTCACATGATCTCGAGCGTCTGATCAGTCCCCTCAAACTGCAGCTCTTGAACCGCGTGACTATCGGAATAAGTCACGCTGTCATACGGCGATTTGTACTTGCCGGTCTTCCAGTCGCAGGGCGCAGTGGCCACCGTTTCACCATTGTGCTCAAACGTCACTTTGTGGCCCTCGATCACCACTTCGTACCGGCCTGGAGCCAGGGTGGTTCCATCCACCGTAGAGGGATCGGAGATTTGAAGCGTTTTCTTTTCCGGGCGGAAATTGTCGGGCTTGGGCCGAGCAGAAACCAGCAAGGGCAACGCCGCAAACGCCAGTCCACAGAGCAAAGAAGTGCGAATTGTTTTGGAAACTAACATTGGATTTTTATCTCCCTTTACGCTTGACGCCAATTGAGGTTTTCCGGCGGGTGTGGGTCCAGGACTGTGGAGAGACGGGGGCCGCGCACCTCGCGGAGAGCCCCATTAATTAGACGCTCGTGCAGTGCATTGGTTTCACATCGAAGGCCTAGTACTTGCCGGTACGCGTGTACCTCAAAAATGGGGACTGACCGCCTATTCACCTGCCCGCGCTTCGCCGCGAGAATCGATCCGCAGATCCGGCCGGCCGCCAAAGCGTCTTGAATCGGCCCCCGAACGCGCAGCCGCTGGGGCCGAAGAGTAGGTGAAATTTTGCTCCGATCCTTCTGGATGAAATCGCAGTGGTTGTTCTTGGCTTGCGCAGCGATCGCGGCCACCAGCGGCTGCGGAGGCGTTACTCCGACCTCTGCCCCCGCACCCGCCGTTCTGGTGATGAATAATTCCGCGGTGGACTTCGGCGATGTTGCCGTCGGCGGCGAAATCTCCGAGGGTGTGACGTTCTCGAACACCGGAGGAAGTCCGCTAAACCTCACGCAGAATTCAGTTTCCGGAGCGGGTTTTGCGACCAGCGGAATCGGATCGGGTGTTTCTCTGGCTCCCGGCCAGTACGTAACCCTCGTGGTGAGCTTTAATCCCGCAACCAGCGGAACGGCCAGCGGAAGCGTAGCGCTTACCAGCAGCACCGCCGCAGCCCCGATTCAAATTCCGCTCTCCGGGAAAGGCATCGTCGCCAGCCACTCGGTCACATTTAGCTGGGAATCGAATCCGTCCGCGGCGGCCGGATACAACGTGTACCTGCGTTCGGCGTCCGACCCGGAGTGGTCCCGGATCAATTCCGCCCCAATTCCGACAACGTCGTACACCGACTGGGATGTTCAACCGGGCGGAATCTATCTGTTTGCAGTGAAGTCGGTTGACATCGCGAACACGGAAAGTATGTTGTCGAAGGCCACTTCTGCGACCATTCCATCTCCGTAGAAATTCACTCCCCGTTTCCACGCGCTCCGGCGCATTCATTTTTTTCGAATAGATCTGCCGGACGCTGCCCGTTTCGGGAACCACTGGAATTCTTTAAAGTTCAGAATGCGCTTTTCGGCCAGCGTCAGGCCTTCGGTTTCCAGTAGTTTCCGCTGCAGGGACGCGTGCGGCTCGCGAATGAGCAGCCGCCCTCCCGCACCCACCACGCGGTGCCACGGCACTCCCAGGCCGCTGGGAGACGCAGCCATGGCGCGTCCGGCGGTGCGCGCGCCTCCCGGCAGCCGCAGGGCTTTGGCCAGTTGGCCGTAAGTGATCACGCGGCCGCGCGGGATCTTTTTCACCAGCGCGTATACGGAATTCCAATTCATGCCATCGATTCCCCCGATACAGCCGTTCAGTGCTACTAGTCCGAAAGGACCAGCAACATAAACCTTTCGAACTATATCCCTCAACCGTTTCCGCATCCATAATTCCTGTCGCCGAATTGGAATTTTGCATCTAAGTAAGTGGGGGCGGTCAGCAACGGTTCGGAGAGTTCGAATTCGGAGTGGGTTTCTCGAGCAAAATTTAAAAACGGGCCCAATCGAACTGCACCGATTTCGAACAAGGAGCCACAAGGCAGTTACTGATACGAGGCAAGTTAGTCCAGGAATCCGATATCCGAATTGACATCTGTAGTGGACGAGCTTTACACTACGCGTTCGATGTCGGAGCTGGGAGCGTTGTATGGCCTTTCTACGGCGAAAAGGGAACACGTTTTACCTGGTGCACAACGTTCGCGAAGGCGACCGGGTCAAGCAACTGCACCTGGCCAAGCTCGGAGACCGGCCCCGCATCACCGATGACGTAGTGCGGCAAGTTACCCGTTCTCATCCTTTCGTGGACGTCAACTGGAACGAACTGCGCGAGCAGATCAACAACCGCGTGGAGTTGTTCGATCCCAAATCCAACCAGATTCAGAAGCTCGTTTCCACCTTGCGCAACCTCAACCTCGATCTTGCAGATCTGTTTCCCCCGCTGCTGGATGTAACGCGCTCTCCCGAAGCGGGCCAGGAAATTATTACGCAGCTCCGTCTGCTGCACTCCACCGTAGGAGTCAAACTGGACCAGTTTGATCGTGCCCCTCATCGGGGTGTGCTAGCGGACCGGAAGTTCCGGTAGGAGAATGGTCATGAGCAGCAACCGTACGCCACAACAGCACCTGGATCCCACGCTGAGAAGCGTGGAGTCCCAGGAATTCCAGGCGGCCCTCCGCAGCAAAGTCGTCGGACAGGAAGAGGGAGTCCGCGCGCTGGTGGACCTGTATCAGGTCTTCTGCGCGGGGATGAGCTCGGCGGGACGCCCGGTAGGGAACCTGCTGTTCCTCGGACCTACCGGCTCGGGAAAAACGCGCATCGTGGAAGCGGCTGCGGAGATTCTGTTCCATGATCCGCGCGCGGTGATCAAGGTGGACTGCGCGGAGTTCCAGCACTCGCACGAAATCGCCAAGCTGATCGGCTCGCCTCCAGGATACCTGGGGCACAGGGAAACGCATCCGCTGATAACCCAGGAAGCTCTGGCGCAATATCACAAGGAAGATTTGAAGCTGAGCTTTCTGCTGTTCGATGAGATCGAGAAGGCTTCGGACGCGCTGTGGCAATTGTTGCTCGGCATTCTGGACAAAGCGACGCTGACCTTGGGAGACAATCGCCGCGTGGACCTGTCGCAGACGATGATTTTTC
>DATGJQ010000003.1:0-49207 GCA_035295105.1 Candidatus Acidiferrales bacterium | reverse complement strand
CAGTTCGCCGGTGGTGGGGTTGAGCCGCGCCACTTCGTTTCCGCGGCCGTAGTAGGGAATCCAGAAATTTCCATCCTTGTCCGGCGAAGCGCTCCACGGCAAACCCTTCGAGCCGGACACGTCGTACTCGACGTAAAAGATGTTCATGGCCTCGTCGCTGAACGGGCGCACGGTGTCCTTGTACGCCGGCAATTCCGCCGGGCTCTTGGGTGCCGTGGAATCGGCGCCAAACACTGAATTCAAGTAGGAGATTAGCTCGTCAGCTTTTTCGTCGTTGAGCCGCTCGGAAAGTTGGAAGCTCATGGCGTCACGCATGTAGTTGACGCGATCGCGCCATCCCGGTTCATCGCGGCGGACGGCGGCCATGCGGGTCTGAAATCCGTGGCAGACGTAGCAGTTGGTGGAGAGAATCTCCTTACCTTTTCCCGCCGGCATGAGCTGCTTGCCCTGATACAGATTCAAGTCGCTCCAGCGCACCGTACCCTGTTTCAGGTCAAATTCAAACGAGGCCTTCTGGTCGGCGGCAAGGCTCACGCCGCTCTGCGGGTCGGCGGTATAACCGACGGCGCGCACCCGCACCTGGTATTCGCCAGCAGGCAGATTTTCCACGTGGTAACGCCCCTGCCGGTCCGATAAGACGTTCACGCTGATTTTCGTTTTGGCGTTGACGGCCGAAACGAACGCGCCTTGAAACGGCGCACCGTCCGGCCCCTTCACCGTGCCCGTTACGCTCGCGGCATAGGCGCCCGAAGAAAACAGGCTGGCGGCAGCGGCGAAAACCAAGAGCTTGCTGATGGATCGCATCGATCCTCCTTGCTGGCGGCTTGATGATGGCTGGCCCGGGACCCTTGCAGCAATAATTAGCGACTATACACATGACGGTGCCTGTATTCAACGAGCAGGCTTCTTGCGTTGCTCATTAAGTGCGCAGCATCCAGTTGCACGCAGTTATTTGGGGAATCAACATGAATTCATCTTGACGCTTTGAATTATAGGGTGGTATACCGCAAGTCATATTCGCTGTTGTGGGTGTGCTCATAAACATGAACATGTTCGATTTAGGCCCTCGGATTTGTAAAAGTCCTGGCGAGTTTTGGCAATAAGGGGGTGCGTATGACACGCTTCCATCTCGGAATTGGTGGCGGGATTCGTTTATTGGTTACGGCCGCTTGCGTCCTGTTGCTGTGTCCGCGCGCATTTTCGCAGGGCAGCGCCGGGCGCATTTCCGGGGCTGTCACGGATCAAAGCGGCGGTGTTCTCGCCGGCGCGACCGTAACCGTACTGGATGTGCAGCGGGGCATTTCGCGCACATTGACCGCGGATCAGTCCGGGGAATACGTCGCGCCCAGCCTGCTTCCCGGCGCGTATACCGTTCGCGCCGAGTTCAAGGGTTTCAAAACCGTCGAGCGGCAGAAAATCGTGTTGGAGGTCAATCAGGACATTCGCGTCGATTTGTCGCTCGAGCCCGGCGAGCAGACACAAACGATCACGGTCACGGAGCAGCTTCCGCTCATTGAAACCACCAACGCCTCTCTCGGCGGCACGCTCAGCAATGAAACGATCAATGACCTGCCGATGATGGGCCGCAGCTATCAGAATCTCCTGACCCTGCGGCCCGGCATGTCGATTTATCCCGGCGGCGGAGGCTGGACCATGAGCACCAATGGCAGCCGCCCTGAGGAAAATCAGTTCATCCTGGACGGATTGACCAATGACAATCCTTTGCAGGGCCTGACCATCATCAACGGCCCGGGCGTGGCGGGCGATGCGGCCACGATCATGCCGATTGACGCAATCCAGGAAGTGAAAATCGAGGAAAATCCGAAAGCGGAATATGGAGGAAAACCCGGCGCCGTCGTCAACGTTGGAATCAAGTCCGGCACCAACAGCATCCATGGCACCGCATACGCGTTTGGGCGCGACAGCGCGCTGGACGCCAGGAATTATTTCAACGACACGTCCGAACCGAAGAGGTCCGTCAGCCTGGAACAATACGGCGTGACGGTCGGCGGGCCGATCAAGAAGGACAAGTTGTTCTATTTCCTGGGTTACGAGGCGGAAAGCTACAGCGTGGGAAATTTGTTTTTTGCATCTGTCCCGGAGACCGTTTCTCAGCCCGGCGTGAGCAACAATTGCAATAATATCGCCGCCGGCGATTGTTCGAACAGCCTTCCGGATGCGCTTCAGGATTTGCAAGCTGGGGGAGCGACCGTCGGAAACGGAATCAGCCCGCTCAGCCTTACGCTGACCGGTTGCCCAGCTACCTTGCCGGCGATTGGATCCCCTTCCTGGAGCACGTATAAGTGCACGGGCGGCCTTTATCCTGCCAATACTGGAAATTCCCCAAACATTCCCCAGGGATTCCCCAGCACATTCCGGTCCGACAATGGCGTGGTGAAAATCGATTACCACATCAATGACCACAACACATTGAACGGAATGTATTTTCAAAGCGGCGGCCTGATCACCGCGGAGGACGTCGTCTACCTGCAGCCGCAATGGCGTTCCGTGCAGGAAAACAGGCCTCGTGTGGCGGGGATCGATTGGACATGGACTCCCAATTCGCAATGGGTGAACTCCGCTCGCTTCGGTTTTGTGCGAATGAACAGGATGAGCCAGCAGGTCGATTCCAGCGTGCCGCCTTCAAACTACGGAATCTTTACGGGCGTGACCATGACCGGTTCATTACCAATCATCCGGGTGCAGGGTTTTACCCCTCTTGGAGGCAGTCCCGGCTGGCCCTACCGATTCGGTCCTGACACCGTGTATCAGTTCGTGGACTATGTTTCCTACCTCCACGGCAATCATGCTTTCAAATTCGGCGGCGACCTGCGTCGCAATCTCGCCGATCCGTCTCAGTTTGGTGCGGCCAAAGGTGCGATCAACTTCAGAGGCGGAGGCGGCGCGCTGGAAAACATGCTGGCCGGAAATCCAACTTTCGCGACGATTCAATCGGGCAGCCCGGCGCGGGAACTGAGCCAGTGGGCTTACGCACTATCCATTCAGGACGACTGGCGCCTCACTCCCAAACTGACCCTCAATCTGGGATTGCGGTATGACTACACCACGCCCATGGCCGAAGCGCACAACCTTCTCGGCGGCTTCGATCCCAACATCGGAATGGTGCAGGTGGGCCAACAAATCAAATCGCTCTATAACGGCGATCACAAGAATTTTGGGCCGCGGTTAGGCCTGGCCTGGGATCTTTCGGGCAAGGGAACTACCGTGATCCGCGCCGGCGGAGGCATCATCTTCAATTCGATGCTGCCAATGCAAACATTCACCGGCCTGGCGGGAAACGCCGTCAACGTGAGCGGCGGCGTCGCCACCGTTCCGACCGGTGCGGCTCTGGTCGTAAACGGCGTGTCCACCCCGGGCACGGGCACGATCGCCGTCGCGAATGTGACCGTGCCCGGTGGGGCCGGCTCCGCACTGGCGTCGAATTGGCAGAACAACAGCTCCAGCGTGCCGATCTTCTCCGGGGCGAACAACGTCGAGTGCGGCGACGGCAGCAACGATGCGGCCGGCAACGGCACGTCACCGTGCGCGCTGGCCGTGATCGACCACAATTTCCGCACGCCCTACGTCACCACCTGGACCTTGGGAATACAGCATGCCCTCACCAACGATCTCTCCGTGGACATTTCTTACGTGGGGAATCATGGCTCGCGATTGAATGGCATCCGGGACATCAACCAGCCGCCGGTGGGCGCCGGGTTTCCGGGCGCGGACGCACTCGGCGGGACCCCGCTGGGTGAACTCGCGTGGTGCAACGCCAATAACATCCTCACCGCTTCGGCGATTCCGGTCTATCAGGGCAATCCCATTACCTGCACCGGCGCCGACGTCGATCCAGGTCTAGTGCAAGCCGCGTCGCCGTTCAACGGCAAATTCCCCTACCTCGGGCCGATCCTGGTTCTGTCGAATTTATACAAGTCGAATTACAACGGCTTGCAGGCAACGCTGCAACAGCGCACCGCGCACGGTCTCTCGTTCCTGGCTTCCTACACCTACTCCCATTCTCTCGACGATGATTCCTACAACATTGGACAATTCCTTCCTCAGGACAGCACGAATCCCGCGGCGGAATATGCCAGCAGCGATTTTGACATCACACATCGCTTCACATTTTCGATCACGTATGCGATTCCGGGAAAGAAATCACCGGGACAACTTCTGGAAGGCTGGGAACTCAATTCCGTCATAACGGTGCAAACCGGGCAGCCGTGGTACGGAAACGATCAGTCCAACAACACCAGCGGGACGAATGAGAATACCGACCGGTGGGATTTTTTTGGCAAGACCAGTGATTTCAGATCCGGGAACTCCTCCATTCCGTTTTGCATCGGCACCAACACTTCAGACGGCGTTTGCACACAGACCAACCCGAGCAACCTCATTAGCGGTAACTCCTTCACGCTTCCTGCCGCGCAATCCGCGGCCCTATTTAGTTCTTGCCTGGCCTCGGCCTCCAAAGTGGACGGGGGACCGGTGGGTTCGGCCTACAACCAGTTGGTCACGCTGGGCTGCTACGCTCAGGGGGATTCTGTGCTGATTCCGCCCGCCCTCGGAACCTTTGGCACCGCGGGAAGGAATATTTGGCGGGACCCGGGCCTCCGCAATTGGGATTTGTCCGTTACGAAACAATTCAAGTTTCAGGAACGGCTCACAGCCCAGTTCCGGGCGGAGTTCTTCAACGTCCTGAACCATCCCAATTTTACCAATCCGTACGGGGCGTCGAGCGGCTTTGGCATTGGCAACGAAGGAGATCCTTCGGTCACCAACCTGTTCGGCTGCGGCTGCGCCACGCCGGACCAGGCTGCCGGCAATCCGGTCCTCGGCTCGGGCGGCAACCGCGCCGTTCAGCTGGGCTTGAAGTTGATTTTCTGATTGTGGAGCACACAGCGGTGACGCAAGTTTCAACTTGCGTCACGGCTGTTCCATCATCGGATGCGCGATCATTTTCCACGATTGACAGGATTTCATCGCCAGCCGAAGATAAGCACTGGTAGAAGTCATTGAAATTGCGCCGTACGAATTCAAACGCGCGCTATTTCGTGGCGCTGTTCTGGCACCGGCCGATCTCTGGCCCCCTTTGACGTCCAACGCCGTTTTTTCCTTGGGAACGTTGGACGCTAAACTCTCCCCTCCCACGCCTGAACGTTTCATTAGACCAATCGCTCTCTCGAATTTCGTCTGGGAGCGCCTGTCCGCGATGGCAACTTCTTTGCGGCGCGAAGAGAGGGGGACGATCCAGTGTTCCCGGGCGCCGAGATCCAACTTGTGTGAGGAGATGCAATGAAATCGATCCGCACTTTCAACGTCCGGCCGTCACTTCCAGCGGTGCTGCAGCCGCTGTTGCGCCTCGCTTACAACCTGCGTTGGAGCTGGGACCACGCGGAGATCGACCTGTTTCGCCGCCTGGACCGCGATCTCTGGGAAACCTGCAATCGCAATCCAGTGCTGGTGCTGGGATCCGTGCAGCAATCGGTGCTGGAGGCGGCTGCCAAGGACGATTCATTTCTGGCACACATGAAGGGAGTGGTCGACAAGCTCGATACCTACGTCACGGGGGAAGGCTCCTGGTACCGGCGCAACCACCCGGAGGAACGCGACATGCTGGTGGCCTATTTCTCCGCCGAGTTTGGGATTACCGAATGTCTGTCCATCTTTGCCGGCGGCTTGGGCGTTCTCGCCGGCGATCACCTGAAGGCTTCCAGCGATCTGGGGCTGCCGCTCGTGGGGGTCGGGCTGCTCTACCAGCAGGGCTACTTTCGCCAGTATCTGAACGCCGCCGGCTGGCAGCAGGAAGCGTTTGAATCCAACGATTTTCATACCTGGCCCATCGAGTTGGTCCCGAACGTAAAGGTGCCAATCGAATTGCCGGATGGGCGAGTCGATGCTCAGGTCTGGAAAGTGAACGTGGGCAGGATTCCGCTGTACCTGCTCGACACAAATCTTCCATCGAACCGGCCCGAAGACCGCAAAATTACAGCGCAACTCTATGGCGGCAACCTGGAGATGCGCATGCGCCAGGAGATTCTCCTCGGGGTGGGAGGCTATCGCGCACTAGAGGCCCTCGGCGTGCGGCCCACCGTGTATCACATGAACGAAGGCCACTCTGCATTTCTGGCGATCGAGCATGTCCTTCACTTGATGGAAACAGGGAAGCTCACTTTTTCCGAGGCGCGCGTTCTGGCGTCGGCCAGCCTGGTGTTCACTACGCATACTCCCGTTGCCGCCGGGCATGATTACTACCCTTCATTTCTCATCGATCGATATTTCTCGGAGTTTCTGCGTCGTACCGGAGCGAGTCGCAGCGAATTCCTGGGCCTTGGCCGCCAGGACCCCTCCAACGAGGCCGAGGATTTTTGCATGACCGTTCTGGCCTTGCGTCTCGCTTCGCACAGCAACGGAGTGAGCAAGCTGCACGGCGCGGTTTCGCGTCAGATGTGGAACCGGATTTGGCCGGGACTTCCGGAATCGGAGGTTCCGATTGGCCACGTCACCAACGGCGTGCACTTTCGCAGTTGGGTTTCGCTGGAGATGAACCAACTCTACGATCGCTACCTTGGCCCCAAATGGCGCGAAGAGCCCGCCGACGCGAAACTTTGGCAGCGCACCGAGACCATACCCGCCGCGGAACTCTGGCGAACCCACGAGCGGCGCCGCGAACGCCTGGTCGCCTACGCCCGCCGCAGGCTTCGCGAGCAGTTGCTTTCGCGGGGCGCTCCGAAACCGGCCGTGGAATTCGCCGATGAAGTGCTCAGTCCGGACGCGCTGACCATCGGCTTTGGCCGCAGATTCGCATCCTACAAACGGGCCACCCTTTTGTTGCGCGACTCCGATCGCCTGGCGCGAATCCTGAATCATCCGGACCATCCGGTGCAGATTCTCTTCGCCGGAAAAGCCCATCCGCAGGATGATGCCGGAAAGCAGTTGATCCAGGCGATCGTCCACCTGGCGGAGCGGCCGGAATTCCGACAGAAGCTGGTCTTCCTGGAGAATTACGATGTGGCCACGGCGCGCTGCATGGTTCAGGGCTGCGACGTCTGGCTCAACACGCCGCTGCGCCCGCTGGAAGCCAGCGGCACCAGCGGCATGAAAGCGCTGGCCAACGGAGTGATCAATGTCAGCACGCTGGATGGCTGGTGGGACGAAGCCTGGCTGATGGCGCAGGCCACTGGGGCGGAGATCGGCTGGGCCATCGGAGGCGGGGAGCACTACGACGATCCCTACCAGCAGGATCAAAGCGAAGCGGAGGCGCTCTACGAACTTTTGGAGCACGAAATAGTGCCCACGTTTTACGACCGGCGGTCGGACGGGCTGCCGCGAAAATGGATCGGGCTCATGAAGTCTTCGATTGCCACGCTGTGTCCGCAGTTCAATATGCAGCGCCCGGCGATGCAGTACACGGACGAAGTCTACGTGGCCGCTCACCGGCAGTTTGGGAATCTGGGCGCGGGCGGCGCGACGCGTGCCCGGGAAGTTGCAGCGTGGCTCCGAAAAGTGGAAACCGAATGGCCACGATTAAGTGTAGAATCGACAAGGGATGGCGTTTCTGAAATTGGTCTTGGTGAAGAGGTTCTGGTGTCCGCGAAAGTTACGCTGAACACGCTCTCCCCGGATGAAGTTTCCGTCGAGGTTCTTGCCGGCCTCGTCGACGCCGACAACAACCTGAAGGATCCCGTGGTGCTGCCCATGCATCTTTGCGAACGCGACCCTTCGGGAAGCTATCTGTTTCAGGCCGTGGTTCGGCCCTCGGCGAGAAGCGGCTTGCATGGTTACGCGATCCGCGTACTGCCGAGGCACGCGGATTCCATCCGTCCGTATTTGCCCGGACTCATCAAGTGGGCGCAGGCCCCGGCGCCTGTAGCAGAGTTGCAAGCCCGCTAGTTTCCAGCGGCCTCCCGGCCACGCTGGGCTTCCATGCAGAAGAAGAATTCATCCCTGCGTAACGTTCAACGCGTAGGGTCAACGGGAAGCCTGGAAAAGGAGACTCAACATGTCGGTCACCCAAACAACTGGTTCTGTCAAAGTGATTGATTCCGATAAGCCGCTCTCGAGCGAAGAGCTTGCCCGCATGCACGCCTACTGGCGCGCCGCCAATTATCTTTCCGTCGGTCAAATTTATCTGCTCGCCAATCCTCTCCTGCGCGAGCCTCTGAAAATCGAGCATATCAAGCCGCGCCTCCTCGGCCACTGGGGCACCACGCCCGGCCTGAATTTTATTTACGTGCACATGAATCGTGTGATCAAAAAATTCGATCTGAACGCCATTTATATTTGCGGGCCGGGACATGGCGGGCCGGGAATGGTCGCCAACACCTATCTCGAGGGCACCTACAGTGAAATTTATCCCAACATCCAGCAGACGGAAGAAGGCATGCGGCGGCTCTTCAAACAATTTTCTTTTCCCGGCGGAATTCCCAGCCACGCCGCGCCTGAAACCCCCGGCTCCATCCACGAGGGCGGCGAGCTGGGCTACTCCATCGCTCACGCCAACGGCGCCGTGTTTGATAATCCGGACTTGCTGGTGTGCTGCGTCGTGGGTGACGGCGAGGCGGAAACCGGCCCGCTGGCCGGAAGCTGGCATTCCAATAAATTTCTGAACCCGGCCCGCGATGGCGCGGTTCTGCCGATCCTGCACCTCAACGGCTACAAGATCGCCAACCCCACGGTACTGGCGCGCCTGTCGGACAGCGAACTCGTGCAACTGTTTTCGGGATACGGCTACGCTCCTTATTTCGTCGAGGGCCACGAGCCGGAGGCCATGCACCAGCGGATGGCCGGAACGCTCGACACCATTATCGCGGAGATCCGCTCCATCCAGCACAAGGCCCGCCTGCAGGGAGTGAAGGAGCGTCCGCTCTGGCCGATGATTATTCTGCGCTCGCCCAAGGGATGGACCGGTCCGAAGGTGGTGGACGGAAAGCCGGTCGAGGGCACGTGGCGGGCGCACCAGGTACCGCTGGCTGAACTCGCCAGCAAACCCGAACACCTGCGCCAGTTGGAAGAGTGGATGAAAAGTTATCGCCCCGAAGAGCTGTTCGATCACAGCGGCAAACTGATCCCGGAAATCGCTGGGCTCGCGCCCGCGGGTGACCGCAGAATGGGCGCGAATCCCCATGCCAACGGCGGCCTGCTGCTGAAGGACCTCGTGATGCCGGATTTTCAAGACTATGCCCTGGAGGTCGTTAAACCCGGGACGTCCTACGGGGAAGCCACCCGCGAATTGGGCAAGTTTCTTCGCGACGTTATGCGCTTGAACCTCGATGCCAAAAATTTCCGCGTCTTCGGCCCGGATGAAACTGCCTCGAACCGCCTCGACGCCATCTACGAGGCCACCGATAAAGTGTGGATGGAGCCATTGCTGGCGACCGACGAGCATCTTTCCACCGGCGGCCGGGTCATGGAAGTGCTCAGCGAACATATGTGCCAGGGCTGGCTCGAGGGCTATCTGCTGACCGGGCGCCACGGTTTTTTCAATTGCTACGAGGCATTCATTCACATCGTGGATTCCATGTTCAATCAGCACGCCAAGTGGCTCAAGGTGACCTGCGGAATTCCGTGGCGGCGTCCCATCTCCTCTCTCAATTATCTGCTGACCTCGCACGTCTGGCGGCAGGATCACAACGGCTTTACCCACCAGGATCCGGGATTCATCGATCTGGTGGTAAATAAGAAAGCGGACATCGTGCGCGTCTACCTGCCGCCCGATGCCAATTCACTTTTGTCTGTGGCGGATCATTGCCTGCGCAGCCGCCACTACGTCAATGTGATTGTGGCCGGCAAGCAGCCGGCGCTGCAGTATCTCAATATGGAATCCGCCATCCAGCACTGCACGGCGGGGATCGGCATCTGGGACTGGGCCAGCAACGATCAGGGCGCGGAGCCTGAGGTAGTGGTGGCCTGCGCCGGAGATATTCCGACGCTGGAGGCGTTGGCCGCTGTCGATCTGCTGCGGCAGCATTTTCCCGATCTGCGCATTCGCTTCATCAACGTCGTGGATTTGATGACGCTGCAGCCTCACACCGAGCATCCGCACGGCCTTCAGGATGCGGAATTCGATTCCATGTTCACCATCGACAAGCCCATCATCTTTGCCTATCACGGTTACCCGTGGCTCATTCACCGGCTGACCTATCGCCGCAGGAACCATGACAACCTCCACGTCCGCGGTTACAAGGAAGAGGGAACTACCACCACGCCGTTTGACATGACCGTGTTGAACGATCTGGATCGTTTCCACCTCGCAGGGGACGTAGTGGACCGCGTGCCCCGCCTGCAGCGCGTCGGGGCGCATTTCAAACAGTTCCTGCGTGACAAGCTGGTCGACCACAAGCAGTACATCGTCGAAGTGGGCGACGACATGCCCGAGATCAAGAACTGGAAGTGGCCCTACTAGCCGCTCAGGCCGCGAAGAATTCGGCCAGCCAAAGGTCTAAATGAACATTCTCGTCCTCAACGCCGGAAGCTCCAGCCTCAAATTCCAGATCATCGCCACCGATCTCGAACGCATTCGCGAGAACAAAGACGTTCGTCTGGTGCGCGGCGAGGTGGAGCGCATCGGCGCCGAAGCCGTGGTGACCGTGCAGAAGGGCGACGGCCCGAAGCAAAAGCTCACCGCATCCCTGAAAAATATTTCCGGCGCCCTCGATTTTATCGTTCGCTGGGCGGCCTCGGCGGAATCGGGGGTGTCGGAAATTCAGAGCATGGCCGACATTCACGCTGTCGGACATCGCGTGGTCCACGGCGGCGAAAAGTTCACGGACTCCGTCCTCATCACCGAGGAAGTCATTTCCGGAATCGAGGCCTGCATCGACCTCGCTCCGCTGCACAATCCCACCAACCTGCGCGGAATTCGCGCCATGCGCGAACTGCTCGGCCCGCAAATTCCCCAGGTTGCGGTGTTCGACACGGCGTTTCACCACTCCCTTTCCGAGCGCTCCTACCTGTACGCCATTCCGTACCATCTCTACCTGCGCTATCGCATCCGGCGCTACGGCTTTCACGGCATTTCCCACCGCTACATGGGCTACCGCTACCGCACCATTCGCAACTTGCCGCGTGAGCAGACCAACATCATCAGCCTGCATCTCGGAAACGGCTGTTCGGCTGCGGCCATTCGCGGCGGAACGTCCGTGGACACCTCCATGGGCATGACGCCGCTCGAAGGCCTGGTCATGGGCACCCGCTCCGGCGATGTCGATCCCGCCATCCTCGGGTTCATCGCCGCGAAGGAGGGCCTGTCCATTCATGAAGTGGAAACCATGCTCAACAAGCAGTCCGGCCTGCTGGGGATATCCGGTCTCACGCACGATTTGCGCGTCTTGCAGGACGAAGTTTGCACCCACGGCGACCGCCGCGCAAAACTGGCCATCGACATTTTTTGCTATCGCGTCCGAAAATATATCGGCGCATTCCTCGCCGCCATGGGCGGCGCGGATGCGGTGGTGTTCACCGGAGGCATCGGCGAGAATTCGGCGGTGGTGCGCGCGAATATTTGCGACGGGCTGGGATGGGCGGGATTGACTCTGGACGCGGAAAAGAATGAGAAAACTATCGGTGTGGAGGGAGTGATCAGCCGTCCGGATTCAAGTCTCGCCGCCTACGTGATCCCCACCGACGAGGAATTGCTGATCGCCAGAGACACCGCCCGCTGCATCCAGGGCGAACCGAATCCGCTGTGAGCCAGTGTGGCACAGGCTTCAGCCTGTGAACCTTCGCCGAGGCTCACAATCACAAGCGAGCAAGGCTGCGGAAAATTCTCTCGTTTGTCATTCTGAGCGAAGCGAAGAATCTCTCTTCGATTGACGCGACAAGCAAGCATGCGCCGCTAGGCCTGCGCGTCGATTTTCAGCATGCGCTCCAACTCGTCTACAAACTCATTCCTCCGGAATGCCGGGTCGCCGTGGCAGTCCTGCCCTCGCCGCAATGCCGGCAGCCACCAGCATCCGTTCTCGACGGGGAACGTGTAAAAGACCGAAGTCGCCGAACCGGCGAGCTCGGACGCCAGCCGCCTGCGTTGGTCGGGCGAAACCGTGGAATCGAGAAGCACCACATCGAAAGCGCCCTGGATCACAACTCTCGGCGTGACGGCGTCCTGCGCGACGAAGGACGTTTTGCTCCCGAATTTCGCCAGAGACTTCAGGACCGTTGCTCCCCACGAGCCGTTGCGGCCCACGAGCAAAACACTTGGCGAGCAAATCCCACGATGCACGGCGATTGAGGAATTTGTTTCGAATTTCGATTCGAACTTGGTTTCGAACGTCGATTCGAATTTCGGATCGAGTTTCTGATCGAAGACACGTGGCTCTAACGCGGTTACAGATGCAGTTTGCGGACCGTTCGACATGCAACCCTCCCAAGTCGCGCCGGGAGAGGGGTACGGTAGGAAGCGATACAGCGCGGCAATTCAACGCTACACGCCCGCCATTGCGGAGTCAAGACCAGGAGTCGTAAATTTTATGAATCTGCACCCGCGAAGAACAACGAATGCGGCTGCTAAGGTTTCGCCGGCGGGGAAGTGCGAGGCGCAGCGCTTCC
This sequence comes from Candidatus Acidiferrales bacterium, assembly GCA_035295105.1. Taxonomy (GTDB): domain Bacteria; phylum Acidobacteriota; class Terriglobia; order Acidiferrales; family UBA7541; genus Palsa-360. The sequence continues at coordinate 36,658 of DATGJQ010000003.1, read as the reverse complement.
CGAGGCGTCTTGCGGAGAAATATTCACCTGCTCGTTTTGCTCCAACGAATCCGGTGGATTGACGACAATGCGGTCGGCGGCGGCGATTCCGTCTACGATTTCCAATGAGTTGCCGAAATCCCTGCCAACGGTGATTTTTTTCAGATTGATCCGGTTGTCGGAGCCCACCACCGCGGCCATGGTTCCATCGGGACGAAAGAGCAGCGCGTTAATCGGCAAAGAAAGGCGCTGGCCGCTGACCTTTACGTCGAAATGCACTTCCGCGTACGAACCCGGCAAGAGCGTTCCCGAGGGGTTGGGAACGTCGACTTCGGTCAGCAGGGTGCGCGTGTTCGGATCGATGGAATTCGCCGTGCGCACCACTTGTCCGCAGAAATTCCGCTGCGCCAGTTCGCTGAGAGACAGGCAAGCCTTCAGTCCGAGGTGGATCGACGGCGAGTACGCCTGCGGCACCGAAACATAGACGCGCATCGGATCGATCTGCGCGAGATCGAACATCTCGTTGGTGGCCGCGCCACCATTGCCGGCATTAATCAATGTTCCGGGGTCCACGTTCCGCCGCGTGATGATTCCAGAAAACGGCGCATACACCCGCTTGAACGATTCCAGTTCTTCGAGCCGTTTTACGTTGGCGTCCGCCGATTGCGCCATGGCGCGCCGGGCAGCCAGATCGCCATTGGCATTATCCAGGTCTTGCCGGGAAACGGAGTCGGACTTGATCAGGTCCTGGTAGCGCGTGGCCGTCAGCGTGGCGAGGCTAAGGTTGGCTTGCGCGGTGACCAGGTCGGCGCGCGCCTGCGCCAGTTGCTGGTCGATCTCCGGCGTGTCAATCTCGGCCAGAATCTCGCCTTTTTGAACGTGGCTCCCGATGTCCTTGTACCACTTCTTCAGATATCCATTGGTGCGGGCATAGATCGGTGACTCCACATCGGGCTTCAGCGTTCCGGGAAGAATCATCTCCGAATCCGCATCGATCGGCGTGGCGCGAATCACAGAGACGTACGGCACCGCCATCTGCTCGGTTTGCTGCGCCAGCGCCTTGTGCTCGGACATGCGCTGCGACACCGCATAGATCCCCAATACCGCGAAAATGAAAAACAGAATCAGAAACCAGCGAAGCAGCGGGCCCGGCCCGCGGCCTGACGGCTCGTCCGCAAATTTGGATTCGTCCTGCAACTCCACGTGGTTCTGAGACATTCCCTGTTTGCTCCTGAATTCGCTAAGCGTTTCCGAGATCCGCGCCCACACGCTGGCCCGGACGGTGATGTTTATGAATCAAGGAAAAGATGCACGGCACAAAATACAAGGTCGCGAAGGTGGCCAGTACCAGCCCGCCAATCACGGCGCGTCCCAGCGGCGCGTTCTGTTCGCCGCCCTCTCCCAGCCCCAGCGAGAGCGGAACCATACCGATGATCATGGCGAACGCCGTCATCAGCACCGGCCGGATTCGGACGTATCCCGCCTGCACCGCCGCGTCCATGGAACTCAGTCCTTCGTTCAGCCGTTCGCGCGCGAAGGATACCAGCAGAATGCTGTTCGCCGTGGCCACGCCCATGCACATGATCATGCCGGTCAGCGAAGGCACGCTCAGCGTGGTATGGGTCAGCAGCAGAATCCAGACGATCCCGGCCAAGGCTCCGGGCAGAGCGGTGATGATGATGAACGGATCGATCCACGACTGAAAATTCACCACAATCAGCAGGTACACCAGAACGATGGCCACGGCCACGCCGGCGCTCAGTCCGGCAAAGGACGATGTCATCGTGGCCACTTGCCCGCGGCGAAACAACTGCGTGCCGCGCGGCAACTTGTCCTGGAACTCCGCCAGCACTTTCTGAATATCCGCATCGACTCCGCCGAGGTCGCGGCCCTCGACCGAAGCGTAGACGTCCATCAGCGGCTGGCTGTTGTACTGGCTCAGCAGCGCCGGCTCGGCATTGACGCTCAACGTTCCCATATTTCCAAGGATCTGCGGCGTGGTGGTCTGCGCCGAGGCGATTGGAATATTGTCGAGCGATTGCATGGTGTCGAGCTTGTACTGCGGCACCTGGACGGCCACGTTGTATTCAAATCCATTCGCGGGATTGACCCAGAACGACGGCGCAACCGTGGAGCTGGAGCTCAGCGTCAAAAGGACGCTGTTGGCGACGTCCTGCTGACTCAGGCCCACCGACTGCACCCGCGTGCGGTCGACATTCAGAAAAATTGACGGATACGAGCGCAGTTGCTGTACATGCACATCCACCGCTCCGGGGATGTGCCGGATGCGGTTGGTCAACTGCTCGGCCAGTTGAAAGTTGGCCCTCTCGTTCGGCCCAATCAGTTGAATATCGACGGGCGCGGGCACTCCGAAATTCAAAATCTGGCTGATCATGTCGGCGGGCTGGAAAAAGAACTGCGTTCCGGGAAACTCCTCCGCCAGTTTTTCCCGCAGCGCGTCGATGTAATGCCGTGTCGGCTGCTTGCGCTCGGGCTTGAGCCCCACCAGAATTTCTGCGTCGGACTCGCCGATCACGCCGGAGTTGCTATAGGCCGTGTTGACCGTGCTGTTGAACAAGCCGATGTTGTCGAGAATCGTGCCCAAGTCTTCCGACGGAATTACCCGCCGGATCAGATTGTCGACGCCGTCGGCCTCGCGGGCAGTCTCCTCAACGCGCTGTCCGGCGCGGGCGCGCATGTGTAGGCGAATCAAACCCGCATCGACGCTGGGGAAAAAGTCCCGGCCGAGCACGGGGAGCAGGGCCATCGAACCGAGGCAGAAGACCAGGAACAAGATCACGAAAAGCCAGGCGCGCTCCAGACAGAAAGTAAGCGACGCGCGGTAGCCCCGGCGCATGCGGTCAAACCCCTGCGCGAACCCGCGCTGCGCCCGCGAGAAAATATCGTTGCCCGTGGCATATTCCTCGCCGTGGTGGTTTTTCAGCAGGTACATCGCCATGGTCGGAACCAGCGTGCGGGACAGCACATAGGAAGCCAGCATGGCGAAGACCACCGATTCGGCCAGCGGCACGAACAGGAATTTCGCCACTCCGGTCAGGAAAAACATCGGCACGAACACGATGCAAATGCACAGGGTGGAAACGAGCGCCGGGATGGCAATTTCCTGTGAGCCGTCGAGAATCGCGCGAACGGTATCCTTGCCCTGCGCCAGATTGCGCTCAATATTTTCGATGGCCACCGTGGCGTCATCCACCAGAATGCCGACCGCCAGCGCGAGGCCGCCGAGGGTCATCAGGTTGATCGTTTCATGCAGCGCGCTGAGCGCCGTGATCGAAACCAGAATCGACAGCGGGATGGAAATCGCGATGATCAGCGTGCTGCGCCAACTGCCCAGAAACAGCAGGATCATCAGCGCCGTCAGGCACGCGGCGACCACTCCCTCGCGGATCACTCCTTGCACTGCCGCTCTTACGAAAATCGACTGGTCGAACAGCGGTGTGATCACCGTTTGCGGCGGAACCAGATTCTTGATCTGCGGAAGCTTTTCGTAAATTTGGGACACCACGTCCAGCGTCGAGGTGTCTCCCGTTTTGTAGATCGCCAAAATCACACCGCGCTGCCCGTCCATGCGCGCGATGTTGATCTGCGGAGAGAAGCCGTCGCTGACATAGGCGACGTCCCGAACGTAAATCGTCGTGCCGCCCACGGTCTTGATCGGCAGGTTATTCAGCGCGGCCAGAGTGTCAGGAGATCCATTCATCTCCACGTTGAACTCGGTGGAACCCAGCTTCACGGTACCGGAGGGCAGCACCAGATTCTGCGTGGAGATCGCAGTGATCACATCCACGGGCGAAAGACCTTTGGCTTGCAGCGCAGGGATGTCGAGGTTCACCGACACCTGCCGCTGCTTTCCTCCAAACGGCCAGGGAATCGCCGCGCCGGCCACGTTCGCCAGTTGATTGCGAACCAGGTTCGCGCCGATGTCGAACAGTTCCTGCTCGGAAAGCCCCTGGCCGCGCATTCCAAGCTGCAACACCGGCACGCTCGACGCCGAATAGGTAATGATCAGCGGTGGTGAAATGCCCGGAGGCAGCTGGCGGATCATGGTCTGCGAGATGACCGAGATCTGCGTGACCGCCACGTGAACGTCCGCCCCGGGCTGGAAGAACACCTTGATAATGGAGCGCCCACCGACGGTCTGCGATTCGGTGTGTTCGACGTTATCGACCACCGTGGTCATGAAGCGCAGGTACGGCGAAACGATGCGGTCCTGCATTAACTGCGGCGACAATCCCGCGTAGTTCCAGCACACGCTGACCACCGGGATATCGATGTTCGGGAAAACGTCGGTGGGCGTGCGCAGCAGGACGATCGGCGCCATCAGCACGATGACCAGCGCGGCCACGATAAACGTGTAGGGCCGCGTCAGCGCTATCCGAACAATCCACATGCCTGTAGCCTCAAAGGTCCTGGGAATCTTGCCGCAAACGAACTCGCCGGCAGGTCTCTAACATACTACTTTTCCACAATCAGCGCCGGATCGGTGTCTATTGGATGCCCGCGTGTTCCGGTGCGTTACATAACGAGCTTGTCCAATACTGCACGGAAGCCGCCCGGGACGGACCTGCGAAGTCCGTCCGTGAGCGGCGGCCGATCCCCCGATCAAACAGGTCCCCTCCGCCCTGGTGAATCGCGATGAAATGCAGTGACTCGCATCACTGTGCGCTGTGCGCTGCGTCACGAGCAAATATTTTGGAACGAACGATTGAAATCATTTTTACATTGCTGCTATAGTGTGTCGCGCGGGCGACGGGCGAGTGGGATTACAATAATATTAGGAATTTTAGAAGTGTTATAAAACAGTTCGGCGGAATTATAGAACCGTGAGTGCAGTGCCGCCGGCTTGAATCCCCCTTCACAGGTCTAAGGCGCCGTTTCCCGCAACAAATTGAGGCCGCACGAGGGGCCCACAGAGAGGCGCTAAGACCGTCCAGAATGTACACCTCGGGGTGTGTTCCGAGGGCGGCAGGCATGGCACAGATATTTCACCGCAGCACGAATACCATCTCGCGCGTCAGCATTTATGGCGCGGTCATCCTGATCGCGGTTTTGGGATACGCGCTGAACGTAGTGAACCAAACTTCCTACGTCACCGAGGTCCACAACGCGCGTCCTCAGCCGGTGCCCTTCAGCCACAAACATCATGTCGGCGAACTGGGCCTCGATTGCCGCTATTGCCATAGCACGGTGGAGGTTTCCTCCTCCGCGGGAATGCCGTCAACGCAGACCTGCATGGCCTGCCACTCGCAGATCTGGACCAGCGCAGCGATCCTGGAGCCGGTGCGCGCCAGCTACCGTGACTCCACGCCGATTTCCTGGACGCGCGTGAACGCGCTTCCCGATTTCGTTTATTTCAACCACAGCATCCACGTCGCGAAGGGCGTCGGCTGCACCACTTGCCACGGCCCCGTCGCGGAAATGAACATCACCTGGCGCGAGAACAGTCTGTACATGCGCTGGTGCCTCGAGTGCCACAACGCGCCGGAAAAATATTTGCGGCCGCGCTCCGAGGTGTTCAACGCGTTCTACCGGCCGCCGGCCGATCAGGAAGCGCTGGGCAACCGGCTGATGGCCGAGTACAAAGTGCAGAAGCTGACTAATTGCACGACGTGCCACCGCTAAGGGGACGCGGAATTTTCGCCGCACCGTGGCGCATGCTTTAGCTTGCGGAAGATAATTCGGTAATTTTTGGCGGACCTGCCGCCGGGTTGACAGGGCTTAGGGGATCAGGGAGTTCATGGACATCGACCGAAAAATCGCCGGGCCGCCCGATGCGGCAATCGATGCGCACATCGATGTGGACATTTCCGCGTTGCGCAATCCCGCCGCCGGCACCGGTCGATTCTGGCGCGGCCTCGACGAGTTGGCCGATACGCCCGAGTTCCGCAATCATAAGGAAAACGAATTTCCGCATGGCGCCAACGATCCCGACGCGAAAATCGACCGCCGCGACATCCTGAAAGTGATGGCGGCCTCGGCCGCCTTTGCCGGGCTCACCGGCTGCACCAAGCTGCCCACCCAGAAAATCGTTCCGTACGTTCGCCAGCCGGAGGAAATTATTCCCGGCAAGCCGCTCTTTTATGCCACGGCTGTGACCCTCGGCGGCGTCGCCACCGGCGTGCTGGTCGAAAGCCACATGGCGCGGCCCACGAAAGTTGAAGGGAATCCCGACCATCCCGGCAGCCTGGGCGCGGCGGATTCCTTTTCGCAGGCTTCCATCCTCGGGCTGTACGATCCGGACCGCTCGCAGGCGGAAATCCACGATGGCCGGATCGGAAGCTGGGCCGAATTTCAAGAAGAATTGTCCACTGCGCTCGCGGCGGAGAAGGGCAACGGCGGCTCCGGCCTGCGCCTTCTGACGCCAGCGATTACTTCGCCTACGCTCGGCGATCAGATCAGTACGTTTCTCAAATCCTATCCATCGGCCAAGTGGGTGCAGTACGAATCGGCGACGCGCGACAACATTCAGGAAGGCGCCAAGCTGGCCTTCGGCGAAGCAGTGAACACTGTTTACCGCGTCGATCAGGCTGACGTGATCGTGGCCCTCGATTCCGATTTTCTGACCAGTGGACCGGGATGCATCCGCTACGCGCGGGAATTTGCCAGGAAGCGCCGCGTCGAAAACGCCGAATCGCAGATGGCGCGTTTGTACGCAGTGGAATCCACGCCGAGCAATACCGGCGCGATGGCCGATCACCGATTGCGAATGAAAGCTTCCGAAATTGAAAGCTTCGCGCGGGCCCTGGCGCGCGAGATCGGCGCGGCCACGATTGCGGAGCAATCCACGCCGTCCAACTTGCCTTCCGGATGGATTGCCGCGCTGGTGCGCGACTTGAAGCAGCATCCCGGCGCGACTCTTGTGGTTGCTGGCGACCAGCAGCCGCCGATCGTGCATGCGCTTGCCCACGCCATGAATCAAGCTCTGGGCAATGTCGGCAAAACGCTTTATTACACGCAGCCTCTCGAAGTTTCTCCCTCGAATCAATGGGAATCGATCGGCCAACTTGCGGCGGATATCCGCGGTGGAAGTGTTACCACCCTGCTGATTCTCGGAAGCAATCCGGTTTACGACGCTCCCGCCGACCTGGGCTTCAAGGAAATCTTGCCCAAGGTGCCGTTCAGCGCGCGCCTCGGATTATATGAAGACGAAACCTCGGCCCCGTGTCACTGGCACATCCCGCAGGCCCACGAACTTGAATCGTGGGGCGACGCGCGAGCCTACGACGGCACGGTTTCGGTAATTCAGCCGCTCATCGCTCCCCTCTACGGCGGAAAGTCCGAAGTCGATTTCCTGGCGGTGCTGAACGGACAAGCCGCCAAACCCAGCCATGACATCGTGCACGACTACTGGCAGGCGCAACGCCCCGCTGTGGCGCGCTTCGACGCCTATTGGGAAAAGACGCTGCGCGATGGAGTGGTCGCCGATTCCGCATTTCCGCCCAAACAGGTTTCGCTTAAGCCGTCGATTGGCACGGAGCCTCCCGCGGCAGCTGCGCAAGGCCTCGAAATCGTCTTCCGTCCTGATCGCACCGTTTGGGATGGCCGCTTCGCCAACAATGGCTGGCTGCAGGAGTTGCCCAAGCCGCTGACGCTGCTGACTTGGGACGCAGTGGCCATGTTCAGCCCCAAAACGGCCGAGCGCCTGGGAATCAAGTCGGAAGACGCGGTCGAACTGAAATACCAGGGCCGAACGATCGTCGGCCCCGCGTGGGTGATGCCGGGGCACGCGGATGAAAGCGTAACCGTGTTTCTCGGCTACGGTCGCACCCGCGCCGGACGCGTCGGCACCGGAACCGGCTTTGACGCTGGCTGGATTCGTCCTCTGGCCACGCCCTGGATCGGCGCGGGCCTCGAAGTTCGCAAAACCGGCCATCGCTGGCCGCTAGCCTCAGTGCAAACGCAAAGCACTATGGAGAATCGCGAACCGATTCGCATCGCGACGCTGGACGACTACCGCAAAGATCCGCAATTCGCCCAAGCCGGCGCCGAAGAGAATCCGCTGTCGCTGTATCCCCCGGTGAAATACGAAGGCAACGCCTGGGGCATGGCCATCGACCTGAACGCCTGCACCGGCTGCGGCGGCTGTGTGGTGGCTTGCCAGGCGGAAAATAATATCGCCGTGGTTGGCAAAGAAGAAGTCATGATCGGCCGCCACATGCACTGGATCCGCATCGACCGTTACTATGAAGGCGGCGTAGACGATCCGGGGACGTACCACGAACCGGTTCTGTGCATGCACTGCGAGAATGCGCCGTGCGAAGTGGTCTGCCCGGTGGCCGCGACGGTCCACAGCTCGGAAGGCCTGAACGAAATGGTCTACAACCGCTGCGTGGGCACGCGCTACTGCTCCAACAACTGTCCGTATAAAGTGCGCCGCTTCAATTTCCTGCTGTACTCGGATTGGGAGACGCCCAGCCTGTTTGGCATGCGCAATCCCAACGTCAGCGTGCGCAGCCGCGGCGTGATGGAAAAATGCTCCTACTGCGTGCAGCGCATCAACGCGGTAAAAATCGAGGCGGAAAAGCAGGATCGTCCGATTCGCGACGGCGAAATCGTCACCGCTTGCCAGCAGACGTGTCCGTCGGAGGCCATCGTCTTCGGCAACATTAACGATCCCAACAGCCGGGTATCGAAATTGAAAGCCAACAACCGGAATTACAAATTGCTGGAAGAATTGAACACCCGGCCGCGCACCACGTATCAGGCCAAGCTGCGCAATCCGAATCCGGAGATTCCAGAGATCAAGGAAGCGTGAGGAGCGTAACGCCGCGCCCGGTAAGACAGCGGTAGGGAAGATAGCAGCGAAAATGAGAAGACATGGCAGATAGCCCATCTGACAAACTGGCGTCCGCGGAAATCCTGAACACGCCGATCCTTGGCCCGGGGCATGACTTCGCTTCGGTCACCGACAAGATCAGCGCGATCGTGCTTTCGCGGCGCACGCCCAAGTGGTGGATCCTGGGCTTTCTCGTGTCGTTCGCCCTGGTCATGCTGCTCATGGTGGCCACCACGTATCTTCTCGTGAAAGGCGTGGGCATCTGGGGCATTACCATCCCGATCGGCTGGGGCTTTGCGATCATCAATTTCGTCTGGTGGATCGGAATCGGCCATGCCGGCACGCTCATCTCCGCGATCTTACTGTTATTGCGGCAGCAGTGGCGCACGTCGATTAACCGGTTTGCGGAAGCCATGACGCTCTTCGCCGTTTCCTGCGCCGGAATTTTTCCGCTCATCCACATGGGCCGCCCGTGGCTCGGGTACTGGCTGTTTCCGTATCCCGACACCATGAAGATGTGGCCCAACTTCCGCAGCCCGCTGGTCTGGGACGCGTTTGCGGTATCCACCTACGCGACGGTGTCGCTCCTGTTCTGGTTCATCGGCCTGATTCCGGACCTCGCCACGCTTCGCGATCGCGCCAAAAACCGCGCCGCGAAAATGATTTATGGCCTGCTGGCGATGGGATGGCGTGGTTCGGCGGTTCACTGGGAGCGGCATGAAACCGCCTCGCTGCTGCTGGCGGGTCTCGCGACTCCGCTGGTGCTCTCTGTGCACACCATCGTGAGTTTTGACTTCGCCTTCGCCATCGTTCCCGGGTGGCACGCCACCATTTTTCCGCCGTACTTCGTCGCCGGAGCGATCTATGCCGGCTTTGCCATGGTGCTCACTCTCTCGATTCCCATACGCAAGCTGTTTCGCCTGGAAGATTTCATCACCATGCGCCACCTGGACAATATGGCCAAAGTCATGCTGGCCACCGGGCTGATCGTCGGCTACGGCTACATGATGGAGACGTTCACCGCGTTCTACAGCGGCAATGAATATGAACGCTTCATGATCCTGAACCGCATGACCGGACCCTATGCCCCAGTGTATTGGTCGCTGATTGCCTGCAATATCGTCACGCCGCAGTTGCTGTGGTTCCGGAAGATTCGCGCCAAAGTCGGTGCGTTGTTTGCCATCGCCATGGTCGTCAACCTGGGCATGTGGCTGGAGCGCTTCGTGATCGTGATTACCAGCCTGCACCGCGATTTTCTGCCGTCCTCCTGGCATATGTATTACCCGACGCGCTGGGATATTTTTACGTTTGTCGGGACCATCGGACTGTTCCTGTTCCTGGTATTCCTCTTCCTGCGCTACCTGCCGCTGATTTCCATTTTTGAAATGCGGACGCTGGTGGCGGAAGAAGAAAAGAAAGAGGCGGCCAACTGATGCGCGCCTCCCAATTTTATTTTTGGCGTCCTCCCGGCGTACGGGCTGGAATACTGGTTGACTTGCGAATTGATATGAAATGAAGCATCCGGAAACCATTTACGGATTGATGGCTGAGTTCGCCACTCCCGAGCAATTGCTCGAGGCGGCGCGCCAGACGCATGACGCGGGCTACACTCGCATCGACGCCTTTGCGCCGTTTCCCATCGAGGGCCTCGCGCACGCTGTGGGATTCCACCGCTCGCGCCTGCCGCTCATCGTTTTGCTCGGCGGAATTTTCGGCGGCTGCGGCGGATTCTACCTGCAGTATTACGCCGCGGCCGTCAGCTATCCGATCAATGTCGGCGGCCGCCCGCTGAACAGCTGGCCGGCCTTCATTCCGGTCACGTTTGAAATGACTGTTTTGTTTGCCGCGTTCGCCGCGGTCTTCGGGATGCTGGCGATGAATGGATTGCCCACGCCGTATCATCCGGTTTTTAACGTGCCGCGATTCGCGCTGGCGTCGCGCGACCGCTTTTTTCTGTGCATCAAGGCGCGCGATCCGATGTTCGATCTGGAATTGACGCGAAAATTCATGCAGACGCTGAATCCGCGCGAGGTGGTTGAAATTGAACCCTGACGCGCATCGCAAAAATTCGTTCGCGGGTGGGTGGCTGCTGGCCGCTGTGGCGCTGCTTGTTGTGTGCGCGGGTTGCCGCCTCGATATGCATGTGCAGCCGCGCTATAACCCGTACGATCCCAGCGACTTTTTCGGCGACGGCCAGTCGGCGCGCCTGCCGGTCGCTGGTACCGTGCCGCGCGGCGAACTGACGCTGGGCCCGCAGGAGCTGCTGTACACGGGAAAGCTGAACGGCCAGCCGTCCGACGCGTTTCCGTATCCCGTGACCCAGGAAATGGTGGAGCGCGGCCGCGAACGCTACAACGTCTTCTGCTCGCCCTGCCACGGCTTCGCGGGAGATGGCGACGGCATGATCGTGCAGCGCGGTTTCCGCCACCCGCCGTCGCTCCATGACGACCGCCTGCGCACCGCCGCCGCGGGACACTACTTTGACGTGATCACCAACGGGTTCGGTGTGATGTATCCCTACGGCTATCGCGTACCGCCGGCCGACCGTTGGGCGATCATCGCCTACATCCGCGCGCTGCAACTCAGCCGGCAGGTGCCGATCGCCGATGTGCCGGACGCGGAGCGCGCAAAATTGACGGGCCAAACGAAATGAATGACACCGCACAATCTTCGCTGAATCTGCAGAGCCTGCCAACGCGGGTGGCCATCGCCGGGGGCGTGGTGCTGGCGGTCTGCATCGTCGCGGGCGTCGCGGACAAGACGGAATTTTTCCGCTCCTACCTGATCGCGTATCTTTTCTGGATTGGGATAACCCTGGGCTCTTTGGCCTTATTGATGGTGCAGCACCTCACCGGCGGACGCTGGGCGCTGGTCATCCGGCGCATCCTCGAAGCCAGCAGCCGCACCCTGCCGCTGATGGCCGTTGCCGCGCTTCCGCTGCTGGCGGGAATGAAAACGATCTACGGATGGTCGCGCCCCGGGCAGACCGATCCGGTAATCGTCGCGAAACATTTTTATCTCAACCCGGAATTTTTCGTCGCCCGCACGATTTTTTACTTCGCCATTTGGTTTGCGCTGACCTATTTCCTGAACAAGTGGTCCCGCGAAGAAGACTCCGGCGGCGCGGGCCTGGCGCTGTGGATGCGCCTCGAAGGATTGAGTGGCATCGGACTGGTCCTCTACGGATTCACGGTTACGTTTGCCAGCATCGACTGGGTGATGTCGCTCGAGCCCCAGTGGTCCTCCACGATTTATGGCCTGCTGTTTATGACCTCGCAGGCGCTCACAGCCATGGCCTTCTCCATCGCCATGCTGGTCTGGCTCTCCGATCGCAAGCCGCTTTCGCAGTTCGTCCGGCCGGCGCAATTTCAGGACCTCGGCAGTTTCCTGCTGACGTTCGTGATGCTCTGGGCCTACATGGAATTTTCGCAATACCTGATCATTTGGGGCGGCAACCTGTCTGACGAAATTCCCTGGTACCTTCGCCGGCTGGAAGGTGTGTGGGGAAATATCGGATTGCTCTTGGTCATCCTGAGCTTCTTCTTTCCGTTTTTCCTACTGTTGTTCCGTCATGTGAAGCGCAGGACGCGTTCGCTGGTCATCGTGGCGCTGCTGGTTCTGCTGATGCGCCTCGTCGACATGTACTGGATGGTGCTGCCGGCGTTCGGCGGCGCGAACGTGCGCCTCTCTTGGATGGACGTGGCGCTCCCGCTGGGGATGGGCGGCGTGTGGTTCGCCTACTTCTGCTGGCAATTGCAGCGCCTGCCGGTTTTGCCGCTGCACGATCCGCGCATGGAAGAAATTGCTGAACAGGCGGCCCAACATGGATAAACCGCGCAGCGCACCCACCGGCAATCCGGGCTACGAGACGCGCGACGCCAATACCGGCGCGGTCTTGAATTTTCTGGTGGCTCTCGGCATCGTTCTGGTCGCGGCCGCGCTCATCTGCTGGGCCATGTTCCGGATCTTTTCCGTGCACGCAGTGGATCCGGCGGCGTCTCCCTCGCCGTTCGCCGACACCCGGCAACTGCCGCTCGGTCCGCAGTTGCAGGTCAATCCGCGCGAAGACTGGCTGAAGTTTCGCGAAGAGCAGCAGCAGTCGTTGGAAACATATGCCTGGGAGAATCGCACCGCCGGAACGGCCCGCGTGCCCATCGAAGTTGCTATGCAGTTGCTGGTGAAAAAGGGCGTTCCGGTACAGTCCACCGCCCCCGCGCCGCCCGCGGGTGATTCCAAGCAGGCGATGCCGTCGCCACCGGGTGGGAAGAAGCCATGATTAAGCCCACAACTAAATTCACGACGTGGAGGCTTGCCGCGGCCATGCTTCTAGTAGCCGGTCTGAGCGCTGCAATTCCCGCAAGCGCGCAGCAGGCCGCTACCCCCGCCATCCTGCACAAGGTGGGCATCACGCAAAATCTTGGCGCGCAGATTCCTGCGGACCTGACGTTTCGAGATGAGTCGGGGAATCCGGTCCGCCTCGGCGATTTCTTCGGCAAAAAGCCGATCGTTCTCTCACTCGTTTATTTCGACTGCCCGGCGCTGTGCACGGAAGTTCTCAACGGGGAATTGCGCACCATGAACGCTATCTCCCTCGATCTGGGAAAAGATTTCGAGGCTGTGACCGTCAGCTTCGAGCCGAAAGACACTCCAGCCTTGGCCAAAGCCAAACGCGACGTGTACATCGGCCAGTACGGTCGCCCCGGATCGACGGACCACTGGCACTTCCTAACCGGCGACCAGCCGTCGATCGACGCGCTCACCAGCGCGGCCGGCTTTCAATACGCCTACGATTCCTCGATTCGCCAGTACGCGCACGCCGCTGCCATTCTGGTGCTCACTCCAGACGGCCGCATCGATCGCTACTTTTACGGCGTGGTTTATCCCGCGCGCGACGTCCGCCTGGGGCTGGTCGAGGCGTCCCAGGGCAAGATCGGAACGCTCACGGACCACGCGCTGCTGTACTGCTACCAGTACGATCCGATGACCGGCAAATATGGCGTCGTTGTAATCAACGTGCTGCGCGCCGCGGGCGGCCTGACCGTGCTGCTGCTGGGGATTTTCATGACCGTGATGTTTTTGCGCGAGCGCAAGGGGCCTTCCGGCGTTCCTCCCGGGGCCGGCGTGAAAGCGCGGTAGCGGGCGCGAGGTTTCGTTGCGGCGGCGAGGCGCGAAGCCCAGGAATTTCAAATTTGAGATTTGAAATTCCGAACCGCAGCAGGGAAGACGGAATCGACATAGCGTACTCGAGCGGGCGAATAGCCCGGCAGGATTGGACAGCAGCGGGATGAGCATTCAGGCAGGGACAAGCAATATGACGGGCGAGATAACAGGCAGGATGACGAGCAACAGGACAAGCAATACGGCCAGGAATTTGGCGCGTGACGTGAGGACATCATCTTGATGCAGGGTCTTCCATTTCAGCCGGAGCAGGCTTCGTCGATTGCGAAGTCGGTGGACCAGCTGTATTTCTTTTTGACGGCGGTAACGCTGTTTTTTACGGCGCTGATTTTTTCGATCATTTTTTATTTCATGATCAAGTACCGCCGGCGCTCGCCGGATGAGCGGCCCAAGGCCATCGAGGGATCGTTTCCGCTGGAAGTGCTGTGGACCGCGATCCCCACGCTGATCGTGGCCCTGATTTTCGTGTGGAGCTCCACGCTTTATTTCCGCAATTCGCAGGCGCCGCGCGGGGCCATGGAAATCTTCGTGACCGGTAAGCAGTGGATGTGGAAGGTCGAGCATCCGGAAGGGCAGCGCGAGATCAACGAAGTTCACGTCCCGCTCGGCCGCCCGGTCAAGCTGACCATGACCTCCGAGGACGTCATTCACGATTTTTTTGTTCCCGCGTTTCGCGTGAAGAAGGACGTCCTGCCCGGACGCTACACGACGCTCTGGTTTGAAGCCACCAAGGTCGGCACGTTCCATCTCTTCTGCGCGCAGTATTGCGGCGCGTTTCACGCCGGCATGATCGGCTCGATCATCGTCCAGGAACCGGACCAGTACGAGGCGTGGCTCGCGGGCGGAGCGCCCGGCGAATCGATGGAGCAGGCGGGCGCCAAGATATTTCAGTCCAGCGGCTGTCCCACCTGCCATCAGGCGGACGGCAAGGGCCTCGGTCCCTCACTTCTTGGCGTCTACGGCCAGCCGGTGAAGCTGACGACCGGCGAAACGGTCACGGCGGACGACGCCTACATGCGCGAATCCATTGTGTTGCCCAAGGCCAAGGTCGTGCAGGGCTACAGTCCGATCATGCCGTCGTTCCAGGGGCAGGTCACCGAAGAGCAGCTGAACAATCTGGTCGCCTATCTTCGCGCGCTGGGCAAGGCGCAAGCGATGCCAAAGGAAGAGGGGAAGCAATGAGTACGGCCACGCTGGAACCACGCGTGCGCGCTCAGAAAAATTATCTGAACGCGGACTACGGCTGGAAATCCTGGCTCTTTACGCTGGACCACAAGCGCATCGCGCTTTTGTACATGGTTTCGGTGACCTTTTTCTTTGTGATCGGCGGAAGCTTCGCCGTGTTGATGCGCATTCACCTCGTTGAGCCGCAGGGCGCCCTGGTGCAGCCGGAAACCTATAACAAGCTCTTCACGCTGCACGGCGTGGTGATGATTTTCTTTTTCCTGATTCCGTCGATTCCCGCGGTGCTCGGAAATTTTCTGGTTCCCCTGATGGTGGGAGCGCGCGACCTGGCGTTTCCGAAGCTGAATCTGCTGAGCTGGTACATCTACATTGTCGGCGGCTTGTTCACCCTCTACTCCGCGATCGCCGGCGGCGTCGATACCGGCTGGACTTTCTACACTCCCTACAGCAGCACTTATTCCAACACCCAGGTTACCGCCGTCGCCATCGGCGTTTTCATCACGGGATTTTCTTCCATTCTCACGGGATTGAATTTCATCGTCACCATCCACAAGATGCGCGCTCCGGGCATGACCTGGTTCCGCATGCCGCTGTTCCTGTGGGCCATGTATGCCACCAGCATCATCATGGTGCTGGGCACGCCGGTGCTGGCCATCACCATTTTTCTTCTGGCTCTCGAGCATCTGTTCCATGTGGGCATCTTCAGTCCGGCGCTGGGCGGCGACCCGCTGCTGTTCCAGCATTTGTTCTGGTTCTATTCGCACCCGGCGGTCTACATCATGATTCTCCCGGCCATGGGCGTGGAGAGTGAGATCATCGCCTGTTTCGCGCGAAAGAAAATCTTCGGCTATAAAATCGTGGCGTTTTCCAGCGTGGCCATCGCCGTTCTCGGCTTCCTGGTTTGGGGCCATCACATGTTCGTCACCGGGCAGTCCGTCTACGCCGGCCTGATTTTCTCGCTGCTGAGTTTCCTCGTCGCCATCCCGTCGGCCATCAAGGTCTTCAACTGGACGGCCACGCTCTACAAAGGATCGATCTCCTACGAAGCGCCGATGCTCTATGCCCTCGGCTTCATCGGCCTGTTCACCATGGGCGGCTTGACGGGGCTGTTCCTCGCATCGCTGGCCACCGACGTTCATCTGAACGGAACGTATTTCATCGTCGCCCATTTTCACTACATCATGGTGGGCGGCGCGGTGATGGGCTATCTCGGAGGGATCCATTTCTGGTGGCCAAAAATTTCCGGCCGCAAGTATCCCAACGCCTGGGCCGCCTTGGCTGCGGTAATCATTTTCGTCGGATTCAATCTCACATTTTTTCCGCAATTCATCCTCGGCTACCTGGGCATGCCGCGCCGCTACGCGTTCTATCCAGCGGAGTTCCAGGTGCTGAACGTAATGTCTTCGGCCGGAGCCACGGTGCTAGGTGTGGGCTACCTGATTCCGCTCATCTACCTGATCTGGTCGATGCGCTACGGCCCGGTCGCCGAACCCAACCCCTGGGGCGCCACGGGCCTCGAGTGGAAAACGGCCTCCCCGCCGCCGACCGAAAATTTCGCGGAAATTCCCGTGGTAACCGAAGAAGCCTACGCCTACGCCCCTGAGGAGGCCGCCGGTGACTGACGCCGAAGCGCGCGCCCAACACGCGGGACACGCGCACCAATTTGAAGACATGGAGCAGCAGCAGGAAGCCGATTTCCTGGGCATCTGGCTGTTTCTGGTCACGGAAATCATGTTCTTCGGCGGCCTGTTTGCCGCCTATGCGATTTATCGCTGGCTATATTTCGCCGCATTCGACGGCGGCAGCCATATCCTGGACATCAAACTGGGCGCCGTGAACACCATGGTTCTGCTCGGCAGTAGTCTTACCATGGCGCTCTCGGTGCGCTCGGCTCAGGTGGGCAATCGGCGCGCGCTCGTGGGATTCCTGATCGCCACGATGATCCTCGGCGGAGTATTTCTGGGCATCAAGGCATACGAGTACGACCAGAAATTCGTCGAACACGTGGTTCCCAGCCTGGATTGGGCGCCGGAGGGAGCGACGCTCGCGCGGCTCGCGCCCGGCGGCCTCGACCACGCGCAGATTTATTTCTTTTTCTACTTCGCCATGACCGGCCTGCACGCGATACACATGGTTATCGGGATGGGATTGCTGCTGTGGCTGGTTCTGCGGGCGCGTAAAGACGAATTTACGGCGCATTATTTCGCGCCGGTAGAGGTCGTGGGTTTGTACTGGCACTTCGTGGATATCGTCTGGATTTTTCTGTTTCCGTTGCTCTACCTGATCGGCGGGCGCTACTAATGCCACATCCCATCGTGCCGCAAAAAACTTACGTGATGGTTTTTCTGGGCCTGATTGGCCTCACCATTCTCACCACCGGCGTCGCCTTCATCGATCTCGGCCCTCTGAACACCGTCGCGGCTCTGGCCATCGCATTTTCCAAAATGCTTCTGGTGATTCTCTTCTTCATGGGAGTGAGAAGCAGCAGCGGCCTGGTGCGCGTGGTCCTGATCGCCGGGTTTTTCTGGCTGGCCCTGCTGATCGCCTTTACCATGAGCGACTATCGCACCCGTTCATGGACCCCCACGCCGGATTCCTGGTCAACCAGCGCTCCGCCCACACACCCGTAACTCCCTTTTTTTCGCTGCGTCGCTCAGTAGAAAGGTTTTAGGTCTTTGCCCGGCGGCAGTCCGAAAACAGAAAACCCGTCCGATTTCGCGGACGGGCTTTCAAGAGGGGAGAATAGTCCCGTGCCATTGCGCGGTAGGCACCAGAACTCTTTGTCCTCGCGGGAAGTCTAGAGGACCGTAAACCGGAATGTCAAGTAGAGAAATGACTGATTCTAAACAAACATAAATCATTTATTAACAGTAGCTTGGAGAAAGCGCCTCCAGAATCACCTTAGGTATGCCCCGCACTTTTCAACAGCTTCTTTAGATTTTTAGTAGAAGTCCTTTGCCTTGATCGGTTTGCTGGCGATCCCCAGCTGCAGGATTTCGATCTGCTTTTCGCGGTCAAAAACCTTGTTTGGAAGGAAAATTTTTACCAGAATTCGAAGTCCCCCAAAACCGATTCCCGCCGCCACTGCGAAAAGCATGATTGCGCCGGTGCCCAGAAAGGCTTCCACAATCATGCTGTTGATTCCCGGCTCGGTTAGCGTCTGTTTCGGCTCATTCCACGTTACGTCACTTTGATAGCCCACTTGATCGAGGATCTTGTTCGCCGCCTGGCGCGAGGGAGCACCGGCGACGACGGCAACGTACGAACTGACGCGCTTGCCATAGAGCACGTTCTGGCCGGCTGGCGCGCCGTCTGGCGGATCAAAAGTGAATCGCCGCAGGATCCCGGCAAATTCGGCTGCCGCCACCTGCTGTGTGGGATAGGACGTGATCAGCAGCGTTTCATCCTTCCCGGCGACTGTATAGTGCGCCAGGATGGTTTCCGCGCTGTGGTCGTAGCCCATCCAGTCGTCTGTCCCGAGGGGAACGAAATGGGCCAGGCTGAGCGGACCGATCACATAGCGGACCGAATCCTTCACGCGTCCCTTTTCGGGAAGGTGCTCGCCGATGAACGGATACGGCGTGTGATCAGCCTTCTTATCGAGCGCGTCGGCCAACTGCTTCAGATCCGCATCCGGCGGTCGCGCTTCCTTTGCGGCCGCTGAAATGTCGAGCAGCATCTCGCCGACCACGACGAGCGCGCGATCGTGAGAAGCGGCGGCATACGAGCCGAGCGCCGCGTCCGTTAGCCCGTCACTGCGCAGGAACGTGTAGGCGCCGTAGGCCGAACTCGGATCGCGGAAGCGGTAAAGCGTGATCGACAAGGTCTGCGCGCCCTCGGTGTAGGGCCTCTGCTCGACCGATTTCACGATGTATTCACGGAACGCCGGGGAGTCCGGGCCGAGCAGCGGTTCCAGTGCATTCGGCGCAATGTTCGTGGCGGGAGCCGCCGCAGACCAGCCCGCGAATGTGGACGGAAGAATACCCTGAGCGGCGGCCGGATGGGCAGCGAGGGACAGACACAGGATTCCGAAACAAATCCAAACCAGTCGGCGCATGTCGCTCTTCAATTAGACGCTACAAGTTTACTGCGAGTTCCCGGATCGCGCCACTTTTCCGGCAAAATTCTCGGCGGCGGAATGGATTTGGTTGGAGGTCAGGCTGTTGGTGCTCTGCAGGTAGCTTTCGATGCCATGATAGAGCCCGTCGGCGATGCGCTGGCGGTTGTCGGGTTTCTTGAGCCACTGCTCGTCGCTCGGATTCGAGAGGAAGGAAATCTCCGACAGCACGGAAGGCATGTCCGCGCCGATCAGCACCACGAAGGGCGCCTTGCGGACGCCGCGGTTGCGCTCGCCGCGATTGAAATTCTCCATGCGCTTGGACATGGAATCCTGGATCATCGAGGCCAGGTCGCGCGACTCCTCGATTTTTTCGTTGCTGGCGATTTTCTTCACGATGTCCTGCAAATCATGAACCGCGTTTTCGGACAGCGCGTTTTCACGGGAGGCCACTTCCATCGCGTCGCTCGATCCCGTGAAGTTCAGGTAATAGGTTTCGATGCCGCGCGCCTGTCGATCCTGGCTGGAATTGGCGTGCACGGAGACGAACAGATCGGCCTTGGCCTCGTTGGCGATTTCCGTGCGGCGCTCCAGCGGGATGAACGTGTCGTCGTTGCGGGTGAACACCACCTCGGCGCTCGGCAGTTTCTGCTGGATGATTTTCCCCAAGCGCAGAGCTACGTCGAGGCACAGATCTTTTTCCATCAGGCCGGTCGGTCCGATGGTGCCGGTGTCATGCCCGCCGTGTCCCGCATCGATCACGATGCGTCCAATTTTCAATCCGAGGGCGCGAGTCAGCGAGTGCTGGCCGTCGAGCGTCAACTCCGGAACGGGCGGCGGCCCCATTTCCGCGGCCTGGTCGTGCGCGGATTTCGACCCGCGGCTCGATTTTTTCGGCCAGGCGGGATGGCTCGGCAGCGGCAGAACTTCCGTGCTCACCGGGTTGGCAGCCGCGCTGAGCGTGGAATCGTCACCGCTTTTGTCGGACGCGCTGGTTCCTTTCGTCGAACTGGTGACGCCCGCTTTTGGCGGATTCTTCGTTGAAGGGGCTGCCGGCTTTTTTGTCGCGGCGAGCAAGTCCGCAGCCGCTTCGGCGCTGATCTCGGAATCCAGCGCGGTGCGCGCATCGGCCACCGAGGCGCCGGCGGACGCGGCGCGCGCGGATTTCGCGGCGGGCTTGTCGGTTTCCTTCGGCGAATTCTCAGCTTCTTTCGGCGCAGCGGATTCCTTCGCGACGGCTTCCTTTACTGGTTTTGCGGCTGGCGTTGCGGGGAGTTCCGCGGTGGTGGTCGGTCCGGGGGCGGGCGCGGTGTTATGCGCCGCTTCCTCGACGCCGGCGGCGGTGCCGTAGACGTCGACCACCAGGCGGTACGGATTGGGCAGCAGGAACACGGAATAGTCCGTCACGCGATTCACTTCCAGCACCACCCGCACCACGCCAGACTGATTCTGCGCCACGCGAACCGTCTTCAGAAATCCGCCGCCGTCCAGATCGATCGGCTTGTGCAGTAATGCCGAGCTGAGCTTCGCGCCCTCGATGTCAAAGTAAATGCGGTCCGGGCCGGAGATGCGCGCCGCCTGGTATTTCACTTTCGATCCCACGTCGATCACGATGCGTGTATAGGTGTCGGCGTTCCACGTCCGGATTCGCGAAACTTGCGGGCCGGACTTTTCCGTATCGGAATCGTCGTCGGATCCCTGCCGGGTGTCCGATGCGGGCGGGGTTTTTTCAGCCGAAACATTTTTGGTCGTGGCCCGATCGGTTCGATCGGTGCGGTCCTTCGAGGCCTGCGCGGAAGGCTGCGTCGAATTGGAATTGGCCGCCGCGATTTCCGAGGAAGTCTTGTCGAGGGCGGCGCGAACTTCCGAGGCGTGCGAAGAGCGGGCGTGCTGCGCTAAAAATTGCTGGTAAGTTTTCTTCGCCGCAGCGTAATCGTGCAGGTCATCCTGCTGGATGTGGCCGATCGCCAATTGCGCGTCTTCGCGGAATTTGCTGGCCGGATATTCCTGCAGCAGGAACTGGTAGGAATCGATGGCGCGCTGGTAGTACTTGGAATCGAAAAGATCGCCCATGGTGCGGAACAGATCCGCGACTTCCTTGAGCGAAGCCGGCACTTCGGCGGCGTGCGAAGTGATCAGGTACACGCGCTGGTATTCGATGACCAGTGCGGTGTAATCCTTCAGCGTGCGGCTGCCTTCGGCGCGCGACTCCAGCCCCTGGCGCGATTTTTCCGCGCGGTCAAATTGCGCCTTGGCCGCCTCGCGGCGGGAGGAAGAATTCTCATCGGCACGGCTGGCGGGAGAAAAAAGCGACAAAACCAGTACGGACGCGAAAATGCCGCGCAGGAATGGCCGGATTGTAGCGGCTTTATGCCGCAACGTCGTCTGCCTCATTCGTTCGTGAAAACGACCCGTCCGTCCGATTCCACCGCGCGATAAATGGGGCGTTGAGCCTCAAACGCTCGGGGAAGCCGGTCGGATCCGGGACGGAAATAGGAATCGGTCACCTTCTGAACGTAGTCCCGCGTTTCTCGATAGCGCGGGATGCCCCCTGCACGATCCACGGCGCCTGGACCGGCATTATACGCGGCCAGGGACCTGTCGAGGTCGCCATTATAACGCTCTAAGAGCATATGTAGATAGCGAACTCCGCCGTCAAGGTTCTGTTTGGGGTCGAATGCGTTGTTCACGCCGAGTGCCTGTGCGGTTCCCGGTTCCAGTTGCATCAGCCCCAGCGCGCCTTTTCGCGAGACGGCGCTGGTTTTCCAGTTCGATTCCGTCTGCATCACAGCGCGAACCAGCGCCGGATCGACACGGTAGCGAGCGGAAACTTCGCGAATCATCTCCTCGATTTTCCCGCGGTTAGCCTGCTCAGACGCGGACAAATCGGAAGAATCAGCAAATGACGGCTGTGTGGAACGGGGCATAAGCCCGGTGGCGGCGGTTCGGAGAACCGGAGTTTTGGTGGTGGGCCGAGGCGCAACAGCCGTTTCGGCGTTCACGAACACTCTTTTTCCGCTGTCATCCATGTAAGAAACGATCTGGCCGCGGGCAGGAATCGCCCCTAAAACCAGAATAGCCACAAGGATAGCCACCGAACTGGAGAGGGAGCGCATAAGCATTCAGCTCTGGGAAGGCAGTGCGATTCTGTTTTTCCTATTGAGACAGACCAGTCACCGCAGCCGGAGAGACGATATGTCGCCCCGGAACGTCACTGGCGCTACTCTAGAATTATAGCAATTGGTCGATTAGGGGGTATACGTGGTCCAGGGCACTTTTTAGGGCAGATGTGTCTTTTCCGCCAGCCTCGGCCAAATCGGGCCGGCCGCCGCCGGAACCGCCCACTTCTTTGGCGATTGCCTGTATCATCTTGCCAGCGTGTAACTTAGAGGTAAGGTCCTTGGTGACCCCGACGAGCAGGGATACTTTCCCATCCTGGGCGGTCCCAAGGACCACAACTCCAGAACCGAGCTTCTGGCGGAGGGTATCTACCAGTTGGCGCATCCCCTCGCGGTCAACGCCCTCAATCTCGGCGGAGATAACTTTCACGCCCTTAATGGTTCGCGCCTGGGACTCCAAATCGTCCGATTTCGACAGCGCGCCCTTGCGTTTCATGGCTTCCAGCTGCTTTTCGAGCTGTTTCTGGGCCTGCTCGGTGCGCTCAATAGCCGCGGCCAGATTTTCCTCGTTGACGCCCATGCGTCCGGAAATATCGCGCAGGAGCTGCTGTGCGCGCTGGTAATCGGCCAGGGCAGCGGCGCCCGTGATGGCTTCGATCCGGCGAACTCCCGCGGCGGCCGATTGTTCGACGGCGATCTTGAACACTCCGATTTCGCCCGTGCGGCGGACGTGCGTGCCGCCGCAAAGCTCCTTGCTGTAAAAGCCCCTCGGCGCGGAAGGGTCGGGAATGGTTACCGTGCGGACGTTATGCTCCGGGTAGCGGTCGCCGAAGAAGGCCAGCGCGCCGGAAGCGAGCGCGTCGTCCAGCGTCAAGATGTTGGTCTCGATGGCGCTGTTCAGCCAGATTTCATCGTTTACCTGTTGCTCGATGTCGCGCAGCTCCGCCGGATCGATCGCGGCAAAATGTGAAAAGTCGAAGCGCAGGCGCCCCGGCTCGACCAGCGATCCGGCCTGTTTCACGTGCGTTCCCAGGATGTTGCGCAGCGCGGCGTGCATCAGGTGCGTGCCGGTGTGATTGCGCTTGATGTGTTCGCGGCGCGCGGCGTCGGCGTCGCCTGAAACGCGATCTCCCACCACAAGTTTTTCCCTGGCCAGCACGCGGTGCGCGATCAGCCCGGACACCGGGTAATACGCTCCGCGCACATCGGCCACTTGCAGCGTGTGCTCGTTGTTCCACAGCGTTCCGATGTCGGAAACCTGCCCGCCGGATTCGGAGTAGAACACGGTGCGGTCCAGTACAATTTCGCCTTCCGTGCCGGCCGGCAATTCATTCACCGCTCCGTCTTTGGTGACGATGGCCTCAATGCGGAAATCCTTGCCGGACGCGCCGTAATAGAAATCCGGCTGCGTGCGCTGCGTCTCCGCGATTTTCGTGTACGCGGGATTGGCGACGTCCTTGTGCCCGCCTTTCCACGATGCGCGCGCACGAGTGCGCTGCTCCTGCATGGCACGGTCAAAGCCGATGTGATTGAACGAAAACCCCTCGTCACGCAGTGTGTCTTGTATGAAATCGAGGGGGAGGCCGAAAGTGTCATACAAACGAAATGCTTCCTCACCTGGGTACGATAGGCCCTCCTCCGCTTCCTCGCGTAATGTTTCGATATCGCCTTTATCCAATTCGTCGGAAAAGCTCTCGGGAGATGTGGCAACTCCTCTTGCCGTTTCGTAGTTAGTTCTTCTCCGTCGAAGGTCGGACTCCAGATTTTTAAGTCCCACTGCAATCGTTCGTGCGAACCTTTTTTCTTCCGCTAGAACGATTTCCGCTACACGCTCTGTTGATTTTTCCAATTCCGGGTAGGCTATTTTCATGATGTCCCGGACCGCGTATACCATATCGTGCATAAAGGGCCGATCCACTTTGATCGCACGTCCGTGTCGAATGCCGCGTCTAATTATTTTTCTCAGAACATACCCGCGCCCTTCGTTGGACGGTATGACTCCGTCCGAGATGAGAAATTCGCACGCGCGGGCGTGGTCAGCGATTATTCGCAGCGAAGCGTCATTTGCACGATCGAAGCCATACGTAACGTCAGCGATGCGCCCGGCGAACTCGATCAAGGGTGAAAACAGGTCTGTATCGAAGTTGCTGATCTTGCCCTGCAAAACGGCGGCCAAACGTTCGAGGCCGGCTCCGGTGTCGATGGATGGCTTTGGAAGCGGAGCGACGTTGCCTGAAGCGTCGCGATTGAACTGCATGAACACTAAATTCCAGATCTCCACGTAGCGGCCGCAATCGCATCCGAACTGGCAATCGGTGTGGCCCTGGTCCGAGGCCGCGGCCCCCATGTCGTAGTGCAGTTCGCTGCACGGCCCGCACGGGCCGGTGTCGCCCATGGCCCAGAAATTTTCCTTCAGGCCGGGGACGGGAATCACGCGATTGCGCGGCGCTCCTACCTTCAGCCAAAGGTCGCGGGCCTCTTCGTCCACGCCCAGCACTTTTCCGGGAGCGACTTCCGCGCCGCCGAACACGGTGAACGTGAGCTTGTCGACAGGAATCCCAAACCATTCCGGCGAGGTAATCAGTTCCCAGCCAAAGGCAATGGCGTCTTTCTTGAAATAATCGCCAAAGGAAAAATTTCCCAGCATTTCAAAAAAAGTGTGATGGCGGTTGGTGAAACCGACATTTTCCAGATCGTTGTGCTTGCCTCCGGCGCGCACGCATTTCTGCGAGGAGGCGGCGCTCGTGTAGTCGCGCTGCTCGAGGCCCAGGAACACATCCTTGAACTGGTTCATCCCGGCGTTGGTGAAGAGCAGCGTGGGGTCATTCGTCGGCACGAGTGAAGAGCTGCGCACCACGCGGTGGCCGCGGTCGGCGAAAAATTTCAGGAACGTGCTGCGGATTTCGTTGCCGCTTGGCAATGGGACCTCTGGCCGTGATTCGTGATTGGCGATTCGTGATTGGTGTTTCGTGATCCGTGACAAACGACGCGAGCAAGATTTCCAGCTCTCGCGTACACATCCATGTCTATGCGGTTCCACTCACGGTAAGCCCAACTCACTCCGGCGAAACATTATCGCAGACGGGTTGTGGACCTGCAACGCGCGGCCTTTTCAGCGTTCCGCGTCGCGACGGACTTCGGATACGTTGAATTCATTTATTGAGTTTGATTTTGCCGGTCGCCGTCCGTATCTTGCTTTTTCAGGCGTTTTGCGCGACGCTCTGAGGAAGGCGGCACCGTAAAGTCCCATGTATTTGAAATGCGCCCACCCCGACTGCTCGTCCGATTTCGATTACGCGCAGGGGCGTCTGTTTCGCTTCAAGCAAACTGCGGCGCAGGATCAGCAGCCCACCCACTGGCATGGCGTCAAGCATTACTGGCTGTGCTCGCGCTGCTGCGAAAACTTCACCATCGAATACCAGAAAGATTTGGGAGTGCTGCTGATGCAGCGTCTGGAGACCGTCGCGGGAGAACATCCTTGCTACTACGTCCTGCAGCCGGAGATCGTTCGCAAACCGCCTCTGCCGCGGCGGGTGGCGCGTTCACGCTCCCGGCAAAGAAAACAGAAGATCGAGTTGGCACCGATCGTAGCCACCGCGGTCGAAGTGCTCGAGAACCGGAATCTGGAAAGGAGGGGATCGACCCAATGAATGAAGAGATTGGCACCATGGCCGGAACCATCTGGCAGGTCCTCGAAACGAATGGTGAGACCACGCTCTCCAAACTGAAGAAAGAATTGAACGCCCCCTCGCCGCTATTTGACTGGGCCATCGGCTGGCTGGCCCGCGAAGATAAAGTCATGCTGGCTGCGGAAAAGCGGTCCACGCGCGTCTGCCTGAAGGGTTGGCACACAAAGAGCATGCACGTCGCGTAAGATCAAGATAGTAAATGGGCCTGGGCAGACAGGCCTCGCCGCAGGTCCTTCCTGTCGCTTTTTTATGTCACAATCGGCATTCGGCCCGGGTTTCCGCGAGCATCCCTGGAAACACCTTGCGCATCTGTACGCCAGAAATCGGAAAGGTCTTTGTTCGGAGAGTGTCGCGATGAAACGTCAAACGGCAGCGGGCGTAGGCGCCGTCTGCACATTCATTCTGTTAGTCTCCTTCGCCGCGTCCGCTCGTGCGCAGAATTCCGATGCAACTCTGTCCGGCCTCATCGCCGGTGCCACCGGCGCGCCTGTTCCAAACGCCAAAGTCGCCGTCAAAAATCTGGCTACCGGACAATCGTCTGCGGCGCAGACCGATTCCACCGGCCATTACGCCGTGCCGAACTTGGAAGCGGGGAGTTATGAGGTTGCTGTTTCGGCGGAAGGTTACAGCACCAACACGGTGAACGTAACCATCGCGTCTGGCGCGAACCAGACGGCGAACGTGACGCTGGCCGGTGTGCTTTCGCTTCAGGATCTTGGTATTTCGCCCGAGCAGGCGCAGGGGACTACGGCCGACCAGGCCCGGCTTAACAAGCGCTCCCATATGCTGATGCTCCACCAGCGGCTCGGCCTGATCGCAGCTGTACCGCTGATTGCCACAGTCGCCACGTCGTTCGGTGCGGGAGGAAGAAGTACCAGCACTTCCGACCGCTATCTGCACCTCGCGCTGGGATCGGCGACCGGCGATCTCTATTTCATGAGCGCATACTTCGCGATTCGCGCGCCACGAATTCCGGGAACACAAAGTCGCGGCCAGATCCGTGTTCACAAGGCGCTGGCTTGGATTCATGGGCCAGGCATGGTTCTGACGCCGATCCTGGGCGCCATCGCCTTCGACCAGAAGAGCAAGGGGGAAAAGGTGCATGGAATTGCCAGCGCGCACGGCGCGGTGGCCATCGTGACGGCGGCGGCATACGGCGCGGCAATCGTTTCGGTATCGTTCAAATTCTAAGACGGGCAAATTTCAGGGATGGATCGTGAGCACGAAATTCATTCTGACGCTGTTGCTATTGGTTTTTCCGCGGGTTGCGCCTGCGGATACGCAGTGGATTCTCGAAGAATCTACACTCACCTATCACGTTTCTCACCCGCTGAAGCAAACCGAGGGCGTCAGCCATGCGGCGAAAGGGAAGGGTGTTTGCCACGACGGGCAATGCGATTTTCTGATCGCCGTGCCGGTGAAGTCGTTCGATTCCGGCGATAGCAACCGCGACTTACACATGCTTCAAGTGGTGCGCGGCGGACAGTTTCCATTGATCACGGTGCGCACGCACCTACCCGAGACGGCGTCCGGATTGTCCACCATTCCCGCGGACCTCGAAGTTCAATTTGCCGGCCAGACCGTGCAATACAAGCAGATCGCATTCCAGCGCGCCATGCAGGGTGGGGACACCATGATCACCGGAACCATACCGCTGACGCTGTCTGATTTTAAGATCGATCCGCCCACCCTCCTCGCTCTGCCGGTAAAGAACGAAATTCCCGTTCGCGTGGAAATGAAGTGGCGCGCAATGTGAATTGCCTGGCAGGGGCTTCCGTGCGTGGATTCCAGGCTTGAAGGTACTTCCAACCGATGGGTCGCAGCTTCATATGCGGCGAAAAAACAAAAAGCTGTCATTCTGAGCGAAGCGAAGAATCTCTCTTTTTTGGTTTTTCCTTACGCGTCAATCGAAGAGGGATTCTTCGCTTCGCTCAGAATGACATCAAACTTCTTCCACTAGTCGTCTTCGCCGGGGCTTTCCGGAAGCGCTTCCACCGATTGTCTGGTCATCGCGCTCAATTCTCGACGTACGGTATCCGCGGAAAATCCGGCGCGCAGCAGGCTTCGATACAGAGAAGCGGTGCGGCGTTCGTCGAGTGGGCCGCGCATCGTCTTGATGCGGCGTTCCAGCCGTTGCCGCACCAGGGCGGCTTCGCTCGATTCCGAAGTAATTTCCGCGAGGGCGGCGTCGATGTGGCGGTCGGGAACGCCGCGCGCCCTCAGATCGCGCGCGATGCGGAACGCACCTTGCTTTCGCAGTTCTGTGTGCAGGCGCACAAATTGCCGCGCGTAACGGGCATCGTCCAGATATTCCAGATGTTTCAGGCGATCCAGCACGCCCTTGACCAGGTCCTTGTCCTCCGCGCGGCGCTCCAGATAGGTGCGCATCTCGAACACCGAATGCGCGCGCCGCGCCAACCGGTTGATGGCCGCCTCGTAAAGCTCGCCTTCGCCGGATAGTTTTCGGGAGGAAAATCGCATGAGAGGAGAATAGTTGCCGCGTTGAAGGAAGTAAAGCCGGGCGAGTCTGCGGCGGCAGGTCCGAGGCGCGACACAGTAGCACTTCAGGCGGCGGGCGTTGAGTTGAGGCGCTGCGGAACCACTGAATTGCGGTGTCATCCTGAGCGAAGCGAAGGATCTCTCTTCGATTTCAGGAAGGGCAAAAAAGAGAGATTCTTCGCTTCGCTCAGAATGACAGCGTTTTAAGTTTAGTGGTCCCGCGGGCCGCTACCGTTTTCCGAGCCGCTCGAACTCGTTCATGCTCTGCTCCATTTCCTCGCGAGCGGAATCGGAGGCGGAGCGGATGCCCTGAACGCGCAGCTTGAAGTCGTCGGGGTTGGAGGCGCGCAGCAGGGCTTCGTCGTAAGTGATCAGGCTGCGCGAGTAGAGATCGAAGAGCGATTGATCGAAGGTCTGCATGCCGTACTGGCTGGTGCCGGCGGCGATCGCGTCATGAATCAGGCGGGTCTTGTCCGGGTTGATGATGCAGTCGCGAATGTAGGCGGTAGCAATCATCACTTCCACCGCCGGAACGCGCCCGTTTTCATTGGCGCAGTGCACCAGGCGCTGGCTGATCACCGCTTTTAACGTGGCGGCCATCTGCAGGCGGATCTGTTTTTGTTCAGGCGGCGGAAAAACCGCGATGATGCGTTGAATCGTTTCGGTGGCGTCCAGAGTGTGCAAGGTGGAGAACACCAGGTGGCCCGTTTCCGCGGCCAGCAATGCGGTGGCGATGGTTTCCAGGTCGCGCATTTCGCCGACCAGAATCACATCGGGATCCTGACGCAGGCCAGCGCGCAGGGCCGTGGAAAAGTTTGCCGTGTCGACTTCCACTTCGCGCTGGTTGATGAAACTTTTTTTATCGCGGTGCAGAAATTCGATGGGGTCTTCGATGGTGATCACATGATCGGACCGCGAAGTATTGATGCGGTCGATCATGGCGGCCAGCGTCGTGGATTTTCCCGAGCCGGTGGTCCCGGTCACCAGCACCAGGCCGCGTTGTTCCTCGCAGATGGTTTCAATGACGCG
Source organism: Candidatus Acidiferrales bacterium (assembly GCA_035295105.1). Classification (GTDB taxonomy): domain Bacteria; phylum Acidobacteriota; class Terriglobia; order Acidiferrales; family UBA7541; genus Palsa-360. Next base: position 7,126 of record DATGJQ010000003.1, on the reverse strand, counting down.
TGGAAGATTAAGTTCCTCGATGGTGCGAATCTTGGTGGGAATGACGCGCAGCACCATGCCCACGTTGCCGCGCTGCTGGAACACGTTGACGCGGAAGCGTCCCAGGCCCGCGACTCCGTACGCCATGTCCAGCTCCGCCGTCTCCTTGAACTTCTGCTTCTGGCGATTGGTCATCATGCTGAACGCCATGGAGAGCATTTCTTCGGGCGTGACGCGCGGAACATCGGTGAGCGGTGTGAGGGAGCCGTCTACGCGCAGGCAGGGATGGTTTCCCACCTTCAAATGGAGATCGGAGGCCTTGGTTTCGACCGCTCGGCGCAGAAGATCATCAATGCTCAGGGCCATGTTCAGCTGTCTCCACGAAGATTGGCGCTTTATCGAACGTAGCACCGGGGAGGGGGTCGGGCAAGCACGCCGGGGAGCAGTGATGCCGCCTAGTAACGGGCGAGTTAAGCGGAAGGAAACGAATCGGTTAGGCCAGCGGAGGCCTGAGGCTCTGGTCCAGGTCACGGCCGCCAGAAACCGGCGGATCAGCCCAAATCCGCCAGGGCTGCCTGCATTTCCGAACGCGCATGCTCATCTCCCGTGCGCAGGGCGGTAGCGATCCCGGCATTGAGGGCGGTGCGGGCTTCTTCAGTCCGCCCGGACTTGGCCAGGAACTGGCCGTATTGGAAATAGCCGGCGACGTAATCGGCGTGTGCGGCCAGCAGTGCCTTGAAATGCTCGTCGGCCGCGGCGGCGTCACCCGAGTTGGCGCACTCCATCGCCAAGCCGTAGCGGGCAAAGGCGTCGGTGGGCTTGGAGGCGACGAAATCTTCCAGGATTTGGCGGCGCGTTTTCTTCTGTGGTTGGGTCGTGGTCATGCGCATAGTATATTCGCGCGGGAACGGAACGCCAACTGGCAGGGAATCGATCGCTCGCGGTTATAAGTAAAGTTCATTGAACGCAAGAGGATCAGGGAGCGCCTGGAAACCATGAAATCATCCGTGACTCGTCGAGAATCCAAAACTCAACCGGAGAGCGCGCCGCCCGGTCGGCCGGTCGGCGCCTCGCGCACCGAGATGACGGAACTGGTGCTGCCGCAGGATTCCAATCTGCTGGGGAATATTTTGGGCGGCCGGGTCATGCACCTGATCGACGTCGCCGGAGCCATCGCCGCCCACCGGCATTGCCGCCGACAGGTGGTCACGGCATCGGTCGACCATCTGGATTTTTTGAACCCGGTGCGTGTCGGCGATCTGATCATCCTTGAGGCGCAGGTCAACCGCGCGTTCCGCACTTCGGTGGAAGTGGGCGTGGAAGTTTTTTCGGAAGATTCGACCGCGGGCGTCCGGAAGCACACCACGACGGCGTTCCTCACTTTTGTGGCGCTGGATGAAGCGGGCCGGCCCGTCCCGGTGCCGTCCCTGATTGTAAAATCGAGCGCGGAGCGACGGCGTTACCGGGAAGCTGGAGAACGTAGAGAATCTCGAATCGCGGCACGCGGCGCAAAGAGAGCGTAACGTTGTCATTCTGAGCGAAGCGAAGAATCTCTCTTTTTTGCCTTTTTCTTACGCATCAATCGAAGAGGGATCCTTCGCTTCGCTCAGAATGACAAATTCGTTTCGGGCAGGAACAGGAACCTATCACGTTCTTAGTTGACCGCCGCCATCCACGCGATGGGCGTCGTGGGCTGGGGGCTTCCTCCGGCGGGTTCGTCGGTCACGGCTAGCGCCGCAATTTCGTTCTTTGGCACAGTGACGGGAGCCACCATCGCAATTTCGCCCGCGGCGTCAGGATGGAAGATCGCCACGCTGACCGGCTTCCCGGACTTCGGCACGATCCACAACTGCAGTGTTCGCTCGGAAGGCATCGAGGGCATCTGATCCGCGGTGATCGCCACGCCCATGTGCGGGTGCAGGTAGGCGTGCACCATCGGCATCCTGGTATCCTTGGGCATGAGTTTCAGCTGCACGGAATCCGGCGAGGTCATCACCATCGCCACCATGCGGTTCATCTCCAGTTGATTCTGCAGCATCTGATTCTGGATGGCGGCGAGCTTCATTTCCTTGCGCAGTTCCGCCAGTTGCGCGCCTTGACTGTTCATCTGGCGAATCGTGTATCCGGTAATCAGTGCGAGCGCAGCGGCCGCCGCCCAGGCCCATGCCGGGAAAGCCGAGCGCGACGTCGAAGTCTTCGGTTTCTCAAATGGCGCCACCGCGCGAGCCGGGTCCGCCGGCTTTCTAGCCGCATCCATGATCTTGCCGCGCAACGCCGCAGGAGGCTGCGCATCCGGCGCGGCGTGCGCCAGTTGCGACACAACCCAGCGGGCATCGGCGACGCCCGGCGTGCAGGTGGGGCAGGCGCGCGCCAGGTGCGCTTCGATTTCCGCGCGCTCCTCTCCCTCAAGCACGCCCAGTGCGTACTCGTCGTAGAGCGCGGCAAGTTGTTCGCAATTCATCACGAACCTGCCTCCCCAAGCGATTCCCGCAGCCGCAACAGCCCGCCGCGAATCCAGCTCTTCACCGTGCCCAGCGCCTCGCCTGTAGTCGCGGCGATTTCGCTGTGCGTCAGGCCCTCGAAGAAAGCCAGCTCAATCGCGCGGCGCTGCACGGCGGGAAGAGAAGTCAAAAGGGCGCGAATTTTTTCCGCGCGCCTGGCCTGGTCGATATCGCCCTCCGGGTCCGGCCGCACGACTGCCGACGGCAGAACATCCGAGTCGGAATCCTCGCGCCGCCGCTGCTTCTCGCTCTTCAGCCGCAGAAAATCGAGCGCCCGGTGGCGAGCCATGGTGAAGAGCCAGGGCTCCAGCGGGCCGCGCTCGATTTGATAGCGGTCCGCGCTGCGCCAGAGCTGCAGAAAAATGTCTTGCACGATTTCTTCGGCCGAAGCGGGGTTTTGAGCGATCCGCAGTACCAGCGAGTAGACCGGCCGCCCGTAGCGGTCATAGAGAGTTTCGAGAGCGGCGGAGTCCTGTTGCAGGATGCGCTCCATCAGAGCAGCGTCCGTCGGCTGCTTGCCCTCGGGCCAGGGTTGGACGACTGCCAGCAGCAAAGTCGCGTTCCCTTTCCGTTCCTCTCTAAGTACGGAGAAACGAAGCAACTGGATGAAGCCGGAGCGCTAAGACGATAGCGCGCAACATCTTACTATGGGAACCCAGTTTTGTAGGAAGGCAACGGTGGCGCATGCTTCAGCTTGCGGTGCAAGTCAGTCCGCAAGGAAGATCGCACCATTGTGTAGCGCCCGCCTTCAGGCGGGCATCCGTGGTACCCCACAATGCCCGCCTGAAGGCGGGCGCTACACCAGTCGAAACTGATTTTCGACAACCACACACACTAAGCGCCGGTTTTAAGAATTCTCACGCATGGGCCACCGCTCCGACTCCTGCGACGCCGATGGACGCGAGATACACGCGCACATCCTGCGCAGTACGATTGGCTTGCTCAACGCAGGCGCCGATCGACGGGCCGCTCAAGTAATTACCGGCAAGGAACACTCCCGGCGTTGCCGCGGCAAGCGATTGCAGCGACTGAATCGTCTGCGTGTGACCCAAATTGTATTGCGGTATGGCGCGTTCGTAGCGGTGCAGATGGGTGGCGACGGGCGCTCCGCTGATACCCAGAACGCGCGCGACTTCGTCGCAAACGGTCGTCACAATTTTCTCAGCGCTCAGTTTGCAGAATTCCGGAGCCGTCGCGCCGCCCGCAAAGCTGGTGAAGGTAACCATCCCCTCCGGCGCGCGGTTGGGAAACAGCGAAGAATTGAACACCGTGCCGAGCACCTGGAGTCCCTCAGAGCGCGGCACCAGAAATCCGAAGCCGTCGCAGGGCTGCTGGATTTGCTCGCGGCGGTAGCACGTGGAAACCACCGCGACCGGCGCGTATTCGATTTGCGAAAAGAACGGTGTGAATTTTTCGTTCACCCCACGCAGGATCGCCGACGCAACGTTCGTCGGAGTGGCGACGACGATCGCGCTGGCGGCTAGAGTTTTCTGCTGTGGGCCCGTGACAACGCCGAGCTCAATGCACGGTTTTCCGTTGGCACTCAGGTGTGCGCCAGCAACGCTCGTTTCCAGATGCAGAGAATTACCCAATCGCGCGGCAATCGCGCGCGGCAAAGCCTCCATGCCCTCGCGAAAAGAGCAAAGGCCCGTACGAGGCGCGCCCTTGGCCGGCCGCGATTTCATCGCGCCGCGCAGCACGCTCCCGAAACGCATTTCCATCTCATGAAGTTTCGGAAACGCCGCCCGCATGCTCAGCCGCTCGGGATCGCCCGCGTAGACACCGGAGACAAACGGCGCCACCAGGCGATTCAGAATCTGATCTCCGAATTTGCGGCGAACGAACGCGGCAATCGACTCATCCTCGGCCGGCGGGCGCGTATGCCTCGCGATTTCCGTGAATAGCCGGAATTTCGTGCGGGCCGAAAGCAGCGGCGTCGTAAGCAGGGAGGGCGGGGCCAGCGGCGCGGCAACCAGCTTGCCGCCAACCAGAATGTAGCGCGGCGCCCGCGGATTGGCGTGCAGCAACTGCTCCCGCAGGCCCACCGCGTCGATCAGCGCAAGGAGCGGCTCGGTGGAAAGAAAACTCTGCGGACCAAGGTCGAAGCGGAATCCGTCGCGCTCTTCGGTGGCGATCACGCCGCCGGGGCGGTTCCCGGCCTCCAGCAGCCGTACGGGAATCCCGTTCTGCTGCAGTTGATAGGCGCAAGCCAGGCCGGAAATTCCGCCGCCGATCACGATCACGGGATAAACGGTGGGGGCCGGAAGGGACACGAAACCTCGATCGGTCGATCAGAGTGTCTTTGAAAAAAGCTGGCGGCTTTCGAGTTTCTGTTTCTCGAGATACGGATCGAAAACCATGGCGATATTGCGAATGAAAATGCGTCCCAAAAGCGTGGTCCGCAAAACATCGCCATCGATCTCCAGCAGCCCGTCGGAAATAAATGGTGCGAGGCGCTCGATTTCCGGAGCAAAAGTCCGATCGAAATCGATCGTGAACTCCTGTTCGATTTCGTTCTTGTGCAGCTCGCCGTGACACAGGATGCGGTTGATCACCGCGCGCCGCAGCAGATCCTCTTCCGTGAGGCGGTAGCCGCGCATGGTGGCGAGCCCGCGCTGCTCGATGCGCGTGCGATAGGACGCGACGTCGCGATCGTTCTGCGCGTAACACGCGCCCACGCTGCTGATCGCGCTGACGCCCATACCGTAAAGATCGGCGCCCGCCTTGGTCGTGTACCCCTGAAAATTGCGGTGCAGCGTGCGTTCGCGCTGGGCCACCGCCAGTTCGTCCGATGGCCGCGCGAAGTGGTCCATGCCGATGTATTGATAGCCGGCATTGAGAAAACTTTCCAGGCCCGCGCGGAAGATGCGGAATTTTTCCATGCCTTCGGGCAGCCGCGTGGCGAGAGCGCCCTGCTGCTTGCGCAGCCACGGCACGTGCGCATAGCTGAACATCGCCACGCGATCCGGCGAAATGGCGACCACCTGCTCGACCGTGTGCGCGAACCGCTCGGCAGTTTGCAAGGGAAGCCCGTAGATCAGATCGACGTTGATGCTGTCGAACCCGAGCCGGCGGGCCTCGTCAATCAGGCCGCGCGTCATATCCAGCGGCTGGACGCGGTGAATCGCTTCCTGCACTTCGGGATGAAAATCCTGAATGCCCATGCTCAGCCGGTTGAAGCCCAGCCGCCGCAGCGTGGCGAGATGCGCGTGCGTCGTCACCCGCGGATCGATCTCAATGCCGATCTCGGCATCCGGCGCGAACGTGAAACGTTCCGCCGTAAATTTGAACAAGCCTTCCATTTGTTCCGGCGTCAAATAGGTGGGCGTGCCGCCGCCCCAGTGAAATTGCACCACCGGCCGCTGGCGTGAAACGAAATGGCTGACGTGCTCGATCTCCCGTTCCAGAATTTCGATGTACGGCGGCGCCACGCTGTGATCTTTGGTGATCACCACATTGCAGGCGCAGAACAGGCACAGGCTTTCGCAGAAGGGAAGATGCATGTAGAGCGAGACAGGTGTGCGTGCGGCGTCGGCCGTCGAATCGTAGCGCTCGAGGTCTTCCGGACCGAAATTATCCTGCCAGACCGGCGCCGTAGGATAGCTCGTGTAGCGCGGCCCGGGCCGGTTATATTTCGCCAGAAACTCTTCGGAGATCTCGAAGCGCTCCCGGTTCAGGTGCAGATGTAGGCTCGAATCGCTCATAAACTGGACTCTTCATGTAGCGCCCACCTTCAGGTGGGCATTCGCGATTGACAGGTGCCCACCTGAAGGTGGGCGCTACACGAACTTACTAGCAACCGCGAAACGGCGACGCTCTTAGCGCGCCCGTTCCACGCGAATTTTATCGATCACCGGCGCGGCCTGCCCGGCCTGCACGAACGCGCGCGCGTTCTCCACCGGCGTCTGCTGCAAGATCCCATGGCCGAGATTCAGAATGTGCCCGACGCCGCCCGAACTCTCCACCGCTTCGCGAGCCGCGCGGCGCACTTCCGCTTCCGGACCGAGGAGCACGCACGGATCGACGTTCCCCTGCAGCGCAATCCGCGGCCCGACCATTTCGCGCACCGTCGCCAGATCCACGCGCCAGTCGACGCTCAGGACATTCGCACCAGATTCGGCGGCAGCGGGCAACAAATGGCTGGACGCTTTCGTGTACAAAATCACTGGTGTCTCGCCGGCCTGGATTTCATCGATTAGTAGCTGTGTCGCGGGGAGCGCGAATTCGCGGTACTGATCGAGCGTGAGTTCTCCAACCCATGTGTCAAAAAGCTGCACCGCGGCGGCACCCGCGGCGATTTGCGCGCGCAGATATCCAGCCGTGGCCCGCGCGATACGTTCCAGCAAGTTTCGAAATAGATCGGGTTCGGAGTACAGCAGCGTCTTGGCCGCCGGAAAGCCGTCTTTCCCGTGGCCTTCGATCATGTAGCAAGCCAGCGTCCACGGAGCGGCCGCGAAGCCCAGAACGGGCACGTCCGGTCCCAGTTCGCGAACGAGGCCGCGAATCGTCTGCATGAGAAACCCGGTTTCCATCTCCGGATCGAACGACGACAGCTCCCGGATTTGCGCGGCCGTTCGAAGGGGGGATTCGATCACCGGGCCTTTGTCCGTCAATTCGAATGGCAATCCCATCGCTCCGGCGGGAAT
>DATGJQ010000002.1:0-32584 GCA_035295105.1 Candidatus Acidiferrales bacterium | reverse complement strand
GGAGCGGAAGGAATTCCCGGCCCGCTGCCGGCGACTTCGATCAGCTTGTCGACATCCAGCCGCGACGAGCTCATTTCGAAATTCACCTGCGGGTGTTCGAAATCGGGCACGCTCAACGTTCCCTTCATGTCGGCGGCGGTGGCCAGGTCGGCGACAAACTGCGCGTCCACTTTTCCTCCCGACAAGGTGAATTGCCCGGTATGAAACGCGATGGGATCTTTCCACCCGCTCAGGGCCAGCGTCACGCCGGACAAGTTGGACTCCGCCTGCCAGTCATGCATGCGCATCGGGCTGATGGCGAAATTGTGCAGGGTGACGTTAATTCCCTTGGTGTCGGCCAGCGGCGCGGCCGCGCCCTTGATGACACTGCCCATCACTACTTCCGCGCCGGTCAAGTTGATGCTGTCAATCTGGTCCAGCGTCATGCTCGAGGACGAATCGCTGGTTTTGGGCGCGGCGGGTTCCGTGGGCGTGAAGGTGTAATTGTTTTTCCCAGCGCTGTCGGTGAGTACGATCAGTTTGGGGTGCACCAGATCCACGGAGTTGACGTGAATCGTTCCGTGCAGCAGCGGCGCCAGCGCGACGTTCACCCGAATTTCATCCGCGCTGACCAGATCGCCCGCGGGAAAGCCTTCCGGGTTTCCGACATGCAGGTCCGCAACGCTCACGCCGGCGCCGGGAAACAGGCGCGCATGAATCGCGCCCAGACTCACTTTTCGTCCGGTCTGCTTGGCGAGCGCTTCGGAGATGGTGTCACGATAGCGATCCACGTTCAGAAAATAAGGCACCGCCAGGGCCACCAAAATCAGCAACACCACAAGACCCACTAGAATCTTGGCCCACAGCGGGAACCCGCTCGATTTTGTCACTGGGGAAGAGGACGTAGCCATGGCCAACTCACATTCTCCGGCGTACGAAACGCGGTATTTCGATCCGGGCGCTTGTTAAGGAGCCTATCGTGGCAAATCGAGCGGCGAACGGCAAGCCATTAGTAGGACAGGCGTCGCAGGCGGCGGAAAAAGTCGAACGGTTGTCATTCTGAGCAAGCGAAGAATCCCTCCGTGGCTCTTTGCCTGTACTTAGATCGAAGAGAGATTCTTCGCTTCGCTCAGAATGACAAAACTGGAGTTTTTTTGCGGCCTTTTCCGCCTGCCGCCTTTTTTCGGCGGTGGCGATGAAAATTCCGCGGGCTGCCGGCAAACCCGGCAGCCGGAACGCTCGTCCAACGGATGGCGTATAATTTCTCGGGGGCCATTCGAGTTGCTTCAGATCGCTCATCTGCATGAAAGGACCAGCTTCAGCTTTCCCTCTGCGCCGGAGATGCCGGAGCCGCGGCTCGCGGTCACTAAGGCCGGTAGGCTCGGCGAATTCTGGTCCAGCCTCGCGGCGGTCGTTCGGGGCCCTGCGGCGCCGAAGAAATTTGACGGAGACCCGTACTTTCGCGACTGCTGGATCGACCAGAGATTTCCGAAGTACGCGTTCGCGGCGGCGATTGTCCTTCAGGTGATCCTGAGTTTGTATCCTCCGCCGATTTGGAAAATCCAGCCGGCGCGGACCGCTGCCGCTGAGCCGCGAACCGAAATCACCTGGTACGGCCCCGTGAAGGATTTTCCCGCAATCCTCCCGACAGCACGCGCGCCCAGGGTCCCGCTTCGCAAAGATGACGCGAAATTGGCGCCAAACCGCGGCGCCGATGCATTCCACCCGCGACAGACGATTCTCTCCGAGCCCTTGCATCCAACGCATCCGCGGCAGACGTTGATTCAGCCTAAGGCGCCGCAGGAGCCTCCCAAAATTTTGCCGGCGCTGCCGAATATCGTGCAACTCGCGGGCGCGCAGCCTGAGCGTCCAAAGCTCGAACTGACCGCAAAGGAACTCACGGCGCTGCGGCCGCGGGCTCGCGCGTCGTCCAACGCGTCGAATGTCACCGCTCCCGAAATTTCCGCGCAGGAAAAACAACTTGGTCCGATTGACATTGCTTCGCCCGCGCGCGCTCCTTTGAAGCCGCTGCTGCCCGTGAATGCGATGTCCGCGCCGCGTTCGGCTGCGCACAAAATGTCGACAAACGCTGCGGCTCCAGAGATTGCCGGACGGGCTGGAGAAAACGAAACGCTCATCGCGCTGTCCGCAACGCCGGCGCCTCTGGTGCCTCCTCCGGCAATACCCGCCGGAAATCTTTCGGCGCGCGTGTCGATTTCTCCTGACGGACCAAAACCCGGCGCTGCCTCCGGACCGGCGCAGGGCAGCGGTGCGGGTGATGCGGCCGGCGGCGCTGGTGGTGGACGCGGCCCGGAGGGAATTTTTATCAGCGGCGGCAATCCCGCGAATACCGCCCCGGTTTCGGGCGTCGGCATAGGCCCGGCATCGCGGGAGGCCGGCTCTGCATTGCCGTCGCGGCCGATTGCGCGGGCGCTGGTCGCGCCGGGGCGCTCGAAATCCCTGACAGCGGACGCGGAAGGAGCCGCGCGATCGGGCGGGAATTTAGGCCCGAAATTGGGGATGTCACCACAGGAGGTTTTGGGACCGAAGCGCGTCTACACGCTGCATGTGAACATGCCGAATCTCACCAGCGCGTCGGGAAGCTGGGTGCTGAATTTTGCGGAACTGAACGACGACGAGCCCGCCGGAAACGCCAGAGCGTCGATCGGAGAAATGTCCGCGGATCTGACGGGGCCAGTTCCGCTGCGAAAAGTGGACCCGAAATATCCGCCGGAGCTGCGCACTTCGCACGTGGACGGCGAGGTGATTCTTTACGCCATTATTCGAAAGGACGGCAGCGTCGACAGCATCCAGTTGGTGCACAGCGTGGATTCCAATCTCGATGCCAACGCGATGGAAGCGCTGGCCCAGTGGAAATTCCGGCCGGCGGAGAGGGGCGGCGAGCCCGTGGACCTGGAAGCGGTGGTCCATATACCGTTCCGCTCGCGCGGCCCGGCGTTTTGATTTGCCTTGGTGGTGATTGTGGTATGACGGTGTGCCGCAACCAACTTCCGCAGGCTCAGCGGATACGGAAAACGCTGTCATTCTGAGCGAAGCGAAGAATCTCTCTATGTTTTTTCTCCCCGCTTAAATCGAAGAGAGATTCTTCGCTTCGCTCAGAATGACAGCACAAAACATTTTTTCCACATGTGAAAATTGTGTTCACTTTCCTGCATTAGAAATGTTCGCGGAGGGCGCGGAAGTTGGTCAGGATGAGCAGGCGGCCCGCGCCGCTGCGCACTTCCTCATGTTCGAGCGCCCAGGTATTGGGGTGCGGAATGAACACGGCGTTCAGCCCGGCCTCCAGAGCGGGATTGATGTCACTGCGCGGGCTGTTGCCCACCATCCATCCGTGCGATTTCACGACGTGGTGCCGGTTGACCAGCGCGCGATAGGTGGCCGCATCTTTCTCGGGGACAATTTCTATCGCGTCGAAATGAATCTGCAGCCCGGAGCGCTCGACTTTGGCGGCCTGCTCCGCCGCCTCGCCCTTGGTGAAAAGAATTAGGCGGTGCCGGTCGGCAAGATACGCCAGCGTCTCGAGGACGCCGTCCATGATGTTGGGCGGCGTGCGCTCCAATTCCTGCACGCGGTGATGAATATTCTCGACGGTGGAACGCTCGGCCTGGTGCCCGGCCAGCTTCATATAAGTTTCTTCCAGTGAGCGGCCGAAGCTCCGTACGCCGTACCCGTGCTGGCGAATGTTGCGGCGCTCGGTTTCGTTCAGTATGTGCCGGGCATATTCGCGGGGATAGCCGAAGGGCTCGAGCAGGGTCAGAAATTCCTCGATGGTCTGCTCGAAGAAAATATTATTCTCCCAGAGCGTGTCATCGGCGTCGATCAGAATGGTTTCTCGGGGCATATTTGGAACGAACCTGAAATCTTTATTCGCTTTACCGGCTAGGCTTTCCCGGCCGCGCGCGTAACCAGCCTTTCCAGAATTTCCAGCGCCAGCTTTTGCGTCTCCCCGTAATGAGTCAGGTAACTCTGAAACTCCCGGTTCATTTCGAGCGCTTCGGGGGCGTCCAGCGGAGTGCGGAGGATCATGTCGCGCAGCCGCACGGGATGCGGTAGCAGCGCATCTTCCTTGAGCTCTTCAAGCGTCGATTTGACGTCAAACGTGTCCATGGTGCCTCCTGATCGTAAGCTTCACCGCAATTCTACTGCGAAATCGCCGACAATCAAAAAACGACGATCAAAAAACTGATGGGACAGGTCTCCGCCAGGCGGCAAGGCATGGAAATGCAAAAATCGCCGGGAGTTTAAAGTGCTCGGGCGTGGAGAAGATTCACGACGGTGCGGACGTGGGCAAGAATTCGTAGCGATCGATGCGCGCCGCAACTCCGCGCTTCCCGTTGTGCGGCTCGACGCGCACAATTTCCGCGAAGCATCGAATGTTGACGTCGCCGGCCATGGTGATTTCGCGGGGCAGGGTCAGGATAAATTCTATGGGCGATCCGGGAGCGTAGTCGGCTTCAATCAAGAAGTAGAGGCCACGGAAACTGACGTCTCGCGTTTGGCCTCGGCGCTCGTTCCCTTCCGGGCCGCTGGAACGGACCGTCAAAGGAAGCGTCATCGTAAATCGCCGCGATGCCCGGCGTTCGATCGAATTTTCCATGATTCCCCCGGAAGAGGGCGTTCCAGGTTCAGCGCACAACGTAGCATCGCGGAATCAAAATCGCAACGGGAAACGCAGCGCCAGCTGAAACTTTTTTTAAATTCTCCGCCGTCGGAGCCGGATTTGTCCTCGGTCACCGCTCTGTGGTTACATAGTTTCCCGCATGCCGGAACAACTTCATCGATCCTTGCTGTTGCCGGGACCCGCCGGCCGCCTGGAGACGCTCGTGTGGTCGGTTCCAAGCGACGGCAACGCCGCGCCGCCGCCCCTGGCCGCCGTCGTTTGCCACCCGCATCCGTTGTTTGGCGGGACCATGCACAACAAAGTGGTGTACCAGACCGCGAAAACCATTCACGGGCTTGGCCTGCCCGTGGTGCGGTTCAATTTTCGTGGCGTCGGCCTGAGCGAGGGCGCACACGACGAGGGAATCGGCGAGGAGCAGGATGTTTTCGCGGTACTTGATTTCCTTGCGGCGGAATATCCCGGCGTGCCGCTGCTGGTCGCCGGGTTCAGCTTCGGTTCGTGGGTCGGATTGCGGGCAGGCTGCGCCGATCCGCGGGTAGTCGAGCTGATCGGCCTCGGACTTCCAGTCGGCGATCTGGGAAGCCGCAGCTTTTCCTACCTCGATGGCTGCACGAAGCCGAAGCTACTCGTGACCGGGGAGTTCGACCAGTTCGGCCCGCCCATAAAACTGCGAGCAATGGTGGAAACGTTTCCGCCGCAGGTTCAGGAACAGACCGGCGTCGTTATTGTTCGCGGTGGGGACCACTTCTTCAAAGGGCATCTGGCCGAGGTGGATCAAGCGCTGTCGGCATGGCTGCGCGAACGGCATCCCGCGCTGGGGTAATACGGCCCGCAAAGTTACGAAAAACTCAAAAACGTTGTCATTCTGAGCGGAGCGAAGAATCTCTCTTTGTTTTCGTTCTCTCGGACTTAAATCGAAGAGAGATTCTTCGCTTCGCTCAGCATGACAGGGCCCCAGGACCTACCAAAACAGAAATCGTTTCCGTTTGCGGAATTGCTTGGCGCCGGGATCCGCGGCTTCCGGCTCATAGGGCAAGCCCCGCCCTTCAAATGCGGCAAGGGGATTGTCGCGAAAGAGGGCGTTGGCCACTTCTTCGCCACGGCGCTCGGCGACCGCGTCAAAGGCCGCGCGGAGTTGCAGCGGCCTGCCTGTCAGGTTGTGCGCGTCGCTGGCTACGAAGTGGACGCGATCCTCATCGAGCCACTGCTCGGCGCGGTGCTGCGCGGCGCTACCGAAGCGCCCGAGAATCGATTGCGCGGTGATCTGCACGTAGCTGCCCTGATGCAGCCAGCGGTACATCCGCTCGGGCTTGGTGCGCAGCATGGCGTTGCGCTCGGGATGAGTGATGATCGGCGACAATCCCATCAGGTGCAGGTGATGCATGGTGGCGTCCATCGACGGCGGGATGGAAAAGTCAGCGAACTCCACCAGCAGGTAGTTCTTCTGATTGATGGTGTATTTCTGGGGATTTTTCTCCAGGTCCTGCAAATTCTCGAAGTTCAAATGAAAGTCGCACCCGGTGGCCAGTTTGAGACGGTCGCCTACTGCCGCCTGGAGTTCGTCGCGCCGCTGGCGGATGAGTTCGGGATCGAACTTGTAATGGGAATTGGCGTGGGGAGTCCCGACCACGTGAGTGATTCCGTCGGCGATCGCCGATTCCGCCATTTGAATGGACGTTTCCATCTTGTCCGCGCCGTCGTCCAGTCCCGGCAGAATGTGGCAGTGGATGTCGACCATGGGTCTCCGCTGCCAGTGAAGATACCCGAAGCGGCTGGCGCGGACAACCCCAAGAGACGTGACTGGTGACTAGAAGTGATCTAATCATCTCAGAGATAGGCTCTCAAGTAGGACAGGCTTCAGCCTGTCAGGTTTAGATTTAAGCAGGGCGCTCGACAAAACCAGACAGGCTGAAGCCTGTCCTACTTGGATGTTCGTAACATGTGTCGAATCCCCACCTGATATAATCCTCGACGCACGCATGGGTAATCTGCCAGGCAATCATTAGGAAGCCGGACGACAATACGCATGGCGACATTTTTCATCGAACAATTCGGATGCCGGGCGACCCAAGCCGATGCAGCGGCGATCGAGCGGCAACTGCTGGAGCGCGGCTACGCGGCTTCCCCGGATGCCCGTTCCGCCGACGTAGTCGTGGTGAATACCTGCACGGTCACGGCTGCCGCGGACCTGCAGGCGCGCCAGTCGATTCGCACAATTCACCGGGAAAATCCCGCCGCGCGCGTGGTGGTCACCGGCTGTTACGCGCAGCGCGCGCCGGATGAACTTGCCGTGCTGGAAGGAGTCTCCTGGGTCGTCGGAAATTCCCACAAGCCGGAAATTCCGCGCCTCATCCAGGAGATGACGCCGGAAACGGGCGGCGACGAACGAAACCGCGAAATGGCCGGGAGTGCGTCATGGCCAACGCCGTCCGCCCAATCGCCCGCCGCGGACGAAACCTTTGTGCCGCTTGCGATGATTGCGGGTATGGCAGCCTCTCACGCCGCGGGTCCCGCCAACATTCTGACCGGCGATATTCTTCAGTTGCGCGAATTGCTCGTTGCTCCCGTGCAGGGCGGAGAGGCCGGACACACGCGCCCGGTGCTGAAAATTCAGGATGGCTGCAATCGAAGCTGCTCCTACTGCGTGATCCCGCAAGTGCGCGGGCGCAGCCGGAGCCTAGCGCCGCTGGGCGTGATCGGGGAAATCCGCAAGCTGTGCGCGGGCGGCGCACGGGAAGTTGTCCTCAGCGGAATCGACTTGGGAAACTACGGCCGCGATCTTGCGCCGCGCGCCGCGCTGGGAGATTTGCTGCGACGCATTCTGGACGAAACAGCCGTCGGACGCCTACGGGTGAGTTCCATCGAGCCGATGGATGTGACCGAGGATCTGATCGCGATTTTCGCGGCCAGCGACCGAATGGCCAGGCATTTCCACATGCCGCTACAATCCGGCTCGGACCGCATCCTGGCCGCCATGCGCCGGTGGTATCGCGCCGAGCACTATGCGCGCCGCGTGGAACTCGCGCATGAGTGGCTGCCGGATGCGGCCATCGGCGCCGATGTGATCGCCGGATTTCCGGGAGAGACCGAGGAAGATCACCGGGCGACGCTTGCGCTGATCGAGCGGTTGCCGCTCACCTACCTGCACGTATTTTCGTTTTCGGAGCGCCCAGGAACCGCGGTCGCGAATTTGCGCGATCAAGTTCCGGAACCGGTGATTGCGCGGCGGGCGCGGGAATTGCGGGCGCTCGGCGAAAAAAAGAAAGCCGCCTTTCAGACCGCGCAGATAGGAATCCGCCAGCGGGTTCTCACACTGAACGGCAGTGGCGAAGATGCCGCCGGCGCCTGGACGCGGGCGGTGACCAGCAATTATTTGGACGCGCGCATTTTTGGAGCGTGGCCGAACAATCAGTTTGTGGAAGTGCGCGTTACCGGTGTGCGCGACGGCCGCTTGATTTGTTCCAGCATCTAGCGGATTGTGAATCCCAAAAAACGCGGTCAGAGCAGCGCCGTCATTACGTTGCTATATTCTCCGCCGTATCGCATGGCCTCAGAAGAAAACCCGCCTAATGGCAGCTGGCATCGTCCGAAAAAGTTCCGCTGATCAGCATGGAATTGAGGAAACGGCTGCAATTGGAAATTTTCGCGAGGGTCGTGTCGTTCTGCAGGGAATCGGGCCGGACGGAATTGGTGGCGTTCATGGACTGGCGCGTGCTCACCACGTCGTTGGCCCAGCCGGTCTGGTTGGAAAACTCGTTGCGGAGAAGTTGCATGGCTTCCTGATCGGCGGCGGTCGTCGCGGCCACGCTGACCTGCGCGAGGTTGGCTTCCACGTGATCGTGGTAATCCTGCGGCCAACTGCCGACCACCGGCACGCCATAGGAAAGTATCGTGCCCACCGCTCCGCGCCACTCGCGCATCTCGGCAAGTTCGGCGATTGCCATGCTCGCGAAATTCCTGGATAGGCCGGCGGGTGGAGGAGCGGGCGTTGCTTCCGTCGCGGCGTTTGAGGACGCACTCGATCCCGCCTGGAAATTCAGCACGATTCGACCAGGCTCCAGGGTGACCGACCCGTTCGTGAATTGCGCCACCGTTTCCACGTCAACGTAGGCGTGGCCGCCCATCTGCATCACCGTTCCCTGGGCTTTTCCGTTCACGATCAGCGTGCGGTTCGGCGCATTCTGCGCCAGCAGGATTCCGGCGAAGAGCAAAACGAATGCGAAGGCCAGCAGATAAAAGATTCCGCTGCGATTTCTCATGATGTCCCCACTTCCATGCGAATCGGGCCGCGGCCGGGCTTCCGCACCGTTCTCAGTTCCCGATACTAGGTTACTGCGATCGGCGTCCCTCTTCTAGTGCCAGTTCCGAGGCGGTTCGCAGTGGCACAGGCTTCAGTCTGTGGGGTTTGGAAATTGCAAGGACTAAACGCCACAGACTGAAGCCTGTGCCACTCAACCCATGATGGAGATCATTTTCAGAATATGCTCGCCGCACGGGAAACACGGTGAGGTTTGCGATCGTGTTAGGGCCGCGGCAATGCATTAAATCCACAAAACCGCACAGCCAAGAGCGGCTGTGCTGCTTTTTGCCGAACGCCGCGGCCTGCTTTTTAAATCTCGTGGTCAGATCTTGCGCAGTCCGGCCGCTTCATAGCGCGTTACCGGCGGAGGCAGCTCGCGGCTCACGATAGCCTCAACGATCGCGGGCTTGCCGGATTCTTCTGCGCGCCGCAGCGCCGGGATGAATTGGTCGGCGGAGGTCACCCGTTCGCCGTGCGCGCCGAAGGCTTTGGCCACGTCGGCGAAATTCACGTCGAGAAACTCGCTGGCTTCCGGGCACATCTCGGTGTGCACGTACTTCTGCACGTGATACTCAAAGGCCAGCGAGCAATTGTTCATCACGATCGTCACGGTCGGAGCTTTCACGCGCAGAGCGGTTTCGAGATCGGGCAGGTGATAGCCCAGGCCGCCGTCGCCCGTCAGGGCAAATACGCGCCGCTTCGGTCCGACGGCCAGCTTCGCGCCGAACGCAGCGGGAAACGCCCAGCCCAGAGAACCGGCAGCGCGCAGTGTGTTGCGTCCTGCTTTTTTCTGCTGCAGCACGGTGACCGCCCATGCCGCCATGTACCCAGTATCCGCGACCAGCATATCGTCGCCGCCGACGTGCTGATCGATCAGGCGCATGATGTGATACGGATTCAATTTTCCTTCATGCATCGTCTCGCTGGAAACGCGTTGCAAATCCTGCTGCCACGAAGCGACCGACGCCTGCACTTGCTTGGTCCAATCGGCCCACTTGCTGCCGTTCACGCGGCCGGCCAACGCCGCCTCGCGCAACATCTTCAGCGCCTCGCGCGAATCGGCCACCACGGACAGCTCTTCGCGGTAAGTGCGTCCCAGCGAATTGGGATCGAGGTCGAAGTGCACGATGCGCGCGCCCTTGCCCGGGTACTGGAACACGTTGGTTCCCATCGAACTCAGCTTGGTGCCGACCGCCAGGCAGAAGTCCGCTCCGGCCAGCGTGTCATTGGCTACCTTGCGCGAGTAGCGCCCGCAGACGCCGACGGCCAGCGGATGAGTGTCCGCGATGCTGCCCTTGCCGGCCATGGTGGTCACCACGGGAATGTTCAGCGCCTCCGCCAGCGCCGTTAATTCGTCCCAGGCTTCGGAGAGAATCACGCCGCCGCCGGCAATGATTACCGGCTTCGAAGCGCTGGCCAGCAGGGCGATGGCGCTTTCCACGTCCGGGGCCATGGGCGCGACGCGGCAGGCCGGAGTGCGCAGGAAGGCGCGCTCGGCATAAATTTCCTGCGGGATCGTCAGCTTTCTGCCAAACCAATCGGCCGGGATTCCGAGGTAGGAAGGCCCCGGCACGCCGCTCACGGACGCGCGCACGGCGGTGCGCACGACGTCGGCAATGCGCTCGGGTTGCGGCAGGTCGCCCGCCCATTTTGTGAACGCCGGGAACATTGAGGTCTGCTCGAGTTCCTGATACTCGTAGCGGAAGCGCGTCTTTGTGGTGGTGGTGCCGCTAATGGAAATGAGCGGGCTGGAGGCCCAGAATGAATCGATGATCGACGCGGGAAGATAGGTCGCGCCGGGACCGAACTGTACGACGCCGAACGTGGGCTTGCCGGTGACGCGCGCGTAGGCGTCGGCCATGGCGAGAGCGGAGCGCTCGCTGCGCCCGAGAATCACTTTTACGCCTTCGCGATTCTGCATGTCGATCAGCGGGTCTTGCGGCGCGCCAGTCAAAGTAAAAACGTACTCAGCGCCATAGGCGCGCAAAAGTTTCGCCAGCACCTGCGATACGGTCATTGCGTTTCCGGAATCTCCCGCTGTTGTGCTCGTCACGGTTTTGTCCTTTTTCTGTTCTCAGTTGGAATGACTTCTTAGTTCTGTTTCAGGCCGCCGCGTGTAAGGTCTGTTTTGACCACCGCGGGGCTCGCTGCAACCAAAACTGCCATCTGCGCTGGTTGCAAAAAAACTCAAAACGTTGTCATTCTGAGCGAAGCGAAGAATCTCTCTTCGATTTACGCTTGGGCAAAAAACACAGAGAGATTCTTCGCTTCGCTCAGAATGACAAAACAATTGCCACTACTTGATCGCCAGCGGATTCACGGGCGAAGCCACCGCGCCGGTCACCGGCAGCGCGGGCGCCACGAACAGAAATTCGTAGCGCTTGTCTTCCGCGCATTCTTTCGCCAGTTCCGCGAGATTAAAAATTTCTCCCACCGTCAGGCCCATAATGGGTATGGAAATCCAGTGCCAGGGCTGGTTGGCGTCGTCCGTTTCGTTGGGGCGTACTTCCGCGCCCCAGGTATCGGTGGCCACCGCGGCGACTTGTTTCTTGTGCAGCCAATCGAGCGTCTCAAACGCCAGGCCCGGCGCGTCGCCGCCCGAGTAGCCGTCCCAGGTCTTGGCGGCCAGCATCGCTTCGATCTGCCCGGTGCGAACCAGCAAATAATCCCCGCGGCGCACTTCGGCGCCGGAATGTTTCTCGGCCTTGTCCAACATTTCATTGGTGATTGCAAAACTGTCCGGCAGATGAGCCATTCCAAGCATCCGGGGAATATCGAACAAAACGCCGCGGCCCACCATGCGATCCTTGGTCATTTCAATGCCGCACTTCTGCGCGCCCGCCGAAGTCACGGTGCGGCAGTCGTAGCCGTTCCACATGTGGTCGCCGTAGAAAATGTGGCCCAGGCCGTCCCACTGCGTGCCGGCCTGCGTGGGCATCATGATCACATCGTCCGATCCGCGAATTTTTCTGCTGTCGAGGACGCCGGAATAGGCGTCGGTGCCGGTACGCAGCATCAGATGAATCGGATTAAAGCGGCCCATGGCGGGATATTTGGTTTTGCCGCCTTGCGGCCCGTTCTGGTCGTAGGGTAGCGCCAGCGAAAAGACTTTGCCCTTCTGCACCAGGCGGGTCGCGGCGACGATGTCTTCCGGCCGCGTGTAGTTCAGCGTGCCAATTTCGTCGTTCGCGCCCCAGCGTCCCCAGTTTTTCAGCCGCTCGGCCGCCGCGTGAATGTCAGCCATGGTCAGCTTGCGCGTCGATGCTCCCGATTCCCCCATCCGTCCCCCTCGGCCCGTGGTTAGTGGTTCCAATGCGGTGCGAACCCAGTCCCGCAGCCAAACATTGTACTGGAATCGCGCGGGTCTCGCCCGCCGTTTTTGTCACGAGACAAGTGGCACAGACTTCAGTCTGTGGCCGTTGCAATTGATCTTGGGGAGAAACGCGCGGTCAGAGAAACTGAGCAGAGCGCCTCAGACCGAACGGGCTGCGAAAAAATGTGCAGTTGTCATTCTGAGCGAAGCGAAGAATCTCTCTGTGTTTCTTGCCCAAGCGTAAATCGAAGAGAGATTCTTCGCTTCGCTCAGAATGACAACGCTTTTGGGATTTTTGCCGAACCTGTGAATTCTGTGCTACTTCTCCGGCAGGGCAAAAACGTAGAGCGCATTGCCGCTGTTGGGGTAGCGCACGTCCGGCAGAATCGTGCGCGGAACGTTGCGCGGGCTGCCGCCGCCGAGGCCGGTGGTGACGGCAACGTATTGTTTGCCGCCGACGCTGAACGTGACGGGGAATCCCTGCACCGACGTGCCGAGACGCGTCTGCCACAGCATCTTGCCGGTGTTAATGTCCACGGCGCGGAACACGCGATTCAAATCGCCGACAAACGCGATCCCGCCGGCGGTTGACAACACAGCCGTGAGGAACGACGGCCGCTGCTGCACGTTCCACACTTCTTTCATCGATTTCACATCGAATGCCGCCAGCCGGCCGACGTTGCCGTCCGTGCCGGGCATTTCGTAAAACAGGCGGTCGCCCATCGTTCCGCCCGATCCGTCGGTGAATTCCACCTTGCGTCCTGCCATCTCCATGCAGCTCTGGCTGAGCGGAATGATCAGCCGCTCGGTGGCGGGATCGTAGCTCATGGCTTGCCAGTTGTGGCCGCCCTCGGTGCTGGGGCACACAGGAGTCCATTTGCCGATTTCCTGCTCCAGAATGTCCGGGCGGTAGGTAAGTTTCCCGGTCTTTTCATTCACGCTGAAAATATTTTGAAACAGCGTTTCCTTCGCGCCCAGAAACTCTCCGGACTTGCGATCCAGTTTCCAAAGGATGCCGGCCTTGCCGATGGTGAAAAGCGTTTTGCGGTCGCCGATGTCCACGAGCACGCGCTCGTACACTTCGTCCAAGTCCAGCGTCTCGCCCTGGACGTGCTGGAAATACCAGGCCAGTTTTCCTTCGTCCGGATTGAGCGCCAGCGTGGAGCTCGAGTAAAGCGCCGCGCCGCGCGTGCCCCGGCTTACCTGCATCCACGGCTTGGCCTGCGCCACGCCCCAGTACGTCAGGTTCAATTCCGGATCGTAGCTGCCGGTGATCCAGGTTTCCGCGCCAACTCGCAGCATGTTGGGCAGGTCGCCCCATGTGTCGCCGCCGGGTTCGCCCACGCGCGCGATGGTGTTGAAACGCCACAGCAGCTTTCCAGTGTCCGGATCGAAAGCGCTGATGAAGCAGCCCTGTTCCTTTTCATCCTTCTTGTAGCGATCGCACCCGTTCTCGCCCTGAATCACCTTGCCGTGAATGATGATCGGCCCGCTGGAGCTGCCGTAGCCCTTGTTGCTGTCACCGACGACGGCGTCCCAAACCGTTTTGCCGGTGCGCGCGTCGAGTGCAAACAGGTGCGCGTCCGTCGTTTCCGCGAAAACTTTGTCCTGGTAGATGGCCATGTTGCGCATCGCGCCGGTGCCGCCGGCCTGGTTTTTGGGCGGGCGCATGTGGTTTTCCCAGATCAGGTCGCCGGTGCGCGCGTCGAGCGCCTGCAAAATATTGTCGGTGTTGACCAGGTAAATGACGCCGTTGTGGACCAGCGGGGTCGGCTCGTTAGCCGCCGCGCTGTCATGCATGCTCCAGGACCACACCAGCCGCAGGTCCTTCACGTTGTCACGATTGATCTGTGAGAGCGCGCTGTGGTTCCAGCCCATGTAACCGCCGCGCACAATCAGCCAGTCGGCGGGATCGGGCTTGAGCAGCATCTCGTTGGTCACCGGCGTGTAGTTTTTTACTTCACCGGCAACGAGCAGGCCGAGAGGCGCGCTTGCGGCTCGCGGCGCTGCACCTTCCTCCGCAGTTTGCGCTGCGGCCGGCGGCGCTCCACCCGTTGCGACAGCTCCGATCGACACCAGCGTATCCGCGGTCAGGGTCTGCGTTCCCGCTTTTGCGCCATTTGACTGCAGGATGAACGCGGTGAGATTCGCGGCATCCTCATCGGTAAGCGATCCGGGATTGCTGAGCGGCATGGAGGTGCGGATTTTTTTTACCAGCTCGCTCGCGGCGCGGTTGCGCCAGGTGTTCAGGAAATTCGCACCGGAAAGCGGCGGCGCTTCAAAAGTCCCCTGCATGTTGGCCAGATGGCAGGCCGAACACGTGGACGTGTAGAGCGCGCGCCCGGCGCCGGCTTGGGCGGCGGTGAAAGGACCGGAGGGCGCAGGCTGCTGCGCGCCGGCCATTGCTGTCACGGCGACTCCGGCCGCCGCAACCACAGCGCACCCGCCGACAGCGAACAAGACTTGCCAGACTCGACGCCGCAATCGACTGTTCATGAAGTGTCCTAGTGGTTGGAGCAGTGTAGCGCCCAGTTCTCATGTGGGCGTTTCTAGCCGGGTGCCGAGCCTACTGCAAAATCCATCCCCACAAATTTCCGTCGGGCGCGCCCTGGGACTGAATCTGCACATACAGGCG
This sequence comes from Candidatus Acidiferrales bacterium, assembly GCA_035295105.1. GTDB lineage: Bacteria > Acidobacteriota > Terriglobia > Acidiferrales > UBA7541 > Palsa-360. The sequence continues at coordinate 17,715 of DATGJQ010000002.1, read as the reverse complement.
GCCGCCGCGCAAGTCGGCAATCTGGTCCGTCGACAGCTCGAGGGTGCCGCTCACGGTCCCTTTCATCGCATTGGTCACCGTCAACGACAGGTTCGGAATCACCGGTCCCGGAATTCCCTTCGGCGAACGATGAATTTGCGCGGTGGTGGCGGCGGAACGCAGGCCTTCAAATGTTCCCTGAATCGTAAGCTGCTTGCCGGACAGAGTCGCGGTGAGCGCTCCGGTTCCCGCGATGGTGGACATCATCGCGACGCTGATGGGCACCGGCGACAGGCGCGCCTTGAAGGTTTCCGGGCTCTGAGAGTGCGCGGGAGCGATCGCGAGCGAAAGAATCGCTAGAGCCGCCACAGCGAGCGTTGCCGTAACAGTCAGACGCCTCGGTCGCATGGTTACCGTTGCCTCAGGGAAAACATGATTTCGGCATTTCAAATCTGAAATTTCAAATTTGAGATTTCAGATTTCGACTGCAACACTTTCCACCGGGCCTGATTTCCGGCCGCGGAAAGTTTTCTGTTCGGCTTACAGAAATCCGCAGGACTTACAAACCGCCGAAAAATAACACGATGTCATCCTGAGCGAAGCGAAGAATCTCTCTTCGATTTCAGTACGAGCAAGAAACCCAGAGAGATTCTTCGCTTCGCTCAGAATGACAAAACGAGATTCTATTCCGCAGCCTTGAAACCTGTGCTCGCCCTGAAATCGGTGCTACTTCAATTCAATTCGCCAGCGGATTCGGCCGTATTTGAATGTGATTCACCGAACCCATCCGCGTCTCCGTGAATTTCGGCATGTAGGAGCTGTAGGTCGCCCAGATCCCGCGGCCCTTCCATCCGGCGTTAGCGTCGTCAATTCGGCCATCCAGGCCACGAGTATAGAACGGCAACGGGAAAGGAACGCGGAACACGCTGAACTTTTCCGTCTTGGGATCGAAGATGAACATGGCGTCGGAAGCGGTTCCCGTGACGATCACGGTGTCCTTGCCAAGCCCCGACGCGTTGAATTGATCTACCCACAGGAAGTAGGGGAAATCGGTGGTGCCGGTTTCGCTGCCGGTCCCCTTAAATTTTACTCCCGGGTTTTCCCAGAATTTCCACTGGCCGGTCTTAACGTCCAGGCGGCCAAGATGACCGCTGCCGAGCGAGACCCAAACATTCCCGTCCGTGCTGAAGTCAATGCCATGCGGGAAGCGTCCCGGAGCAGGCAGCGGGTAATCTTTGAATTTGTTCGTCTTTGGATCGAGCATGTACACCTTGTTCGCCGGGCCAATCGCTTGCGGAGAGGTTTCCCAAACGGTGCCGTCGATGGGGCTGATCGCCACGCCATAGCCCGTTCCGGGGATCATCTTCTTGGTGTCCATATCAATCCGCATCCACGTCTTCTGAGCAGCTACCTCAGTTCCCTGGATATTATTGAGATCCAGCTTTTTGGTGTCCAGTTCACCCATCGCGTTGCCGCCGCCGTCCGTCCAAATCCGGTCTTGCCAATCGAACTGCAGGTGGTGGGTGTTGTAGGCGGTGTCGACAGTAACGAACTTATTGGTCTTGGTATCGTAGTAACCGAGTTCCATGTTGTTGCCGTTCTTGGACAGGAGGTTGTACGCGATATCGATCTCCTCGGGGTTGTTGGTCTCCGTGGCGATCGTGCTCTTGGCCCAAGCTGGATAGTATTGCTTGCCGCCGGCGCGAATCTGCTCGGTCATCCACACTTTGCCGTTTTCATCCATCATGGGGTTGTGCGGACTATCCATCCATTCTTTGTCTTCCCCCATGTACGCTTGCTCTTCTTCCGCGCCGTGGTAGTAGTCCTTTGTCAGGGAGAAACCATGGTCCTTATTCCGCGGTTCGAGGTTAAGCCCTTCGACCGTGTTCTTCACCGGGTCCAAAATCCACAATCTGCCGCCACCGGTTCGATCACCGCCGTAGACTTTCCCATAGGGGTACAGCGTCGGATTGCGCTTGTCGGTAGCGACCAGATCATGGATGAACGATATCGAAGCTCCCCAGTCCCATTGGGATATGACCACATTGCGCTCGATGCCGGTAGGACGCGGCGGAGCGGGGGGAACTTCTCCCGCCGCAATGCGAGTGCCCCAATCGGCAAGAACCTTCTCCACGGTAGTTTTGCCGAGAAAATTAAGCTCTTGATGCATCGCCTTGGCGCGAGAGAAGACAGCATCCCAATCTTCAACGGTGGTATAGCGGCGCGTGGCGACCATGCCGAGTTCATGGCAGTGATTGCAGCCGTTCCTCTGGTCCCCAAGCCATTCTTCCGTGGTCTTGTACCTGGCAGGGAGATCGCTTCCTGTGGGAGGCTGAATCAGCGACGTCCAATAACTGGCAGGATAGATCTTCGCCGCTTCCTGTGGAGTCGCGGCGTTAGCGACCTGCAGCTTCACGGTCTGGCCGCGCGCTGCTTTGACGCGGTCGGAGTCCGTCAGCCCGTAGCCGCGCACCCATAGCTCGTAGGCTCCCTCCGGCAGGTCCGGAACCAGGAAGCGTCCCTGATCGTCGGTGACCACAATCTTGCGGAAGGGGACCGGCAGGGATTTTGTCTCTGCGAGTACCCACACGCCCGCCTCCGGCTTGGCGCCATTCACATTCAGAACCACGCCGCCGATGCTGCTCCTGTCGACTTGAACCTTCGCTGCGGACGCGCTCTGCGGCGCGCCAACTGCCGGTCGCGAAATGAAACAGATCAGCGCTACCAGTGACCACATCATTGTGCGTGTCATACTTCGCATCCCTGCCCTCCCGGAAGCCTTTGCCTTTGATGGTTGCCTTCTCTCAGCCCGATAACCGCCCGATACACCCGTACCGGGCTTTATATAATGAAGTGGACGAAAGAGCCAATTCTTTGGTTTCGGGTTTTGCGGAACAGCGCTGGCTTGCATGACAACCGCCAATTGCAGGGTAACGCCGCAATCGCATTCGGCGAATCTTTGTAGGGCACGGCTTCAGCCGTGCCATGAAGTGCGCAGCTTGAATGCGGCTTTAGCCGCTGGCCATTTCAAGATCGCGATATCCCACAATCTCATTCAGCCACTCAGGGTTTGCTATTCGATGCCTGGGCGGCGTCGCGGCTCAGTGCCCAACGTGTTGATGCGGTTCGTTCTGCTCGACCTCATAGCGAACCAGAGCCAGCGTTCGATACACGGCGTGCACGAATTTTCCATAGGGCGCGGAAATAAAAAGCGCCGCGATGCAAGCCAGGTGCAGCACCAGAAGGGTGCCCATCGCGGAAGTCTCGCGACGGATCAACGTGACGAGGCCGGTGAGCGCCGTCAGCCCGAGCGTCACCAGAAAAACGTAATCCATGCCGGAAGCTCCGGCCGCAGCGGGCTCGCGGTCACTTTTCCATTTGAAATAAATGAGTCCGCCCGTTCCAAGCAGCAGCGCCACACCGCCGATCGTGCCGAAAACAACCGGCGCGCTGAACAGCGCGTAGGGCGGCAGGATGTGCAAAAAATCCTGGTAAATAAACGCCAGCGTCGTGGAAACAAAATCGCTCGCCAGTCCCCAGAAAGTCAGCGAGTGATAAAACCGGCGAACGGAAGACGGCCGCTCGTCCGGGTAAAAGCATCCCGGACCGCCGCCCTTTAGATAGCGCAATCCGAGCGCCGCCCCCACCGCGGAGGCCAGCGTTTTCCAATCGCCCCGCTCGTTCAACGCACCCCGCGTTTCCGACCAGAAGCGCGCGCCGCCACGCAGCCACACGGCAATGCCGTAGAAAAACAAAATCAGCGCGCCGGCCACCATCGCGGCATACGGGACCACTTCGTAAAAGGCTCCTGGCCCAACGTGAGCAGAAAACAGATTGGCCGGCGAAATGAAAGCCAGCGCAAGAATGGCCACGAGCGCGGCCATTCCCACGGCCAGCGCCACCGTCACGCCGCGATTTTTGAACGCGCGCCCCAGAAATCCTGGCCAGCTCCAGCGGCGGTAAGTCTCCACGCGCGACGCCGCCAGAATCTGCGGAATGTTGATGGCAAATTCGTGCGGCGGCGTGTACATGCAAGCGTAGAAGCAGGCGCGGCAGTCATGGCAAAGGTTGGAAAGATAAAAGACGTCGCCCTGCTGGAAATCGCGCCGCGTTTCAATCGCGCGAAACACCGGGCAGTAGCCCTCGCAATAGCGGCACGCATTGCAGATCACCAACTGCCGGTTGGCTTCCTCAAATAGTTCAGACCCGGACACTGGCCGCCGCCTCTCTGCCCGCCAGCCTGCCGAAGACCGAGCCGATGGTCAGGCCGAATCCTCCGAGGTAGCCTTTGGTCAGGATATTTCCGGACATGATTTCTCCAGCCGCGAAGACATTTGCGAAGGGCTTTCCGCGGCCGTCGATCACGCGCGCGCATTCGTCCACCGCCACGCCCATGTAGGTGAAGGTGATTCCCGGCCGCAGCGGCAGCCCGTAAAACGGCGGCCGGTCGATGGGCAGCGCCCAGTTGCTCTTGGGCGGCGTGATACCGCGCGTGCTCAGGCCGTCCAGGCGGTCCATGCGCACTTCCGTGTTTCCAGCGGCGGCGCGATTGTATTCGCCGAGTGTTTCCGCGAAGGTGCGAACATCGAGGCCCAGTTGCGGCGCCAGCGCTTCGAGCGTTGCTGCCTGAAACGGTTTGAACATCGGCGGAAGGAAGCGGTCAATCGTTTTGCTGTCCACGATGCAGTACGCGATCTGCCCTGGCTGTCCGGCGATCAGCGTTCCCCAGATGGCATAGCGCTTCGGCCAGATGTCTTCGCCCTCGTCGTAGAAGCGGCGCGCATCGCGGTTCACCACAATGCCGAAGGGAGTCGAATCTAGGCGCGTGACGATCCCGCCATCAAATTTCGGCGCCCGCGCATCGACGCCGATGGCATGAAAACCTTTGGGATCGCCGATGGTCTTCGCGCCGTTCTTCATGAGCGAAGCGAGCAATGTGCCGTCATTGTACGGTGAGCCGCGAACGATAAAATTTTCGGCGGCGTCGCCCCAGTGGCGTTTCAGCCATTCGATGTTGGCCTCGTAGCCTCCCGCCGCCACAGCCACGGCGCGCCCGCGAATTAACTCGCCGCCGTTTTCGTTTTGAAGTTTTACGGCTTCAAACCGGCCGTTCTCAATCACCAGGTCTTCGACCATTGAGTTGTAGCGGACTTGAATGCCCATGCGCCTGGCGGTTTGGTAGTAGGTATTCAGCAGCGCTTTGCCGCCGCCGAGAAACCAGCGATTGGTCCGCCCCAGATGCAACGTGCCCGCCAGAGGCTGCTGCCAGTGCACGCCGTGCTCGCTCATCCACGCGGGCAACGTGCTCGATTCGCGAATGGCCATCCTGGCCAGATCCATATTTTCCGGGCCGCCGGTCACCCCGATCAAATCCTGCAGGTGCTCTTCCTCGGAATACGGTCCGGAAAAAAACTGATCGGCGGAGGCATGCGAGCACCGGATGTTGCGCGTGTGCCGCGTATTTCCGCCGCGGAAATGTTCCGGCGAGCGCTCCAGCAGCAGCACTGTGGCGCCGGCTCCCCGCGCCGCGAGCGCCGCGCACAGGGCGGCGTTTCCACCGCCGACCACGATCACATCGTAGTTCTCCGACACGTATTCTCCCTGAGAAACTTTTCCCGCGACTGAATTTTGCCTGCGCGATTAGAAAGTATACCCCAGCGAGTTCGTTAAAATTCGGAGCGCTGGTTTTCTGGTGGGGCGAGGATTCCGAATGATCGATAATGCCGATTTCTTTGGCAGGGATTTGTGGAGTGGACTACTCATCGCAGCATTTCGCAAGAGCGGGGTTGTTCGTCCCAACCCCGCCCGCATGAAAACATGAGATCTACCCTTCCCACGGATTCGGCGCCAGTGCCTCGATATCGCTCATCACTTCCACCACCGCGGGACGCCCGCTGGAAATTGCCTGATCGAGCGCGGGACGGATTTCCGACGGTTTGGTGACGCGAATTCCCAACGCGCCCATCGTTTCGGCAACTTTGGCGAAATTTACGGAAGGAGAGAAATGCCACATTTCGCCTTCTTTTGGAGAGCGCTTGTTGCCGTACGCGTGGCGGAAAATCATGGTTTCCTGATTCAGCGCGTTGTTGTTGTTTACAACCGTTACGGTGGGAATTCCGCAGCGCACCGCGGTCTCCAGTTCCTGCAGGTGGTACCAGAATCCGCCGTCACCCGTGAAGCAAACCACCGGCTTTTTGGGCATGGCCACTTTTGCGCCGAGCGAAGCCGGAAACGCCCAGCCGAGCGAGCCCGCCGCACGAATGAAATCCCACGGCTTGTTCACCCACATTTGCTGCGCGGACCACATGCCGGCGTGGCCGGTGTCGCAGACGACGATCGTGTCCTGCGGCAGCCACGCGCCCAACTCATTCATGAGCCGCTCGGGGCGCATTGGAACCGCTTCGGAATCGCGCAGCGGTTTTACTTCTGCGCGCCACGCGTTCACCGCCGCCCGGGTTTCCTCCAGCCACTTCGCGGTGCGTCCGCCATTGCCGCCGGCTACCGCCTGGTTCAGGGCTTGCAGAGTGACTTTCGCGTCGCCCAGCACCGAAACTGCGTTCGGATAATTCCGGCCCAGGTCCGCGGCATCGATGCCTATTTGGATCACCGGAGTTCCGGCGGGAGGAATTTTCCAGAAGTGCGTGACCTGTCCGGCGGTCTGGCTCCCGATGTACAGAACCAGATCCGCGCGCACCAGAATTTTATTAGTGCAGGAGCGCGAGTACGTGCCCGGAACGCCGATCGCAAGCGGATGATTGTCGGGAACGAGCGACAATCCGTTCAGCGAAGTCGCCATGGGAATGGAGAGCGTCTCCGCAAGTTTCAAGACTTCCGCCGCGGCTCCCGACAATCGCGCGCCGCCCCCGACTACGATCACCGGCCGATGCGCTTCTTTCAGCACGCGCGCGGCCTCCGCGACGCGGGCAGCCTCCGGCGCGGGCCGGAACGCGGGCACGCGTGTGTAGGTTTCTTCCGCGATCAGCTTCAGATCCGCTTCGTCATGCTCGATGTCGCCTTCCTTGCCGGCGAAAAGCACATTCACCGGCGCGGGCGTGCCCGTGGTGGCCTCGCGAAACGCCTGCCGCAACAGGTCGGGAATGCGGCCCACGGAATCCGCCTGAAAATTGGCCTTGGTGACTTGCGAGAAGATCGGAAAATCGTCCATCTCCTGGTAATTTACTTTGTGTTTCTGGTGGCCCCAGCGCCCGCCGGTCAGCGCGATCACCGGGCTGTGTCCCATGTAAGCATCCCGCAAGCCGGCCGCAAGATTCGCCGCTCCCACCGCCTGGGCCGCGCAAATCCCCGGGCGCCCCGAAGCCCGCGCGTAGCCATCCGCCATGTAGGCCGCCGCTTTTTCGCCGTGCGTCAGCACGCGCTTGATCGGCATGTCGTCCATCTCCGCCAGCGCGCGGCTGAGCATGGTGGGTACAAAAAAGAAAGCAGTCACGCCTTGTGCCTGCAAAAATTCCGCGATAAACCGCCCGCCCGTCATTTTTCCCAAAGTCTCGTCCCCCGTAAAATGCGAATCAATTGAGATGATTTGCATTGCAGCAACTGAAATGAATTGCGGCAACGAATGGTGCCGGCGGTGAGACTCGAACTCACGACCTAGGGATTATGAGACCCTCGCTCTACCCCTGAGCTACGCCGGCAAAAATCAGTAAAAATGAAGCGCTACATGTTACGGATGGGTTCGGAGGACTGTCAAGCAGGGAAAGGGTACCGCAAAACAGCGCACCTTGTCCAAGTTGCTCCAGCGTGAAACGCGGTTCGCGATCTGCCGAATCCACCTCTCATCGCCCTCTTCGATCTCATTGAAACTTAGGCTCTTAGTCTTACTGAAGCCCTTGTTTCAATTAGTACCGACGTACCGTTGACCGCAACGTTGTGAAATCCTACCCTGCACATGGACATCACGGATTGACGTTGCTGCCCCCGAGGCAGGCTGGCCAGTCCCAGCCGAAGGGGTAAGGTCCAAGGGTGTTGTACGTTTAGACACATGGTAACAATTCTGTTCCATTAGGGAACAGACATACATATGATCCCTCCGGGTTAGTTTCCTGTCCGGAGGGTGTATGTCTAAGCGTTTAGCTGTAGTTGCGTTTGTGTTGGCCGTGTTGTGGGGAGCCATGGGGCTGCAGACGGTCGCGGTTTCGCATGAAGGACCTGCGACGGCTGATTCCAGCCTCTCAATGCAGGGACGTCCGTTCCCGCGTTGCCCCCCCAGCTGCGGGCAATAGAGCGTGATACCCGTAGTTTAACTGGGTTCACGCGGAGGTAATGCTTCGTGCTGGACCCAGTTAACTACGCGATCTGGCTTGGCGTACTGCTTGTAGAAATCGGTTGCCTCGTTTGCCTGCTCAAGGGTCGCGCCCTCTCCCAGCATTTCACTCTGGTCCTTTATCTTTCCGCCTGCATTGCCACGGATGTCGCCAGTTACAGCATACTCAAGACTTCCGGGTACCTGTCTCCAACCTACTTTTATTTTTACTTTTATTCGCAGTCGTTGCTGACCATTTGTCTTTTCTTCGTCCTGATGACGCTGTATTCGCAGGTCTTTTCGGACATGGGCGTGGGCAAGCACATCCGCGCCGGGGCCATGCTGTTGCTGGCAGGGACCTCGGGAATCTCGTATTACCTGGTGGCCGCGTCGTCCAACCGGATGGTCACCCACTTCGTCGCCGAACTTGGCCAGAACCTTTATTTTGTGGGCGTCGTGCTGACCTATGTCCTGTGGGCGGCGATGGCCAAGCTGCGTGAGAATCGCACGCGCCTGATGCAGCTGGTGCTGTCGATGGGCGTGTATGTAAGCCTGTCCGCCGGCAGCTACGCCATGAACAATCTGTACCCCAAGCATGAATTCTGGCAGTACTACTTCCCACTGACCGCGCTATGGCTGCCGGTCTCCTGGGCTTACACCTTTATGAAAGTCCCCAAGGATGCTCGACTGGCTACGGCGAGAGTGCTCGCGCCTACAACCAATCAATGACCGCGTCCCTGATTCTTGTAATCTCATTTTTGACCCTGTTTCAGTTCTTCATCACCTATAGCCGCGCGCTCATCTCGAGGTCGAGAAGCCACGAGCTGTCGGAACAGGGTCGCGCGCTGTGCGGCCTGAGCATCAGGCACATTGCCGGCGAGCAGTTCCTGCGCCTGGAGCAATTGATCGCGCTGTGTCCCGGACCCGGAGGCGATGAGATCCAGGTGCGGGCCATGGCCGTCTATTTTCGATTGCTGGGCGCGGTGCGCACTCTGGCGACGTGGGCTCTCCCTTCAGCCACGTCGTGGATCGATGAGGAACGCAGCGGGTGCGCCGGCGTCGCCGCCATGGTCCTGGACCGCCGGATCGCTTACAGCCGGATGATGACGGCGCAGCAAACCGGCCGCTAGTTCAACTTCCTCCTCGCTCCGGTTTACTCCTACTTCACGAACCTCTAGCCCGGATTGTGATAATCCGGGATTCGTTGCTACCATCTTTTCCATTCCGGACGGTCGCCGGCCCCGAGCCACCCGCGGCTGGCGATTCCGCCGAAATCATCTTCTCCATGAAGAACGATCTGCGCAGACGAATCCTCGAGACCATCGAACGCCACGCCATGATCCGGCCGGGCGATCGTGTCGGGCTGGGCGTTTCGGGCGGCGCCGATTCCGTAGCGTTGCTGCGAATTTTCACCGAACTGCGCGAGCAGATGGGGATTACCCTTCTGGTTTTGCATTTCCACCACCAGCTTCGAGGAGATGCGGCCGACCAGGATGAGCGTTTCGTCGAAGCGCTGGCGCGGGAATTCCAGTTGGGATTTCAAGCCGGACGCGCCGACGTCGCCGAAGAGGCGCGAACGCACGGCTGGAATCTGGAAGACGCCGCGCGTCGCCTGCGCTATCGATTCTTTGAGTCTGTGGCCGCCGCTCGCGGATTGAATCGCGTCGCAGTGGCGCATACGGAAAACGATCAGGCCGAAACCGTACTATCCCACCTGCTGCGCGGCACGGGTCTTACCGGACTGGCGGGTATCTATCCAGTCGCCGGAATCATTGTGCGGCCGTTGCTGGATACCGGCCGCGAGGAGTTGCGCGAATATCTCTCCCTGCTGGAACAGCCGTGGCGGGAAGACGCCACCAACGAGGATGTGACCCGGACGCGCGCGCGCATTCGGCGGCAGTTGATTCCGCTGCTCGTACGCGATTACGATGCCGCGGCGGTGCCGCGTTTGTCACGCCTGGCGAAGCACGCCCGCGAAGATGAAACATTTTGGCGAGCGCTGGAAGACGAGCGCTTCGCCGCGCTGGCCATTCGTGAATCTCGTGCCGCAATTTCTGTAAGCATCGGCGATCTTCTCGCGCCGTTTCCCGCGCTGGCTCCGGCACATACGGATTCGACCATTCGCCCCGGACCGACCGCCATGGTCGCCGCGTCCGCGCCGACGATGGCGCTGACACGGCGGTTCGTCCGTCGAATTTTTGCTGAACTGCACGGCAGCCGCGAGCAATTGACTTCGCGCCACGTCGACAGCGTGATCGATCTGGCTACGAAATCTCAGAGCGGGGCCAGAAACGATCTTCCGGGAGTCAGTGTCGAGAGAATTTTTGACCGGCTGTGGTTCACTGATGTTTCCGCGACGCAAAATGCCGCGCGGGACGGCGGCGAAATCGGGCAAACTTTCGACTTTGCGTACACCGTTTCTCGCCCGGAACACTGCGATTCTGCCTGCGTTGTGGTTAGGGAAATTCAGCGCCGGATCAACTTGAAAATGGTTGACTGGCCCACAGCCCAGAGCGACACTGTAGTGGGCTGGGGTGCCCTTGATTTCGATCGTGTCCACTGGCCATTGGTCCTTCGAAATTGGCGTCCCGGAGACTCCTATCGCCCACATGGGAGTCGGCGAGTTCGCAAACTAAAGCGGTTGCTCTTGGAATCCCGCGTTCCCCGGCGCGCCCGGGGAAGTTGGCCTGTATTGATTAGCGAAGGAAAAGTGATCTGGGCCTCCGGCTATCCGGTGGCTGAGGAGCTCGTGGCGGGTGAGGGAACCCGAACGGGCCTGGTGATCGGCGAGGAAGAACTTTAGATTGGGCAGGTTGCGCGGCACGGACGGCGGCTGAAAATCCTTGAATTACTTTGGCCCTCGGCATGCATCTAATGGTTAAAGGCGATTGAGATTTGAGCCAAGCGATCACCGAAAAAACGCAATTTTCGGCGGGCGCCGCCACGATCGATTCATGCAGGTTGCGCAGTTCGGATGCAGTTGGCGATTTCCAGGAAACAACAGGCCGGAAAAATCCGGCAGGTGAGGTAAAGCCGTGAACCCGAGTTCGACACTGAAGACCGTGATGTTCTGGTTGTTCATCATCATGCTGGCCGTGTTGCTGTGGACGCTCGTTTCCAAGAGCGGCCAATCGGCCCGCGAGGAAGAACCCAGCTACAGCGAGTTCATGGCCCAGGTGGATCGCGGCAACGTGAAAGAAGTCACGCTCTATCTCTCTCCCACCAGCTACGAAATCGAAGGCGAATGGCGCGAACCGTCCAAGAAATTCCGCACCACGATTTTTAAGGAATCGGCTCCGGACCTGGCCAAGACCCTCCGCGACAAGCAGGTGCTGATCAATGTGAAGGAAGTGAATCGCGCCGACTGGGTCACCTTTCTGTTGAACGCCGCGCCGCTCTTTTTGCTGGTGGCTTTCTGGATCTTCATGATGCGGCAGATGCAGGCCGGCGGAAACAAGGCGCTGAGTTTCGGAAAATCGCGCGCCCGCCTTTTGACCGCGCAGCAGAAAAAAGCGACCTTCAAGGACGTGGCCGGAACGGATGAGGCCAAGGAAGAGCTTCAGGAAATTATTGAGTTTTTGAAAGACCCGCAAAAATTCCAGAAACTCGGCGGGCGCATTCCGAAAGGCGTGCTGCTCGTCGGACCTCCAGGCACGGGAAAAACCTTGCTGGCACGGGCCATCGCGGGCGAGGCCAACGTTCCGTTCTTTTCCATCTCCGGCTCGGACTTTGTCGAGATGTTTGTCGGCGTGGGCGCGAGCCGTGTGCGCGATCTCTTTGAACAGGGCAAGAAGAACGCGCCCTGCATCATCTTCATCGACGAAATTGACGCGGTCGGACGCCATCGCGGCGCCGGCCTGGGCGGCGGCCATGATGAACGCGAACAGACGCTCAACGCGTTGCTGGTGGAAATGGACGGGTTCGAATCGAACGAAGGCGTGATTTTAATTGCCGCAACGAACCGCCCTGATGTGCTCGATCCCGCGCTGCTGCGCCCCGGCCGCTTTGACCGCCGCGTGGTGGTGGCGCGCCCGGACGTGAAGGGCCGCGAGGAAATTCTCCGCGTGCACACGCGCAAGGTGCCGCTGAGTGACGACGTCGACCTGTCGGTGATCGCGCGCGGCACGCCGGGATTCTCCGGAGCGGATCTCGCGAACCTGGTGAATGAAGCCGCACTGTGGGCCGCGCGGCAGGGACGCAAGCTGGTGATGATGGTCGATTTTGAGATGTCCAAGGACAAAGTCCTGATGGGCGTCGAGCGCAAGTCGATGATTCTTTCCGACGAGGAAAAGCGCAACACCGCGTATCACGAAGCGGGCCATGCGCTGGTCGCCGCCATGACGCCGGGCACCGATCCCTTGCACAAGGTCACCATTATTCCGCGCGGCATGGCGCTGGGCTTGACCATGCAGCTACCGATCGACGACAAGCACACCTACACCAAGACTTATCTCGAAGGCACGCTCACGGTGCTGATGGGCGGGCGCTGCGCCGAGGAAATTTTCCTGGGCCACATCACTACGGGCGCGGGCAATGACATTGAGCGCGCCACGGACATCTCGCGCAAGATGGTCTGCGACTGGGGCATGAGCTCGCTCGGGCCGCTGGCCTACGGCAAAAAGGAAGAGGCGATTTTCCTGGGCCGCGAAATCGCGCAGCACCGCGACTACTCGGAAGACACCGCCATCCGCATCGACCGCGAAGTGCATGGAATCGTGACGAACGCCTATAACAACGCGCACGCCATCCTCGAGAACAATCGCGACGTCCTCGAGCGCATCGCGCTGGCGTTGCTCGATCGCGAAGTCCTCGACGCCACCGAACTGCGGCTGCTGATGGAAAACAAGCCGCTGCCGGAGAAAGTGCGCCCCGCGCCGCCTTCCCCGCCGCAACCGCTGCCCGGCGCAGAACCGAAACCGGCCCCGCGTCCCGAACTGCGGCCCGCTCCCGGGTTCAGCAAGGGATAAGCGACAACATCAAATCCACTGAGCCGCCTGCCATTCTGACGAATGGCGGGCGGTTCGTTTTTGTAGCACAGCCACTTTGGCTGTGTGGTCTTGCGATCGTAGTTTAGAGAGAGTCTGTCCAGGCGGCTTCCAAACGCTAGTCTGCGAATTTGATAGTAGTTTCCGTGATTCCGTTCGTCAGGAGGTCGGGGCTTCAGCCCCGACGTTCAGATCTGCCTATACGCGGGCTTTAGCCCCTGAAGCTTCAGGGCCTAAAGGCCGCACTCAAACGTTTTTGTTCGTCCGACCTGAAGGTCGGACCTCCTGAAGACGAGCTCGAAGTTCGATCGGGAAGACCGTTTCGAAATTGGGACAGCACCCACAAGACCACACAGCCAAAGTGAGTGTGCTGCAAAAAAAGCGGCGTCTCATCGATCAATGAGACGCCGCGTGAGAATGCAATCGCTGTTTGTTCCGGGCGATTTACCTCGGCGCCACCTTCCCGTTGTGCTTCTCGTTATGAATCTGGCGGCTGGCCTGATTCTGCTGGTGATTGATGTTTTGCCGTTCACCGGGAGTCAGCTTGCCGCCGTTGGCCGCGCGGTCCGCGCGGATATTGTGATTGATGTTTTCTTCCTTATTTTCGGCTTTAGCAGCTTCCGAAGGTGACATCTGGCCGCTGTTAATGCCGTTGGCGATGCGCTGCTGCTGGTTGTAGCGCCGCTGCCCGGCCTCGGTGTTGCCGTAGTGCTCCACGGCGGCGTTGTGCTTGTCGTTGTAAATTGATTTGCTGAGGTTGTTCTGCTGCTGGTTGACCTGTTGGCGTTCCTGCGGCGTCAGCTTGCCGCCGTTGGCAGCGCGGTCGTTGTGAATTTCCTTGTTCAGATTCGCTTCGCGGCTTTCCAGGTTCTTGGTCCCGGCAGGCATCAGGGAGCCATTCGCCACGCCCTGGGCGATGCGGCCCTGCTGGTTGTAGCGCCGGCCGTCAACGCGGTCCATCGCGGTATTTTCCGGACGTCCGTGGTTGTAAGACGCCAGTTGGTGCTCGTCCCCGCGCGCGGTCTGCTCGTGGGACATCTGGTTGGCGGTCGGCTGAACGTGATTTTCGTGCTCGGCCATCTGCTCCGTCGACGTGGGCCGCGCATTCACGCCGCCCTGACCGTTGAAACTGTAGTGATTGTTGTTGATGGTGGTATTGTTGATCACCGTGCGGTCGACGTAGGTGTTATGAAATCCGCCGCCAACGTTCACGACAGCCGTGTTGTAGGCAAAGGCTCCGCCGCGCCACGCGCCGCCCACGAAACCGACTCCTCCGTACCCGAACCCGTAATTAATCCCGCCGTAGAATCCGACGTGCGGTCCCCAGTAGCCCGCGTGCCAGCCGTAGAGCCCCCCGGCAAATCCCCAGTAGCCCGGCGTCCAGAACACGCCCACGCGCGGCGGCGCAACCCACACGCCGGGAACCCAGTAGTAGCCCTCGGTGCGCCAGCCCCAGTAGCCCGGCGTCCACATATAGCCCTCCACCGGACAGGGCGGCTGCGTATAAACCGGCAGCGCCGGCGGCCCAACGGCTACGGAAATCGCGATCTGCGCCGAAGAGGTCGCAGGCAGGGCCAAGAGCACGAACAGCAACGCAAAGATTGAAGGTATCAAAAGCTTTCGCATAAATAGCCCCTCCGTGGGCTTGCTAAAGGCGATCGGGACAGCGTCGTCCCAAACTGAGCAGCACGTTGGCCTGGCAGCCGGACTCGATCCAGGCTGGGCAATCTCCCCATCTATTCAACACCGCTCCCGGGAAAATGTCTCTGCGGCGTATTCCCCGGGTGACTTGATTCGCAATAGGGCCTTGGGATAGGTATCAGGAATGTTATTCACCGCGCGGCCGCGGGATCGTAGGACAGGCTTCAGCCTGTCTGGTTTAGAGTTACGCATGACACTGGACAAAACCAGACTGGCTGAAGCCTGTCCTACGGATCTGTATCGGATCCCTCGCACGCTTTCGAAATTAGGACGCCTGCCTCGTTCAGGCGAGGAGCCCCGCCGCTCGCGGCGAATGGTATACTAATCGACTTCTGAGGGGAATATGGCGCCCGAAGGGCTTGTGAGTATTTCACCGGAAGTCATGGCGGCGTATGAGCCGGTCATCGGCCTGGAAGTCCATGTACAGCTGAAGACGCTGACCAAGGCGTTCTGCGGCTGCTCGACGCGTTTCGGCGATCCACCGAACTCCAATACCTGCCCCGTGTGCCTGGGGTTGCCCGGCGCCTTGCCGGTGCTGAACAAGCGCGCCGTGGAACTGGGCATTCGCGCGGCGCTGGCCCTGCACTTGAACGTGCAGGATTTTTCCCGCTTCGCCCGAAAAAACTATTTCTATCCCGACTTGCCCAAGGGCTACCAGATTTCCATGTATGAATTGCCGCTGGCTACGGCCGGCCACCTGGAGATCGAACACGACGGCCAGATCAAGCGCATCGGCATCACCCGCCTGCACCTGGAGGATGACGCGGCGAAAAATCTGCACGAGGGGTTTCCGGATTCGTCGGAAAAAAGCTACGTGGACTACAACCGCGGCGGCACGCCGCTCGCGGAAATCGTGTCCGAGCCGGACCTGCGCTCACCGACCGAAGCGCACGCCTACCTGACCGCGCTGAAAGAAGTGATGCTGTACACCGAAGTGAGCGACTGCAACATGGAGGAAGGCTCGCTGCGCTGCGACGCCAACGTGAGCGTGCGGCGGCGCGGCGCGGAAAAATTCGGCACCAAGGCCGAAGTAAAAAATCTCAATTCCTTTCGCTACCTGCAAAAAGCGCTGGAATATGAAATCGAGCGGCAAATTGGCGTGCTCGAATCCGGCGGAAAGATCAGCCAGGAAACGCGCCTGTGGAACGTGGCGGCCGGACGCACCGATTCCATGCGTTCCAAGGAATTTGCCCACGACTACCGCTATTTTCCGGAGCCCGATCTGCTGCCGGTGCGCGTCAGCGCCGCCTGGCGCGAGGAAATTGCCTCAGCCATGCCGGAATTGCCGGACGCCAAGCGCAAGCGCTTCGTGCGCGACTACGGCATCACGCCGTACGACGCTGGCGTGCTGGCATCGACGCGGGAGCTGGCGGATTATTTTGAAGCCGCGACGCGCGCCGGAGCGCCGGCCAAATCCGCGTCCAGCTGGATTCAAGTGGAGTTGCTGCGCCTGCTGAAGGATGCCGGCAAGGAAATCACCGAAAGCCCGGTGCCGCCGGCGGAACTCGCGGCGCTGATTGCCAAGGTGGAAAGCGGAGAAATCAACGCGGCCTCCGGGAAAAAAGCCTTCTCGCGAATGTTTGAGACCGGCAAGCCCGCCGGGGAAATCATCGCCGCGGAGGGCTACGCGCAAGTCAGCGACACAGGCGAGATCGAGCGCTGGGCCCGCGAAGTGATTGAAAAAAATCCGGACAACCTCGCCAAATATCGCGCTGGCAATGAAGGTGTCTTCAAGTTTTTTGTCGGCCAGGTGATGCGGGCCTCGCGCGGCCAGGCCAATCCGCAGACGGTGAATGACACGCTGAAGCGTTTGCTCTCCTAAGTGGCACAGGCTTCAGCCTGTGGGGATGCGTTACCTCTGCACATGATGATCCGGCATTTCGATGTGGAATTCCTCCGGCAAGCCATTCCCATTTACGAATCGGTGGCACAAAACGCGAATACTTTCAGTTCGATCCGGCTTCGGCGGATATCCTGATTGGCGGCGGCTCGATAAATTTCACGCGAAACGCCAAGAGCCGCTATACACGCCGCGAGAGAATGGTTAAAGTTTGTCACGGCGCCGGCGAATGCACCGGAGCTAGTGACCAGGAGAACCGGATGACAGGGAAGAAACACCGATGACGAGGTGTCGCAGTACGCGGTCGAGGCCTAAAGCGCAGTGATCACTCTCGGATTCAACTATTCACAGATGCACGATTCTTCCGCCTGCATCGCGCGCGACGGCGAACTGCTCTTCGCCGTCGCCGAGGAACGCATCAGCCGCTTGAAACACGATGCCGGGTTCCCGCGCCTGGCCATCCGCGCCTGTCTGGATTTCGCCAAAGTCGGTGTCGACGACCTCGATTTCATCTGCCAGGGTTGGCCGGCGCCGCACCACGTGATTGCCACCGACGTGAAATGCACTATGCGCGGTGAGTACCCGTTCACCTATATGAACGTGCTGAACTCCGCGCGCCTGTACGCCAGCATGGCCCACCAGAACGGCGGCTTCAATCTCTTCACACATTATTTCGGACGCCCCAAGGGGCAAATCCGTTTTGTGGATCACCACCTGGCTCACGCGATCAGCGCCTACTCGTACGGGGGCATGAATAACGCCGCCGTCGTGGTGATGGATGGGCGCGGCGCCTGGGAAGCGAGTTCCATCTGGTACGGCCATGACGGCCGGCTCGATCACGTGCTCACCATTCCGTGGCCGAATTCGCTGGGTCTTTTCTACGCGCAGTTCACGCAGTACCTCGGCTTCGTTCCCAACAGCGACGAATGGAAAGTCATGGGGCTCGCGCC
>DATGJQ010000001.1:0-18030 GCA_035295105.1 Candidatus Acidiferrales bacterium | reverse complement strand
GGAAGAGAAAGCGCGTGGCATAACCATTGCTACGGCGCACGTCGAGTATGAGACCGCGAACCGGCACTACGCGCACGTGGATTGCCCAGGCCACGCTGATTACATCAAGAACATGATCACCGGCGCGGCGCAGATGGATGGCGCGATTCTGGTTGTGGCAGCGACCGATGGCCCGATGCCGCAGACGCGCGAGCACGTACTGCTGGCTCGTCAGGTGGGCGTGCCTTACATCGTAGTCGCGCTCAACAAGTGCGATGCCGTGGATGATCCTGAGTTGCTCGATCTGGTGGAACTCGAAGTTCGCGAGCTTTTGAAGTCGTATCAGTTCCCGGGCGATGAGGTTCCGGTGATTCGGTTATCGGCCCTGGGCGCGCTGAATGGCGAAGCCAAGTGGGAGAAGCAGGTAGACGCGTTAATGGAGGCGGTCGATAAGAGCGTTCCGCAACCGCAGCGTGAACTGGATAAGCCGTTCCTGATGCCGATCGAAGACATTTTCTCGATTCAGGGTCGCGGCACGGTGGTGACGGGAAGAATTGAGCGTGGCAAGGTGAAGGTGGGAGAAGAAGTGGAAATCGTGGGATTCCGCCCGACGATGAAGCGGGTGGTGACGGGGATTGAGATGTTCCGCAAGCTGCTCGACGAGGGCATGGCGGGCGACAACGTGGGTTTGCTCTTGCGCGGGACAGAAAAAGAAGAAGTGGAGCGCGGCCAGGTGCTGGCCAAGCCGGCATCGATCACGCCGCACACGAAGTTCAAGGCGGAAGCCTATGTCCTGACGAAAGAGGAAGGCGGGCGGCACACGCCGTTCTTCACGGGATACCGGCCGCAGTTTTATTTTCGCACGACGGATGTGACGGGCGATGTGAAGTTGCCAACCGGAGTGGAAATGGTGATGCCGGGAGATAACGTATCAGCGGAAATCAGCTTGATCACGCCGGTGGCTTTGGAGAAGGGACTGCGCTTCGCGATCCGCGAAGGCGGCCACACCGTCGGAGCCGGAGCGGTTACGGAGATTATCGAATAATTTATGCCAGCCGGAGAAAAAATTCGCATTCGTTTGAAGGCGTACGATCACCGAATTCTCGACCAGTCGACGCGCGAGATTGTCGAGACCGCCAAGCGCACCGGCGCGAACGTTGCCGGGCCGATTCCCCTGCCCACCACCATCAACCGGTGGACCGTGCTGCGCTCGCCGCACGTGGACAAGAAGTCGCGCGAGCAGTTTGAAATGCGCACGCACAAACGCCTGATCGATATCCTGGAGCCCACGCCGGACACGGTGGATGCGCTCATGAAACTCGATCTGCCGCCGGGCGTGGATGTGGAGATCAAGGCCTTCGGGCGCGAGCACGGCGGGAAGTAGTCAGAAGTAGGACAGGCTTCAGCCTGTCAGGTTTAGATATAAGCGCGACCGAGCGCATAGCGAAAAAGAGGCAGGGCAACTTCAATGGCTGTAAATGGAATTCTAGGCATCAAGCTGGGCATGGCCCAGGTCTTTACCGACGATGGCCAGGCCGTGGGCTGCACGGTGCTGCAGGCCGGGCCGTGCGTCGTGGTGCAGCGGCGCACCAAGGAAAAAGACGGTTACGACGCGGCGCAGCTGGGCCTCGTTGAGTTCATCAAGCCGCAGCGCGTTCGCAAGCCCATGGCCGGACACTTCAAGAAGGCCGACCTCGCGCCGATGCGCAAGCTGGCGGAAATTCGCATCGAGGATTCCAAGGACGAAACCAAGACCGGCGACCGCGTGCTGGTGGACCGCTTCGCTCCGGGCGAGCTGGTCGATGTCACCGGTATCAGCAAGGGCAAAGGCTTCGCCGGCGGCGTCAAGCGCTGGCACTACCGCGGCGGCGACGAGTCGCACGGCTCGATGCATCACCGCGCTCCGGGCGGCATCGGTGGCAGCTCGTTTCCCTCGCGCGTCTGGCCGGGGCAGCATTTTCCGGGACACATGGGCAACCAGCGGGTCACCGCGAAAAACCTGCGGGTCGTGAAAGTGGACGCGGACGAAAACCTGCTGCTGGTGTTCGGTTCCGTGCCGGGGCCGGTGGGGACGTACTGCATGATTCGCAAGGCGCGCAAGGCCAAGTAGCGGAAGCGGGAAGTTCAGGAAGCAAAGGACAGGACGACGATGGCGGTAGTGGACATCAAGAGTCTGGCAGGCAAGAGCGTCGGGCAGATCGATCTTCCCGACGACGTGTTCCGCGCCCGGGTGAATCCCAACCTGTTGCACGAAACGGTGCGCTGGTACCAGGCGGCGCAGCGCGCGGGCACGCACAAGACCAAGGGCCGCGGCGAAGTGTCCGGCTCGGGCAAGAAACTGTGGAAGCAGAAGGGCACGGGGCGCGCCCGCGTCGGCTCGATCCGCAGCTCCATCTGGCGCAAGGGCGGCACGGTGCACGGCCCGGTGCCGCGCAGCTACGCCTACCGCCTGCCGAAGAAAATGGTTCTGGGCGCGCTGCGCTCGGCGCTTTCGGCCAAGCTGGCGGACGCCAAGCTGACGGTGGTCGACTCCTGGCAGCTCGAATCGCACAAAACGAAACCGTTCCGCGAAGCGCTTGTCGGCCTCGACGGCGCGACGAAGACGATGCTGCTCGTGGAGGTCGCGGACAACCGCAACCTGGAGCTGGCCAGCCGCAATCTCGAAGGCGTGAAGCTGGTCGCGCCGCACGCGCTGCAGCCGTACGACCTCCTGCGGCACGACCGCCTGTATCTATCGAAGGACGCGGCGGTGCGCCTCGGCGAAACGCTCGGTTCCGGCCCGCGCAGCGCGCCGGCGGTGGACGTTGCGACCATCGCAGCAGCCAAGCCCGCAGCGCCCGCGGTCAAGGAAAAGAAGGCTCCGGCCAAGAAAGCGGCGGCCAAAAAAACGGCAGCCCCCGCGAAGAGCGCGAAGAGCAAGGGCAAGAAGTAAGTCCGGAGTCCGGACGGCTCGCCCAAAAGCGATAAAGGACAGGGACGACAGTTATGAGCCTCAGCGCATTTCAAGTGATTCGGCGGCCGATCATCACCGAGAAGGGTCTCGGCGTGAAGGAGACCCAGCACACGGTGGTGTTTGAAGTGGCCAAGGAAGCGTCCAAGACGCAGATTCGCGAAGCGGTGCAGAAGATTTTCAAGGTCAAGGTGGTAGGCGTGCGCACCGCGATTTTTCACGGGAAGTTCCGCCGCCGCGGCCGCGCCGAAGGCCATCGCCGCGACTGGAAGAAAGCGTACGTGAAGCTGGCGGAAGGCGAAAAGATGATTGAGTACGCCGACAATCTCTAGTCGGGGTGCTGTTGTCGCCTGTCGGTTGTTGTTTCGCAGTTTCTAGTGTTGCCCGGGATTCTGGCGGCCAGCGTTCGCGGATTGCGGCGGGCGCGGCTTGGCTGGGGTCCGCGGAGCGTGCCTCGGGCGCGAGCTTTCTTTGGAGCCCGCCGGGTAAGAGGAAGAGAGTTAAAAGTTATGGCACTTAAAACATTTAATCCTTATACCGCCTCGCGGCGCTTCTTGACCATGCTCGATAAGAGCGAGATCACCAAGCAGACGCCGGAGAAGGCCCTGGTCGAACCGAAAAAACGCTCCGGCGGTCGCAACGCCCACGGCGAAGTCACCATCTGGCATCGCGGCGGCGGGCACAAGAAGCAGTACCGCTCCATCGATTTTCGCCGCGAGAAGCAGGGCATTCCGGCGCGCGTCGCGGCCATCGAGTACGACCCGAACCGTTCGGCTCGCCTGGCGCTGTTGCACTATGCCGACGGCGAGAAGCGCTACATCCTGCATCCCATGGGCCTCGAAGTGGGGATGACGGTTTCGACCGGCGAGGGCGCGGACATTCTGCCGGGAAACGCCATGGCTATCCGGCTGATTCCGCCCGGAACGCAGCTGCACAACCTCGAGCTGCAGCCGGGCAAAGGCGCGCAACTGGTGCGCGCGGCGGGCGGCTCGGCGCAACTGCTCAGCAAGGAGGGCGACGTGGCCCTCGTGAAGCTGCCGTCGGGAGAAGTCCGAAAGTTTTCGCTCGATTGCATGGCCACCATCGGCCAGCTGGGCAATCTGGATCATGAAAATGTGACCTACGGCAAGGCCGGTCGAACGCGCTGGCACGGCCGCCGGCCGACGGTGCGCGGCGTGGCCATGAATCCCGTGGATCACCCGCACGGCGGCGGCGAAGGCCGCGTGAAGGGCAACCACCCGCAGACGCCCTGGGGCTTTTCCACTCTGGGCAAGAAGACGCGGCGCAACCGGCGCTCCGACGGCCAGATTGTGCAGCGCCGCAAGCCGTAACGGCCTGGGTTTTATGAGTTTGATTTTGCGATGGAAACTTTTTGAAGTTGTTGGACTCGAGTTGTCGGGCTCAAGTTGTTAGGCAGCATGCGGTAAAAATACTCAGCCTGGCGCGGCGGGTATTTGAGGGGAAGTTGAGACAACCATGATGAGCGCATCACGATCGACACGATCCCGGCCGGCGGCACGGCGGGTGTCGCGCACGCGCAAGGCGGCGCGCGCGGCACGTCCCGCACCTCGTCCGGCGGTCAAAGCAGTGAAGCCAGCGAGCCGTTTCGCACCGGTGGTTCCGGTGCAGGTGCTCTACCGGCTGTGCAAGCCGGGATGGGCGGTAACCGTGGAGAAGACGCCCAACGCCCAGGGCACTCGTTTTGTGTGCCCGTTCTGCCCGGTGTCGCACCGCGTTCCGGGTCCGGTACGCGGATTCCGCAAGGTGCGGCGCGCGCAATGGGTGAAGTGCCGGCGGGTGGAAGAATAGGCGCTGAAGTAAGCTGGCGCGCAAGACAACAGAGTTAAGCGGTAGGGAGAAACAATGGCACGTTCGCTGAAAAAAGGCCCGTTCATCGACGGCCACCTTCGCGAGAAGGTGGAAGGGATGAACGCGCGCAACGAAAAGAAAGTGATCAAGACGTGGTCGCGCCGGTCGACCATTCTTCCGGAAATGATTGGCCACACCATCGCCGTGCACAACGGCCGGAAATTTATTCCGGTGTATGTGACCGAACAGATGATCGGCCACAAGCTCGGGGAATTCGCTCCCACGCGCACGTTCAAGGGCCACGCCGTAAAGGCTGCGCTCGAACGCGCTGCGGGAGTGGCGGGAGCGCCGGGCGCGCCCGCGGGCGGAGCGGCTCCGGCCGGAGGCGGCGCGCCTGCGGCGCCGAAGTCTTAACCCATGGCCAACGAACTTCAGCAAGCTCCGGCAATTGAAGCGGTCGCCAAGGCGCGCCACGTGCGCATGTCGCCGCAGAAGATCCGCCTGGTGGTGGATTTGATCCGCGGCAAGCGCGCCGAAGACGCCCTGCAGATCCTGCGCTTCACCATGAAGCGGGCTTCGCGCGACGTGGAAAAAGTGCTGCGCAGCGCCATCGCCAACGCCGAACGCAAGGCCGAAGACGCCGGCGCGTCGCTCGACGTGGACCACCTCTTCGTATCGAACTGCTACGTGAACGAAGGTTCGCGCTGGAAGCGCCTGCGTCCCGCGCCGATGGGCCGGGCGTTCCGTTACCAGCGGCGCACCGCGCATATCGTGGTGGGCGTCGCCGAGCATCACGCCGCCGCGCACGAGCGCGTCGCGGCCGCGGCAGCCGAGGCCGAATCGCAGAAGGGCATGGCCGGGGCGGTGAAAAAAGCCCGCCAGGCGCTGTCCGGGAAGAAAAAACCGGCGGCCCGGAAATCGCCGAAGAAGAAGTAGCGGAGGAGAAAAACTTTGGGACAGAAGACACATCCATACGGGTTCCGCCTCGGCTACAACAAGCCCTGGAAATCGCGCTGGTACGCCGACCGCGATTACGCCGACCTTTTGCACGAGGACGTCAAGCTGCGCGGCCAGCTGAAGGACCGCCTGAAGTCGGCGGGCATCAGCTCGATTGACATCGAGCGCGCCGCCAACAAGCTAGTGGTGCGGCTGTTCACCGCGCGCCCGGGAATCATTATCGGGCGCAAGGGCGCGGAAATTGACAAGCTCAAGGGCGAAATCCAGAAGCGCACCAAGCGCGAAGTGCACATCGACATCCAGGAAGTGCACCGCCCGGAACTGGACGCCACCCTCGTGGCCGAATCGATCGCGCTGCAGCTCGAAAAGCGCGTGGCCTTCCGCCGCGCCATGCGCAAGGCGGTGGACTCGGCGCTGCGTTTCGGCTGCAAGGGCATCAAGATTCGCGTGGCCGGCCGCCTGAACGGCGCGGAAATCGCCCGCAAGGAATGGTACCTGCAGGGACGCCTGCCGCTGCAAACGCTGCGCGCCGACATCGATTTCGGCACGGCCGAGGCCCACACCACCTACGGCGTGATTGGCGTGAAGTGCTGGATCTACCAGGGCGAGAACGTTCCGCAGCGCGGCCTGGCGAAAAAGCCCGAAGCGCAGGCGGCCGCCGTTTAAGAGCCAACCGCCGCGCGCGGCTGGTAAGCGCAAAATTTTGTGTGAAAAGGTTTGAGGGACGACGACGATGTTAATGCCAAAGAAAGTGAAGTACCGCAAGCAGCAGCGCGGCCGGCGCAACGGAAAAGCGTGGCGCGGCAGCGAGCTGTCTTTCGGGGATTACGGCCTGAAGGCGCTCGAGCCGGCGTGGATTACAGACCGGCAGATTGAAGCTTCGCGCGTGGCCATTACCCGGTTCATCAAGCGCGGCGGAAAACTGTGGATCCGCATTTTTCCGGACAAGCCGTTCACCAAGAAGCCCGCGGAAACCCGCATGGGCAAGGGCAAGGGCGCTCCGGAACGCTGGGTGGCGGTGGTCAAGCCCGGGCGGGTAATGTTTGAAATGGCCGGCGTCGACCTGGCCACGGCGCAGGAAGCCATGGGCCTCGCGGCGCACAAGCTGCCGATCCACACGAAGTTCGTCAGCCGCGCAGGAGCGCTCTGATGGCCAAGCGAACCGAAAAACTGCGCGACCAGGACACGGCGGAACTGAACCAGCGGCAGACCGAGCTCGCCGAGCAGGTTTTCCGGCTGCGCTTCCAGCTGTCCACCGGGCAGGCCGAAGCGGTCACCAAATTGCGATCGGCGCGCAAGGATCTGGCGCGAGTCAAAACACTTTTGCGGGAACGCGAATTGAGGAAAGCCCATGGCAACTGAAACCGCGGCCCGACCGGCCGACACGCGGCACGAGCGCCAGGAAGTGACCGGCGTGGTTACGAGCGCCAAGATGGAGAAGACCATCATCGTGAAGGTCACGCGCCTCGTGCAGCACAAGCTGTACCGGCGGGTCATCCGGGTGTCCAAAAAGTTTTACGCGCACGATGAAGAGCGCAAGGCCAAGCCGGGCGACACCGTGCGCATCGTCGAAACGCGGCCGCTGTCCAAGCTGAAGCGCTGGCGCCTCGCGGAAATCGTGACGCGCAGCACGCGGGCGGTCTAAAGATGCGCCGGCCCGAGCCGCTAGAGAGAGTTCGAGGGAAACTGCCATGATTCAGATGAGAAGCTGGCTGACGGTGGCCGACAATTCCGGAGCCCGCCAGCTGACCTGTATTTTGCCGCTGGGCGGCGACGCCGGCAGCCGCGCCGGCCTCGGCGACGTGATTACCGCCGCGGTGAAGGAAGCCGCGCCGGACAGCGCGGTAAAAAAAGGCTCGGTGGTCAAGGCCGTGGTGGTGCGCACGCGCAAGGAGCACCGCCGCAAGGACGGCACCTACATCCGCTTTGACGACAACGCCGCGGTGCTGATCAACGACGCCAACGAGCCGGTGGGCACGCGCGTGTTCGGTCCGGTGGCGCGCGAGTTGCGCGAGAAAAATTTCGCCAAGATTGTTTCGCTCGCGCCGGAGGTCTGGTAGGCCATGAAAAAATACGTAGAAGTGGCGCCCACCGCGGCGTGCATCAAGCGGGGCGACCATGTGCGGGTGATTACCGGGCGCGATCGCGGAAAAACCGGCCGGGTGCTGTCAGTGAATCCGGGAGCGCGCAGCGTCACCGTGGAGCACGCCGGGATGATCAAGCGGCACACGCGGCCCAATCCGTCCCAGAACGTCAAGGGCGGCATTGTCGACCGCGAAGGCCCGCTGCCGATTTCCAACGTGCAGCTGTTGTGTCCGGCCTGCAACAAAGGCGCGCGCATCGGCCACAAAGTCTTGCCGGACGGAACCAAGGAGCGCGTCTGCCGCCGCTGCGGCAACACGCTCGAGAAGTAGCGCGCCGGAAAGCGCGCAGGAAATTCGCCGGCGCGGTGGCGAGCCGCGCACGGCCGAGGATGGAAGAGATCGAATCATGATGAGCCGAATGCAGGAGCGATATCGCAAGGAAGTGGTTCCGGCGCTGATGAAGCGCTTCGACCGCAAGAATCCGATGGCCGTGCCGCGCGTGGCCAAGGTCACGGTCAACATCGGCATGGGCGAAGCCAGCCAGAACGTGAAGCTATTGGACGTGGCGGTCATCGAGCTGGGGCAGATTGCCGGGCAAAAGCCGGTGGTCACGCGGGCCAAGAAGTCGATCGCCAATTTCAAGATTCGCAAGGGCATGCCCATCGGCTGCTGCGTCACGCTGCGCGGCGACCGCATGTACGAGTTTCTGGACCGGCTGTGCAACGTGGTGCTGCCGCGCGTGCGCGATTTCCGCGGACTGCCGCCCAACGCGTTCGATGGCCGGGGCAACTACACCCTGGGGCTGAAGGACCAGCTGGTGTTTCCGGAAATCGATTACACCCGGGTGGACAAGATCAAGGGTCTGAATATCACGCTGACCACCACCGCGCGGAACGACGAAGAGGGCCGCGAGCTCTTGAAGCTGCTGGGCGTGCCGCTCCGCACGACGGCGGATACCGGAAGGAACTAGACGAGCGAGGACCCAGGGGAGAGGTAAGAGGAGAAACGATGGCGCGAGATTCACAGTTTGCCAAGATGGCCAAGAAGCCGAAGTTCAAGATTCGCGTGCGCAACCGCTGCCGTCTGTGCGGGCGCCCGCGCGGCTATCTGCGGAAATTTCAAATGTGCCGCATCTGCTTCCGCGGGCACGCCCTGCGCGGGGAGATTCCCGGCGTGGTGAAGAGCAGCTGGTAGGAGAGCCGAAAAAACGACTATGCAAACCGATCCCATTTCCGATCTCCTGACGCGCATCCGCAACGCGGCCAAAGCCCGCCACGCGCGCGTCGATGTGCCCACCTCGAAGCTGAAGGTGGAAGTGGCCCGCATCCTGAAGGAAGAGGGCTACATCTCCACTTACAAGCTGATCGAGGAAAACAAGACGCGCAAGACGCTGCGCCTCTTTCTGAAATACACGCCGGACAAGCGCAGCGTGATCACCGACCTGAAGCGCGTCTCCAAGCCCGGCAGCCGGCGCTATCTCGGCTCGAGCGACATCCGCCCGGTGGTCGGGGGGATGGGCATCAGCATCATGACCACGCCCAAGGGCGTGATGACCGGCCGCTCGGCGCGCAAGGCGCATATCGGCGGCGAAGTGTTGTGCGAGGTCTGGTAGAGGTCCGGTAGAAATCCGGCAAGAGTAAAGTTTGGCGGGAGAGTACTGAAACCATGTCGCGAATTGGAAGAAAACCGATTGCCGTGCCGGCGGGCGTGAAGATTCAGCTCGCGGCGGACAAGATCGATGTGCAGGGGCCCAAGGGCAAGATGAGCGTGAACCTGCCGCGGGGCATCACCCTCGAGCAGAAGGGCGGCGAGTTGCACGCCATCCGCCAGTCGGACGACCAGGCGGCGCTGCACGGCCTGGCGCGGGCCCTGGTGGCCAATGCGGTCACCGGCGTGACCACCGGCTTTAAAAAGGAAATGGATATCGTGGGCGTCGGATACCGCGCCGAGCTCAAAGGCAAGATGGTCAGCTTCGCGCTGGGCTATTCGCATCCGGTGGAGTTTCATATCCCCGAGGGCATTCAGATTACGGTCGATAAGCAGACGCACCTCACCGTGACCGGCGCGGATCGCGGCCAGGTCGGGCAGGTTTGCGCCAACATTCGCGGCCTGCGGCCGCCCGATCCATACAAGCAAAAGGGCATTCGCATCACCGGCGAGCGGTTGAAGAAGAAGGCCGGAAAAGCGGGCGCGGCCACCAAGACCGGCGCATAACGAAACGGAATTTGATTAGTTGTTTGTTGATTGAAGGAGAGACTCGTGGCAACCGTACCAGTCCGAAAACTTTCCCGCGATGAGCATCGCCGCCGCGTGCACCTGCGCGTGCGCACCCGCGTCGTGGGCACGCCCCAGCGCCCGCGCCTCGCGGTGTACCGCTCCAACGGGCACATCTACGCGCAGGTCATCGAAGACACGAGCGGCCGCACCTTGGTGTCGGCCAGCTCGATTGACAAGGAAACGCGCAAGGAACTGAAGGGCGGCAACAACGTGGCGGCGGCCAAAGTGATTGGCAAAAAAATCGCCGAGCGCGCCCGCGCCGCCGGGATCGAGCAGGTGGTGTTCGACCGCGGAGGGTACATGTATCACGGCCGTGTGGAAGCCCTGGCTGCAGCAGCCCGGGAAGCGGGGTTGAAATTTTAAGTTTATGTCCAAACACATTTTGCGAGAGACACTGGCGGTCCGGCGCAATATTGAAGTCAACGCCAACAGTTTGAAGGACCAGGTAGTGGCCATCCAGCGCGTGACGAAAGTCGTCAAGGGCGGCAAGAACCTGAGTTTTTCCGCGCTGGTGGTGGTGGGCGATCAGAACGGCAACGCCGGGTTCGGCATGGGCAAGGCCCGCGAAGTGCCCATGGCCATCCGCAAGGCCATCGAGCAAGCCAAGAAGAACTTGATTCACCTGAATTTGAAGGGCACCACCATTCCGCACCAGGTGCTGGGCCTGTACGGTTCCGGGCAGGTGATGCTGAAGCCCGCGCCCGACGGAACCGGAATCATTGCCGGAGGCCCGGTGCGCGCGGTGATGGAGGTTGCGGGAATTTCCAATGTGCTGACGAAATCGATTGGCACGTCGAACCCGCACAACGTGATCAAGGCCACGTTTGACGCGCTCTTGCGCCTGAAGGACGTCGCCAAGGTCGCGGAATTGCGCTCGAAAACGGTCGAGGAATTGACGCATTAGAACTAGCCGGAGCAGACAGCGGGGCGGACACGAATCATGGCTAACAAAGCGCAGGGAAAACTGAAAATCAAGTGGGTTCGCAGCTTCATCGCCTGCCCCAAGGGGATGCGCCAGGCCATTCGCGGCCTGGGATTCCGCCGCATGAATCAGGTGGTGGAACATCCGGACACGCCGGCGGTGCGCGGAATGATTCTGAAGGTGCGCCACCTGGTGGTAGTGGAAGAGTAAGCGACGGAGCAAGACAAGGCTGGTTGCGCGGGAATCGCACATTGAGGACAACATGGCAGTGAATTTATCCAATCTGAAGCCGCCGCGCGGGTCGCGGCACCGCAAGGTGCGCGTGGGACGCGGGATCGGCTCGAAGCTCGGCAAAACGTCGGGCAAGGGCAACAAGGGACAGAAATCCCGCAAGGGCTACTCGCGCCGCGCGGGTTTTGAGGGCGGCCAGATGCCGCTGCGCCGGCGCATTCCGAAGCGCGGATTCCACAATCCGACGCGCGTGGAATACGCCGTCGTGAATGTCGAGGGCCTGAACATTTTTCCGGCCGGCACGACGGTCACTCCTGACCTGCTCATCGGTTCCGGACTGATCCGCGAACTGCGCGCGGAGATCAAGGTTCTGGGCGACGGCGAGCTGAAGAGCTCGCTCACCGTGCAGGCGCATAAATTCAGCAAGTCGGCTGCGGAGAAAATCGCCGCGGCCGGTGGCAAGGCCGAGATTCTGTCATGAACCAGTTTTTTGAAGCGTTCGCCAACATGTTCCGGATTCCGGACCTGCGCAAGCGTTTGCTGTTCACGCTGGCGATGCTGGCGGTGTACCGGCTGGGCGCGTTCCTGCCCACGCCGGGCATCAACACCGACGTGCTGGCGCAATTCTTTCAGCAGAACCAGGGCTCGGTGCTGGGCGTCATCGACCTGTTCAGCGGCGGCAACTTCCGCCGGCTGACCATTTTCGCGCTGGGCATCATGCCGTACATCACGGCGTCCATCATTCTGCAGTTGATGCAGGTGGTGTGGCCCTATCTCGAGCGGCTGCAAAAAGAGGGCGAACTCGGCCGCCGCAAGATTACGCAGTACACGCGCTACCTGACGATCCTGCTGAGCGTAGTGCAGTCGTTCTCGATCGCCATCACCCTGGAAAAGACCGGAGGGCCGAGCAACCAGCCGCTGGTCTACAACCCGGGCATCGCCTTCGTGCTGATGACCATTCTCACGCTAACCACCGGTTCGGCGTTCATCATGTGGCTCGGCGAGCAGATTACCGAGCGCGGCGTCGGCAACGGGATGTCGCTTATCATCTTCGCCGGAATCGTGGTGGGCCTGCCGCGCGCCGTCGGAGACATGTTTGACAAGTTCCGCACCGCGCAGTGGGGCCCGTTCACCGGCCTCGCGCTGATTTTAATGATGGCCATGATGATCGCCGTGATCGGCGTCATCGTCTTTGTGGAGGGCGGGCAGAGGCGCATCCCGGTCCAGTACGCCAAGCGTGTGATGGGCCGCCGCATGATGGGCGGGCAGATGACCTACCTGCCGCTGCGCGTTAATTCCGGAGGCGTGATTCCGCCGATTTTTGCCAGCTCGCTGTTGACGTTTCCGGGCACCATCAACCTGTTCCTCGGCCGCAAATTCAAGGCCTTTGACTGGCTGGCGACCAACCTGGCCTGGGGCGAGCCTTGGTATGTTCTGGTCTATATCGTTCTGATTATCCTGTTTGCGTTCTTCTATGTGGGCATTGTGTTCAATCCCACCGAGCTTGCGGACAACATGCGCAAGTACGGCGGATTCATCCCCGGCATACGCCCCGGGCGCAACACTTCCGAACACATCGACCGGGTGTTGCGGCGATTGACGTTTGTGGGCGGCGTGTATCTCGCGGCGGTTTGCCTCCTGCCCGAATGGCTGATGGCGGGCATTCACCTTCAACACCTGCCGCTGGTGGGCACATGGTTTGACAATCATATGTGGCGCTTCGTTCTGGAAGGGTTGAAAGTCAATTTCTACTTTGGCGGTACGTCGCTATTAATCGTTGTCGGGGTAGCGATGGACACGGTGCAACAGATTGAGGCCCAACTGGTGATGCGGAACTACGAAGGGTTTGTGAAGAAGGGGAAGCTGCGTGGCCGACGTTACGGCTGAGCGTGGCGCGGCAGGCGTTTTGAAGGGACTGGGGCGTGCGGTCATCCTGCTGGGCCCTCCGGGGGCCGGCAAAGGGACGCAAGCTCAGCGTATCGCGCAGCGGTACGAGTTGCCGCACCTTTCGACCGGGGACATGTTTCGCGATCATATCCAGCGCGGAACCGAACTCGGGCGCAAGGCCAAGCCTCTGATGGAGCGCGGCGAACTGGTTCCCGACGAAATCGTGCTGGGAATGGTCGAGGACCGGATCAACCAGCCGGACTGCGCCAGCGGCTTCGTTTTTGATGGCTTTCCGCGCACCTTGCAGCAGGCCGATGACCTGGAGCGGATTTGCCGGGAGCACCACCTGCGCTGCACCGTGGTGCTTCACATGGTGGTCGATCCGGCCCTCCTGATGCGCCGGCTGACCGGCAGAAGAATCTGCAAGGCCGATGGGCACATCTATAATATCTACGACCGTCCGCCCCGGCGCGAAGGCATCTGCGACGTCGATGGCAGCGAGTTGATCCACCGCCCGGACGATTCCGAGGGCGTGATTGGCGAGCGCCTGGCGGCGTATGACCGGCAAACGCAGCCGCTGGTCAAGTATTACACGCTGCGCGGGCTGCTGACTCCGGTGGACGCCATGGCCGACGCCGATTCGGTGACCGGGGCCATTGCCAGGATTCTGGATGGAGCGAAAGCGCTGACATGATTGTCTGCAAATCACAGGCGGAGTTGGACAAAATGCACCGAGCCGGCCTGGTGATTTGGGAAGTGTTGAACGAATTGCGGGGGATGGCCAAGCCGGGAGTGAGCACCAAGGAACTGGATGAGTACGCGGAACGCAAGACCGCGGAACGCAAAGTTCGCCCGGCGTTCAAGAATTACCGGGGCTACCCGGCGACGCTGTGCACTTCGGTGAATCAGGAAGTGGTGCACGGCATCCCGTCGAAGTCGCGGGTGCTTCAGGAGGGCGACATCATTTCGCTCGATTTCGGTGTGGAGTGCCAGGGCTATTACGCGGATGCCGCGGTCACGGTTCCGGTGGGCGAAATTTCACCGGAGTTGAAGCGGCTGCTGCAGGTGACCCGGGAATCCCTGGACTTGGCGATTGAAAAGGTGCGCGTGGGCAACCGGCTTTCCGACATTTCGGCCACGGTGCAGGAGTGGGCCGAACGCAAGAACGGCTACTCGGTGGTACGGGACCTTTGCGGCCACGGGATCGGCACGCATATTCATGAGGAGCCCAACGTGCTCAATTACGGCGAACCGGGCCGCGGCCCGCGCCTGCAGGAAGGCATGGTCCTGGCCATCGAGCCGATGGTAAATATCGGCGGCCCGGACGTGCGTGTGTTGGACGACGATTGGACCACGGTGACGGCTGACGGCACGAAGTCCGCGCATTTTGAGCATACCGTCGCGGTGACCTCGAATGGACCCTGGGTGCTGACGCGTCCCCGCGAAATGCAGGGGCCGTCTTGGTAGCGGGCGCGAGGGGGAACATGGGCAAGAGACCCGAACCGGAAAAGCGCAAGGCCGACGCCTCCAATCCGAAAGAGGACGCGATTGAAGTGATGGCCACGGTGATCGAGCCGCTGCCCAACGCGATGTTCAAGGTGGAACTCGAAAACAAGCACCAGGTGCTGGCGCACATTTCCGGAAAGATGCGCAAGAATTTCATCCGCATCCTGGCCGGTGACAAGGTCGCGGTGGAGCTTTCGCCGTACGACCTGACGCGCGGCCGCATTGTGTACCGCTACAAATAACATTTAGGTTGAGCATTCAGGCGAGGAGCAGGAAATGAAAGTTCGGGCATCGGTAAAAAAGATTTGCGACAAATGCAAGGTGATTCACCGGCGCGGCGTGGTGCGCGTGATCTGCACCAATCCCAAGCACAAGCAGCGCCAGGGGTAATTTCACGGGGATCAATTTATTTGCAGGTGCGGGCGGCAACCAATGCCCGCAGGAAAACTGAGGAACGAGCATGGCACGTATCGCAGGAGTGGACTTACCGCCGCAGAAGCGCATCTGGGTCGGCCTGACGTCGATCTATGGGATCGGGCAGCCGCGCGCCCGGCGCCTGTGCGCCAAGGCCAGTGTCGACGAGACGAAAAAGGTCAAGGACCTGACCGAAGAAGAAGTGAACCAGCTTCGCCAGGCTATTGAATCCGAGGGCCGCGTCGAAGGAGACCTCCGCAAGGAGGTCCAGATGAACATCCGCCGGCTGATCGAAATTCAGTGCTACCGCGGACTGCGGCACCGGCGCAATCTCCCGGTGCGCGGACAGCGCACGCACACGAACGCGCGCACCCGCAAGGGACCGCGCAAGGGCGCAGTGGCGGCCAAGAAGAAAGTAGCCGCGCGCAAGTAAGTAGGACAGGCTTCAGCCTGTCAGGTTTAGATTTGCGTGCACCGAAATCAAAGGGCGTGCACCGAAGCTCAAAAGCGACAGGCTGAAGCCTGTCCTACAAGAGAGATTGGTTGGAGAGACCGGCAAGTTTGAAGCGAGGGTACTGACTTGGCAAAAGAACCGCAGCAGGACGCAGGCGTACAGGCGCCGGCAAAAGCAGCAACCAAAAAGAAGAAGGAATTCAAGAAGAAGCGCGAGAAGCGCATCGTGCCTCACGGCGTGGCCCACATCCAGGCCACGTTCAACAACACGATCGTCACCATCTGCGGCCCGGATGGCCGCACCGTTTCGTGGTCTTCCGCCGGTTCCATCGGCTTCAAGGGATCGCGCAAAGGCACGCCATATGCGGCGCAGCAGGCCTCGGTATCCGCCGCGGGCGTGGCGCGTGACCAGTACGGAATGAAATCGATCGAAGTGCGCGTGAAGGGCCCCGGCTCCGGCCGTGAATCCGCCGTCCGCGCGCTGGCCTCGGCCGGCTTGCACATCGTGCACATCAAGGACGTAACGCCGATCCCGCACAACGGCTGCCGTCCGCCGAAGCGCCGCCGCGTCTGAGATTGGACTGCATCGATGGCAGGCGATTTCCAGCCTGCTGTTGCCGAGTGGTTAAGTTTTGTGGGTCACGGCTTCAGCCGCGACATCAGGGCAGAAGCGAAGAAGGGCTTTAGCCCCTGAAGTTTGAGTTCGAGAAGCAAGCGATAAGGAGAAACGAATTTGGCACGTCACAGAGAAGCAGTTTGCCGGCTCTGCCGCCGCGAAGGGCAGAAGCTGTTCCTGAAAGGCCTGCGGTGTTTCACGGAGAAGTGCGCCATTGAAAAGCGCAACTTCGTTCCGGGGCAGCACGGGCAGTCGCGCCGCGTGAAGAAGCTGGCCGGTTACGGCCTGCAGTTGCGCGAAAAACAAAAAGTGAAGCGCACTTACGGTCTCCTCGAGCGGCAATTCCGCAACTACGTGGAAAAGTCCGAGCGCGCCCAGGGACCCACGGGCGAAAACCTGATCGTGATGCTGGAGCGCCGCCTGGACAACGCCGTGTGGCGCGCGGGATTCGCCAGTTCGCGCTCGCAGGCGCGGCAGATCGTTCTGCACGGCCATGTGCTGATCAACGGGAAAAAGGTCAACATTCCGTCGTACCTCGTCGACGTCGGCGAGGAAATTGCGCTGAAGGACAAGATGCACCAGAACGCCATGGTGCTCGAAGCGCGCAACGTGGCGCAAAGCCAGAACGCCGTGCCGTGGCTGGAAGTGGATCGCGACGCATACAAAGCCAAAGTGGCCGCCCTGCCGAAGCGCGAAAACGTGCAGACGCCGCCTATCACCGAGCAGCTGATCGTCGAGCTGTACTCGAAGTAAGACTTTTGGATCTCAAATTTGAAATTTCAAATCTGAGATTTTCTGGGATTTTCCGGGATTTCCGGTTCTGAACACAGAGATTTGAACGCCTCGCGTTTGCGGGGAGGAAGGACTTAACAAATGTGGAAGGGTTTTCAGAAACCAAAGCGATTGGCGACCGAACTCGAGTCGCTGACCGACAAGTTCGGAAAATTTTCCGCGCAGCCGTTCGAGCGCGGATGGGGCACCACGGTCGGCAATTCGCTGCGCCGCGCGCTCCTGAGCTCGATTGAAGGCGCGGCCATCACCGCCGTGAAGATCGAAGGTGTGCTGCACGAATTCTCGTCGATTCCCGGCGTGGTGGAAGACGCCACCGACATCATCCTGAACCTCAAGCAGGTTCCGCTGAAGCTGAACAACGATCAGGCCAAGACGATTTTCGTGAACGTGGAAAATCCGGGTGTGGTGACCAGCGCGATGATCGAGGAAGACTCGGACTTCGCCGTGCTCGACAAGACGGTCTACATCGCCACGGTCAACGAAGGCGGCAAACTGCAGCTCGAAATGCGCGTGAAGAACGGCCGCGGGTACGTGTCCGCGGACCGCAACTTTGACGAGGATCTGCCCATCGGCTACATCCCGGTGGATTCGGTGCACTCGCCGGTGCGCAAGGTCAACTACGCGGTGGAAGCGGCGCGTCTCGGACAGATGACCGATTACGAAAAGCTTTCGCTGGAAGTGTGGACCAACGGCGCCATCACGCCGCAGGACGCGATCGGTCTGGCCTCCAAGCTGATCAAGGACCACATGAGCATCTTCATCAACTTCGAGGAACAGCCCGAAGTGGTCGAAGAGTCCGTCGAGTCCTACAACGATCCGCGCGTCGAGCATCTGGACCGCTCGGTAGAGGAACTCGAACTTTCCGTGCGCTCCTACAACTGCCTGAAGAACGCCAACATCCAGACCATTCGCGAGCTGGTGCAAAAGAGCGAGAACGAAATGCTGAAGACCAAAAACTTCGGCCGCAAATCGCTCAACGAAATCAAGGAAATCCTGAACAAGATGGGCCTGAGCCTGGGCATGAAGTTCGACGAGCACGGCCGCATCATCTGGCCGCCGCTCCCCAGCCAGACTGCACCCCTGACGCCGGAGGAAACCGCGGGCCTGTAATCCAGAGCCTCCGGAGAAACCAAGCATGCGACACCGCAATTAC